>JAYPDK010000022.1:0-26130 GCA_038125145.1 Candidatus Poseidoniaceae archaeon
GTCCGCTACGTCGGCACCCAACAGGAAGGCGCGCAGTCGTTCGTGGTGAACCACGAGCATGGCCACTGGTCAGAGAGTTACTACTGCGTTGTCGCCGTCGACCGCAACGGGGCCTTCGACCACACCGTCTCGAACGCCGTCAATTCGAATTGTGCTGGACCGGTGGCTGAAGATGCCTGGTCCCCTTGGCTCAAGGTTCCAACCAACGTCCATGCTGAATTCATGGGCGATGGGATCACCCGCGTGACGTGGCTTGACCAACTTGGTGTCGAAGGGGAGCGCTACCACATCTGGTATTCGACGTTCTACGTGACGCCGGCCATGTGGGTCGAGAACCAAAGCGTCACGTGGATGGGGTACGCCAACGACGGTGTCGAATTCTTTGATGTGGTGCTTCCCGAGGGAATGGAGCGTGAAAACGCCTTCTATTTCGTCACGACGGAGGCCCTCTACGGCACCCAAACGGGCAGCATGATGCTGACCGGCGCCTACGACGACGAGAACGGCGACTCCCTCAACTGGTTTGGGCCGATCGTCGAGGACACGCTTCCGCCGCGTTCGCCCGACATCAACGACGTTGTTGTCCGTGGTGACCTGCTTGAATCGCAGGTGACCTGGCAGAACGACGAGGCGGAGAACAACGAACAGTACCACCTCTACCGCCATACAGGCGACCCCTTCGCAGAGGACGCCGTTTCGGACGTGCTCGCCGACGGATGGGAGCACCTCATGGGCCCAATTGGCGTGCCGAACAACGGCAGCAAGACCCTGATCGCGAGTGTTGCCATCGAAGAAGACCTCGACCGCCAGGTCCACTACGCCGTGGTCATCGAGGACGAATGGGGCAACCTGAACCCTGACGTGTTCGAAGGTGACAACTCGAAGCAGGTCCACGAAGACACGCGTGCTCCCGAGGTGCTGTTCGCCTTGCTTGACGAGACCGGTAACCCGTACGTCTCTCCGTCTTTGGTGGCGGGCGAATACCGCCTGTTGGCCGAGGTGATGGACGTCGTTGGCGAAGCGCTTCCGACGGTGGAGGTGCTCGATGCGGACGGCAACCACGTCACCACCGGAGGCATCCTCCCGATGCAGATGTACCAAGACAACATCGACAATCCTGACCGCGGGCCTGTCTACAACGCCTTCTTCATCATCACCTCCCAAACCGAGCCCGGTGAGTTGCTCATCCGGGTCAACGTGACCGATGCGTCAGGCAACTTCGTCTCGGCCGAGGACACCTCGTGGTTTGTTGATGCACGTGGCCCAACGGTGTCGATCTTCTCACCGTCCCCGTCGAGCGACGGCTCGAAGTACCTCTACGGCAACGACGTCACGCTCTTGGCCAGCGCGTCCGATGACGTGCGCGTGGATCGGATTCAGTACCGTATCACGTACAATTTGGATACAGGCAGCCTCTCGACGCCTTGGGCGGACGTGACGACCGGTCTGTCCGCATCCGAGGACAACCGCAGCGTGTTGGTTTCGCTGGATTTCGCAGCGGGCAACTTCGAACTCGGACGCCATCAGATTTCGGTCCAAGCCATCGACGCGGCCGGCAACGTCCGAACAAGTTCTGTTATTTTCACCATTGACTTCTGCAACCACCGTGAAGACGGCAGCACGCAGTGCCAGTACGAAGAGGCGCTCAAGGGCGACCCTGATCCCATCGTCATCAAGCCGGGCCTGATGGACCCTCCCTACGTGTTCGTCTGGGTCATGGCCGGGTTGCTCCTGATGACCATCATCGCTGCCATTGGCATCGCCACCACGAGCATGCGAACACCAAAGAAGACGGGCGATGAAGAAGAAGACGAGGACTGGATGTCCGAATTCATCGGCACGTCGCAGGACCTTGACATGGCCGCCATTACCGGCACGGGTGGTGACACCAAGGAGGAAAAGAAAGACGTCCCAGAGGTTCTTGAAGACGAGGACGACCCCTTCGCCGTCAACAAACCGGATCAGAAGCGTCGCCGTCGAAGCAAGAAGGACGAGGAAGACGACGACGATGAGGAGGACGGCTTCATGGACATGCTGTCCGAGGCCGAAGACGACGAGGACGACGAGGAAGAAGAGGAGGCGCCGCGCCGTACGCGGCCCGCCACCAAGCGTCGTGCTGCATCCTCAGGCTCCTCGCGTGAAGCCCCCAAGCGTCGGGCCGTCAAGCGCCCCTCGGACGACGACGAGGACGACGAGGCACCCAAGCGTCGCGCTCCTCCAAAGCGCCGTGCCGTGAAGCGAAAGGACGACTGAGGTCGTGGTTCGATGGCCGAGCACGCCATGGGCGGAGCCCATACGGGATTGCTCGGCACCTTCTCACCGGGACATTCCCGATTGAATTGGTTGCTTCTCGCGGTTCCCGTGGCGGTGTACGCCAACGCGACGCATGCGCAAGCGGTCGCCTTCGCGCTGTCGATGGTCGCCATCATGCCCTTGGCTCACCTGATGGGCAAAGCGACCGAGGAGATTGCGCTCCGCACGTCCCAATCGGTGGGGGGCTTGCTCAACGCGACCTTCGGCAACGCAGTGGAGATGATCATCGCCATCTTTGCCATCTTGGCCGCAGCCCGTGACCCGTTGGTCGCCCAAACGATGGTGGGAGTGGTGCAGGCGTCGCTGATTGGCTCCATCTTGGGGAACCTCCTCTTGGTGCTCGGACTCGCCTTGCTGTATGGGGGGCTGAAGCACAAGGAGCAGGAACTCAACGTGGCTGCAGCATCGACGAACGGCTCCCTGCTTTTGCTGGCCGTCATGGCCTTGATCATCCCAGCAGCCATCGATTACTCTCACAGAGGTGTTGACGACGTCCTGTTGCTGTCGCGTGCAGCCGCCGTCGTGCTGTTGGTGTTGTACGGCCTTGCCCTGCTGTTTCAACTTGGAACCCACGCTGAAATTTTTCACACCGAGACGCACAGCGAGCACGAGCAACCGACCATGAGCAGCAAAGATGCATGGGTGTTGCTGACGCTGGCGACGGCGCTTGTTTCGTGGATGGCCCACGTGCTCGTGCACAACCTTGAATCGGCCGTGGAGGCGTGGCACATGCCGGAACTTTTCATCGGCGTCATCCTGCTCCCCTTGTTTGGAAACGCTGCAGAACACTTCACCGCTGTGTTGGTGGCTGGGAAAGACAAGATGGACCTTGCCGTTGGCATTGCGATCGGTTCAAGCGTTCAAATCGCCTTGCTCGTTGCGCCTGTGATGGTCATCGTCGCGTGGGTGGCTGGTGTGAACCTGAGCCTCGAGTTTGGCCTCCTGGAAACGGTGGCCACCTTCCTGTCCGTGCTCGTTGCGAACTCGCTGCTCACCGACGGACGCACCAACTGGTTGGAAGGTGCCATGCTTCTCGGTACCTACCTGATCCTGGCTGTGGCCTTCCTGGTGATGTGACATGGTGCAGATGGCTCGTGTGGGTCCCGTCCTCGGGGGTGTGCTGCTGTTGCTGACGCTGCTCGGCACCGTTGGTTGGTCGTCGGCAGGGGTCCTCGAGGAGATCCCCGCTCCACCGAGCGCCGATCGTGTGGTCTTCGCAGACGATCCCCTTCCTGAACACCGCTTGACAGGCCTCATCACGGTCGAAGCAACGGTACGGTGGGACCGTGAGGACGTGTGGGTCGCCATCGCCGACGAAGCCGAGGTCGAACGCTGTGCAAACGAGCCCGTCTCGTCCTTCTTCCAACGCTGCGTCTCCACCGACCTCAACGCGGTGGCGATGGGTGAGGCCGGAACCGGCGACGAGGGCCTTACGTGGGTGGTCCGGCCAGGCGTCCATTATGCTGGCTATGGCACCATTGAAGCCCCACAGGACCTCGCCATGGACATCGAGTGGGAGGTCCATGCCCGGCTGAACGGGGCGGCGACGGCCATGCTGCTGTTGATCTCGGTCGGCCTGATGGCCGTCGGCGTGCTCGAGCGGTTTCACTCCACGTCTTCGTAGTAGGCATGCACGGCTTCGTCAAGGTCACGGGCAATGGCCCGTTCGTTGAGGCTGAGGCTCGTTCCATCGCGGCGTAGTGCTCGACCGTCCACCCAAACGTCAAGGCAATCCGTTCCGTTGTAGATGAGGTTGGCCAGATGACGGTTGTCCGAACGGCCGCGAGGGTGCATGCGGATGTCGTCGAGGTTCCACGCCACCCAATCCGAACTGCCTTTGGTGGCCATCGCGAAGGTTTCGGACGCGGTCATCAGGGTCGCGTCCCAGTGGTCGTGGCGCTGAACGAGGCTGGCCAATCGAGCCTCAGCCAAGACGTTCAGGCCGGACCCAGAGGAGGCAGCCCCGTCGGTCCCCAGGCGCACATCAACGCCTGCCTCTGCGTACGGGGGCATCGAGAGCGTCCCGCCACAGGCCAGCTTCATGTTGGACGACGGGCAGTGCACGGCGGTGGCCTCAGCCTCGGCCATCATGCGAATTTCCCGCTTCTTCACCCACGAAGCGTGCGCGAGCACGGTGCCCGGCTTCAGCACGCCAAGGTGGTGCAGATGCTCGACAGGGTACCGACCCGTTCGAGCATAGCAGTCCGCGACTTCCTTGCGTGTTTCACTGACGTGAATGTGAATCCTTGCGTCATGACGCTCGCCGACGTCGACCGCGCGCTGCAGGGTTTCGTCGCTGCAGAGGTACACCGAGTGGGCGGCGATGGCGTACTGCACGCGATCCTCCGCAGTGTTGGATGCGAGCAGGCCTTCGAGGTCCCTGAGCGCTGCGGCCGCGTCGTCGTGCGACGGGAGCGCCCGATCGGAGATCGGACCTCCGACCAATCCTCGCAGCCCTGCTTCGTCCAGCACATGTCCTGTGACCTCAGGAAAGAAGTACATGTCCGCTGCAAAGGTGGTTCCGTTTCGCAGCAGTTCTGCGGCTGCAGCCTGCGTTCCTGTTCGGACGAAGTCTGGTGTGAGCCGCGCCTCGGTGGGGAAGATGGCCTCTTCCAGCCATCGGTCAAGGGGGAATCCATCGGAAAAGTCCCTCGCGTTGAGTTGCATGGCGAGGTGGGTGTGCCAATTTTGCAGGCTTCTGGTGATCAGCCGGTCGCTTCCGTCGATGGTTTCCAGCACGTCCTCGTCCCCCCGGGAGGGGGACCACCCTCCGTCAGGGTGCAGCAGCACGTCCCCTCGATGCAGCGCTTGGTGGTCATCGACGAGGACGGTGCCCGTGTACCGGACCGCTCGGTCGTCCGCCTCCATGTTCGTGCGACCTGCCCGGCACACATCAAGCGTCGCCCCGAACCATGGGGAGCAAGGAGCCAACGGGGGGACTCGAACCCCCGACCTCCTGATTACGAATCAGGTGCTCTACCAGCTAAGCTACGTTGGCGCGAGCCGAGCGGGGCACCACTCGGTGATAAGGCGAGCGGTGAGGGTTTCAGGCTCGGTCGACAGGCCGAGCAGGGGTCGTTTGGAAGTGGCGAGCACTCGCTTCGAGGGCCACAACGGCGGGGAGCGGTCGGCCAGCCATGAAGTCGAGGCAAGCACCGCCCCCGGTGGAGACGTGCCCCATCTTGGCCGCGAGGCCTCGCTGCACGACGAGGGTCGCCGTGTGGCCACCGCCCATGACGGTGAAGCCATCGCTTTCGGCACAGGCGTTCAGCATCTCAACGGTGCCGAGGGCAAAATCCTCCATTTCGAAGACACCTGCTGGTCCATTGAGGATGACCGTACCGGCGGCCTTGATGGCCGAGGAGAGTCGACGGACCGACGACAATCCGAGATCGAACAGGGGTGCATCGATGGGCAGCTCGGTCACCGGGAGGTCAACACGGTTGCCCTCGACGTTGGCGGCCACGTCCACGGGAAGGTGGATCTGCTCCTGGAAGTCGAGAAGCAGGGCCTTGGCCATCTCCACGGTGGGGTGCCACGCAGGACCAAGTTCGCGAACGAGGAAATCGTGGTTGTGGAGGCCGATGTCGTGCCCGCTGAGTTCGAGCATCAGGTTCGCGACGCCACCGGTGAACCACACGTCGTCGGCCGTACCCGCCCGGAGCATGTTGTCGGCCACCTGAACCGAATCGTCGACCTTGATGCCACCAAGCACCGCAAGGCAGGGGCGCGCGGGTCGTTCGAGGGCTCGACCAAGGGCCGTGAGTTCGTTCTGCATGAGCACGCCAGCCAAGCAGGGCAGGTGCTCAGCAAAGCCTGTGATGCTAGGGCTTGCGCGGTGGGCGCAGGCAAAGGCATCGTTGACGTACAGGTCCGCGACGCTGGCGAGGCGGGTCACAAGGTTCGCTTGGCCCGTGACCCCGAAGCCGCCTTTGAGGGAGGTCTCCTCTTCGTCGCCACGAACGTTGTTGAGCATGAGGATGCGGCCCGGCTCCATCGCTTCGATGGCCGCCATCGCTTGGTCGCCCCAGACGTCGTCGACCCAGTCCACCTTCCTTCCGATGAGTCTGCCAAGTTCTCGAGCGTGACCCAAGGTGTCCGTGTAGTCGGCTTTTCCGGGGCGGGACTGGTGGGCAAGCAGGACGACCTTGGCCTTGGAAAGCCGGTTGAGCGTCGGCAGGATGGCCTTGATCCGAGAAAGGTCGAGGAAGGCCTTCGTCGTGGGGTCCAGCGGGCTGTTGAGGTCCACACGAACCAGCACCGTACGTCCAGTGACGTCGACGTCGTCGAGGGACAGGACCCTGTCCATGACCTGCCGAAGCGCAGTCGGCGTTTGAGCCTCTCGGAAGGCTCACGACATGAATTCGTCGCCGGGGCGACGCTGTTCTTCCGTCTCCTTGGACCAAAACGCATCGTTCTGAGCGAGGGCCTCCGCTGCGGGCCTGCTTTCAGAAAGCGGCACCGGAGCAGGTGCAAGAGTTGGTGATGAAGCAGGGGCGGAGGCGACGGGAGGTTGAGGCGTGGTGCCACCGACGGGCGCGGCCGGCAAGAGGCCATGCTCGTCGGGCGTGGGCGCCTGTTGGACGGCGTGCGGGTCAACCTGGTACGTTGCGGGGGCAGCGACGACGGTCGTTCCCTGTGGGACGACAGGAACCATGCCTGCGACGGCTCCTGTGGCCATCATCTGTTGAGGCATCCCCCACGCCTGGGCCGCGCCGGGCGTCCCCATGACCGCTTGCGCCGGCACCGCGACCGGCGCGGCGCCAACCATGCCCATCTGTGGGTAGACGACGCCTGCTGGCATGGGCTCGTCGAGGACCAGCATCAGCAGGATGCCAAGGGCGAGCGCCAGAACCCCGAGGCAGCACGAGAGGAAGCCGATGCCCGCGAGGACGCCGCCTTCGTTCGCGAAGTATTTGAGATCGTTCACCACGGCGATTTCCGCTGCCGACGAGACGGTGACGGTCGCCACCTGTTGGTTGGCCGGCCCGGTCATCGTTGCGACATGGGTCCACACTCCGGTGTCGTAGTACGGGTCACAGTATTCCTCCCATGCGTACGGTTCCCCATTGAGGTCCACGGTCATGTCAAATGCATCGCACGACGACTTGGCGTAGACGGTGTACGACGCACCCATGTCCAGCACGACGTCCCCCTCCGTTCCGACAAAGTCCGCCACGTCATCCACAACGAAGGGCGTTCCTTCCTCGAGGGCCGCCAAGCCCGCCACGGTGCCCACAACGCCGATCACCACGAGCACGCCAGCCACGATGAGCGTCCACTTGGCGGCTGCGTGCATGCCGTTGGCTCAACGCCCGACCGTGAAGGAGGTATCGTCGATGAAGGTCCGTCGCTGACCAACCACTTCATCGGGGAGTGACGACCGGAGTGGACCATGGCCGCCCCGGACTTCGACGCTCAGGACCTCGTCGGTCCAGAGGGCGAGGACTGGCGCGTTCCCGTGTCTGAGTTGGAGGCACGGCAAGCCCTGCTCGCCGTTCGACTTCGGGAAGCGGGGCTGCCCGGCCTGCTCGTTCAGCACCCAATCGACCTGTACTACTACTCCGGCGGGCGCCAGGATGCGACCCTGTTCGTGCCGGCCGAAGGCGCTCCCGCCTCGACGGAGGCAGGAGGCGATGGGCCTGTGGCGTTCGTTCGTCGGAGCCTTCACCGTGCTCAACTTGAGGCGGGCGAGGACGACGCGCCCCACGCCATCGCGGCCTTTCCTCGCTTGAGCGCCTTTGCTTCGACGTTGCGCGACCTTGGCGCGACGCAGGCACCGGCCATGCAGTTGGGTGAAGTACCGGCGTCCTTCGCCGCACGCTTCACCTCAGCCTTGAGCGACCTCGGTACGGTGTCCGACGGGACGGCCATCGTCCACACCCAGCGTGAGGTCAAGTCGGCGTGGGAGGTCGGCTGCATGGAAGAGGCTGCCGAGGTGCAACTCCGGATGTTCGAAGCCATCGAAGCGGTCGGTGGCGAGGGTGCCTCCGAACTCGACCTCGTCGCCGCGGCAGAAGCCGTCAGCCGTTCCGAGGGCTTTGGTGGCCACGTGCAGATGCGCAGGTACCCGTTGCAATGCGATCGCGGCGTCGTTGTGGCGGGCCGCTCCGGTGGTGTCACGTCCTTCTTTGATTCCGCCGTTGGCGGCGCTGGGCCTCATCCTCTTGCTGGCATGGGGTCGGGATTCCGCAAGGTTCGTGCCGACGAGCCCGTGCTCGTCGATCTCGTCCACGTGCACCGGGGGTACGTGGTGGACATGACGCGCATGTTCGTCGCCGGGCGGCTCGACCCGATTTGGCACGACCGCTTGGACGACATGGTTAGCGTCCGCGACGAGGTGGTCGGGGTGCTCGAAACCGGCGGCACATGCAGCCAAGCGTGGGAGGACGGGCTTGCGTTGGCCACAGAACTCGGGCACGCGGACCACCTGATGGGGCAGGCCCCAGATCAATCCCGATTCCTCGGCCATTCCGTTGGTTTGCAACTCGACGAGGCACCGGTGGTCGCCGCAGGTTTCGACCGGCCAATGCCGGTCGGCGGCACGATGGCCATCGAACCGAAGGTGGTGCACAGGGACGGAGCCATCGGTTCCGAGGACACGTGGCTCCGAGAGCAGGACGGACTTCGACCCATCACGGCAGGCGGCGCCTGGCCGTGGGTGACGGAATGGTGAACAACATGGATGCAGAGGACGACGATACGGTGTGCACAAAGCAGGACGGTTGGACGTTGGAGGACGTGGGCAAGGTCATCCCGCAACGCACCACGGCGAACGGGACCTACCTCAACGAGCCCGTCGTGCACGTTCACTGCCAGATGTGCGGCTCGGAGTACATCGGTCCTGCACGCGAAGCGGGCGGTTTCCTGGGTGGTCATGAGTGCCTGCACGCATGGGAAATTGCGCAGATGATGGGCCGCTCGGACGGACTTGTGGAGTGACCTCAACGGTGCGTTCTTGGGCGATGGGTCGGTGGAAGGCTCATGCCGGCCAAACCGTACGCTCCATCCCACGTTGGAGCCGTCGCTTCCAGCTTCACGGACCTTCGTCTGTCCGGTGCGGTGAAGTCGATGCTGGTCGAAGAGTTGTGCGCGGAACTTGACCGCTTGGTCCCTCGCATGGAAGCAGAGACCCTCGCGGTCGATGCCGAGCGAAAGACCCTCGATGACGCTTCTCGAACGAGGCTCAACTACAACCGGACCCGTGAATTGATGATCGACCGCTTGGACGCGCTCGAATCGGTCGGCTCCGCTGCGGTCCAAGGGGCCATTGAGCACCTCGAGCGCCACCTCGCGACCGTGCTTCAGCACGCTGCGGATGCGGCGGCTGCCGACCGCGTGGCGACCGTGAAGGAGCGCCACCTTGAGGTCGCCCTCACGGCCACAGCCCCCGTCGCTTCCGACGCGGCAAGCCACGCCCCGGTCCTCGGTGCAGAAGCCGTCGTCGAGCCCGAACCTTTGGTGGTTGGCTCGGGGGGTGGCATGCTCACGGAAGGCGGTTTGCTCTCCATCGCGAAGAGTCACGCAGGCATGCCCGTGACCCTCGAAGCAGCCCGGGAGTTGCTGGATTTGTACTACATGTACGTCGATCAGGTGGAACAGGACATCATGGATGAGGCTCGCTATGGAAAAAATCCCGCGGCAATTTTGGAGGCGCTTGGGCGCATGCGTTCCCTGATGGGGCTTGGCTGGATGCGACGCATGCTCCGAGCCGCCGCCGACGACGCACGCGAGCGCGGCTACAAGCGCATTGACATCGAACAAATCGTCAACATCGACCCCTTCGCAGAGGCTTGAGCGTGCTCCTCACGCCAGGAGCGTCCGAACTGGGCGATGCGCTGGCCTCGGACGTGGTGCTCGTTCTCGGTCGGGAAGGCTGCGTTCAATGCAGTGACCTGACCGTCGCTGCCGACGCATGGGCAAGGTCGACGGGCACGACGTGCGTGCTCGTCCATCTCGACGAATTGACTGGGCAACGGCTTCGGGAAATGCATGACTTCGTACGCCATGTGGACGTGCTCCCTGCAGTGGTTCCCTTCGCCAACGGTGAGCCGTTGGCAGTCCTGCACGGAACGTCAGCCGAGGTGCTGGAGCGGGCCGCAGCACGGGTCGGGCAGGCGAGGTCATGACGTCCACCGTGCTGGTGTCCGCTGCGTTGGCAGGGGCCGTGGCCATCGCCGTGACCCTCCTCGTGGAACGTTGGGGAGGCCGCGTGGGCGGCGTGCTTGGAACCGTTCCCACCACCATCGTTCCAGCTGCAGCGGGCATGGCGGTAGGTTCGAGCATGGCGTCCCTCGAATCCAGCCTTGCCATCGTGCCGATGGGCATGCTCGTGAACGGGGTCTTCTTGCTCGTGTTCCTTCACGTTCCCGAGCGCCTCCGTGGCGGTGAGCGCCTCGTCTTGCTTCAGACAACGATGCTCGCCCTGCTCGTATGGGTCGCCTTTGGCAGCGTGATGCTGTTCGTAGCCGAACGGTTGTTGTCGGGCGTCTCTGGCCTCGTGCTTGCCGCTGCTGGGTCCGCCGGACTTGGTGGTCTTGGCGTGGCGGTGGCCCGTCGTCCACGTCCAGCGCCCGCTGCTCGCCGTCGACCGCACCCCGCTGAGGTCGGGGCGAGGGGCATGGCAGCAGCCTTGGCCATTGGCCTTGCCGTGCATCTTGCCACCCTTGGGCACGCACTGGTCGCGGGGCTTGCATCGGTGTTTCCGGCCATCTTCCTCACGACCATGGTGGCCCTCTGGTTGGCGCAAGGGAACGCCGTTCCTCGAGGTGCGGCGGGACCCATGCTGCTTGGGTCAACCAGCGTTGGGGTGTACGCCACCGTCGCCATCTGGTCGCTGCCGGCCCTCGGCTTGACCATTGGCTCAGCGGTCGCTTGGTGTGCGGCCGTGCTTGGTTGGACGGTTCCGTGCAGCCTCTGGCTCAACCACCGTGCCTCAAGGCTCGATTCCAGCGTTCAGGCTCAGGAACCCCAATGACATCGATGCGCACTGAGGCCACGCCGCGAACGCCAAGCAGGGCGGTCCGCATCGCGTCAAGGTCGTACAAGCAGCACGGGCAATGCGGCCTGGTTGGCCGGGCCGTGACGTGCAACGCGCCCTCGTCGTTGAGGTCGATGCGCTCGATCCGAGGTGGGCCTCCGTGAGGGTCGGTCCAGCCCGCTAGGCGTCGCTCGATGCGCTGCTGGAGGGCCGCGCTGCGGCGGCTCATGCGTCGTCGCTCCCCTCAACCTCGGCTTCCGCCTCATCAAGCCGGAGCCGCCGCACACGACCTTCTGCATCCTCAAGGTGGTTCTGGCAGACGCGAAGGAGCGCCGTCCCCTCCTCGAACATGTTCACGGTGGTCTCCAAATCCGCCCCGCCGCGCTCAAGTTCCGCCACGATGGCCTCCAGCCGTTGCAGTGCCTCCGTGTATCCTGGTGCCTCATCCATCCTGTTCGCCTCCCTCGACGCGGTCCACCGTGGTCGTTGCCTGCCCGTCACCGAGGTGGACCATGAGGGCATCGCCGGCGCGCAACTGCGTCACCGAAGTGATCAGACGACCGTCGTCGGCATGGAGCATGCCGTAGCCGCGTTCCATGACCCTGCGGGGGTCGGTGCTGCGGAGCACGGCGTCCATCTCGGCAAGCCGCGTGCGGTCCGCAGCCAAACGATGGTCGACGTGGCGCTTCAGCCCTTGACCGGCATTGTTCACCACGTCCCGCTGCTGCCGAAGGCGCGACTCTGTGGCACGGGACAAGCGTCCGGTCAAGGCGTCGAGGCGACGCGTGGCCGCCGTGAATCCGGTCGTGGGAGCAGCAGCAAGCCGGTGGCGAAGCAGGAGGAGGCCTTGCCGCGCTTCGTGCGTCCGCCGCATCGACGCGGTGGACAACCGTGCTTCGAGTTCATCGTGGTGCTGCACCAGGTCCACACGAACGGGAACCAGCCGTTCCACGGCGTCCGAAGGGGTTGAGGCACGGACATCGGCCACGAGGTCGGTCACCACCACGTCCACTTCGTGACCAACGGCGGAGATGACAGGAACGGGCATGCGCAGCACCGCACGGGCCACGGCTTCGAGGTTGAAGGCCCAGAGGTCCTCGGTCGAGCCACCACCGCGTCCAACGATGATGACGTCGACCGGTGGGGCGCCGTGCCGCGCTGCGACGGTGGGGTCCGCCATGGCGGCGGCGGCCTCCAGACCCCGAACCAGTTCCCCTTCAGCCCCCTCGCCCTGCACGAGGACCCCGATGACGGTCCGTCGAAGTCCAGGCCACCGGTCCTCCGACAAACGCAGCACGTCCGCCTCGGCAGCAGAACCAGCGCCGATCACGACGGCCACGTGCTTTGGGATGAACGGCAAAGGGCGCCGCGCTCGGTCCAGCGCGCCTTCGTTTCGAAGCGCCTCAATGAGGCGGCGCCGTTGTGCTTCGAGGTCACCGAGGCGATCCACGGCGAAGATCCGTTCGACGGACAACTGCAGTTGCCCGCGTGGCGGGTACACGTCCACGCTTCCAAGCACGATGACCTCGGAACCTTCCTCGAAATCGTGTGGGGGTGCGCGCGAGGACCACATCACCGCGTCCATTGAACCGTCATCGTCGCGCAACGTCAGGTAGACGTGGCCCGAGCGCGCCCGGGTCCAGCGCCCGACCTCCCCCCGCAGCACTTGGCGCTGGAGGGTGGGCTCCTCCTGCAGCATCCTGCGAAGCCCGTGCACGAAGCGCCCCACAGGGAGGGCTCCCGCAAGCAGGTCTTCGGAGGGCACGTGGTGGATGCGTGGTCGACCGTACATCAACGCATGGACGGCAGGTCAGTCGTCGTTCGGATTGGACAGCCAGCCGCGCCGCCAAAAGAAGGTCAGCATGCCTATGGCGAAGAGCACCATGAGGCCAATGATGCCCCAGAACCCGCCGAGGCTCTCGGCCTGCACTGGGAGGGCCGTGTTCATGCCGAAGATGCCGGCGATCAGGGTCAACGGAAGCATGATGGCACCCGTGATGGTCAGCGTGGTCATCACTTCCGACAGCCGCGCGTTCGTCTTTGCCAGCCTGAGGTTGACGTTGCTGATGTGCGATTCCCTGGCCGACGTGGCACCTTGGGAGTAGTTGTTCGCTCGACGCATGAGGGCGCCGACGAGTTGCTGAACGTCGTTGAAGTAGTGGTGGGTGCCCACGCTGACCAGGTGGTCCCCGGGTTTGAGCAGGCGGATGACGACGAAATGGAGGGATTCGATGGATTTCGCCGCTTCACGCAGGTGCCGCTTGAGGTCATGCAGTTCCTCGAGGATGCCTGCGTCCCGTCCTTCATGCGTGAAGATCTGGTGCTCGAGGCGGTCCAAGGCGTCCGAATAGGCCGTCAGGCGAGGGGCCCAGTCGTCGGCAATGGTGTCGAGCAGTTCGTACAGCAGGAAGTCCACGCCAAGGGCCAAGTCTTCGGCGTCTGCCTCCTTCAGCCGTCGACCGAAGGCCTTCATGGCGGGAATTTCCGCCCGCCGCAAGGTCATGAGCACGGACCCACGCAAGAAGACGCTGACGGGCTCGGTGTCAAGCCGGTTGTCCGCATCACGGGCGTTGATGACCAACACACGGTCGTTTCCAAAGCGCTGCACGGACGTTGGGGCGTAGCCAAACACGTCCTCCACGGCGAGTTCTTCGAACGCGAGGTCGTCCAAAAGCATCCGTCGTACCTCTTCGTCCGGCCGGTGGACGTCGATCCACACCGGGGTGTCCATCCCCTCGGCCTCGGCAAGCACGGCGACGAGGTCCCTTCCGTCGGTGTCCAACGGCCCGAGGACCGATCGACCGTTCAGGAGAACCATGGGCGGCCGAGCCGCTTGCTCTTCAAGACCTTTCAGTCTGGGAGGGTTCGCTTCCGTCACCGCGGTGCGGTGCGTTTCGGAGGTGCCGGTCCTCGACTTCTGCAAGTTTCAGCACCACCTTCCGTCGGAGCGCCCACACCACGAGCGCCACCAGTGCAAGGTTCAGCACCAGCAAGGCGCTTTCCGTGCTTCCCCACGCCATCCAGATCCCTCACAACGGCGGACGAACATCGACGTCGACGTCGCCCTTTGGGCATTGAATGCACGCGAGCCGGGCGCCATCGTCAACGAGCACGTCATCGAGCCCCGGGGGGAGCACGTCGGGGACCTCGACCTCGCCGGTGAGCAGCGTCACCATGCACGAACCGCACGTTCCCGAGGTGCAGTTGTAGGCCAACGAGAGGCCAGCACGTTCGGCGTGCTCAAGCAGCGTGGCCGCCGGATCGCAGGGGGTTTGACCAAGCAGGGTCGCGCCCCGAAGGAAGCGGACCACGGCCGTCATCGCTCAATCAGCGCTCCTTCGTGCGGCTCCATCGCCCGGTCTGCTTGTTGAAGTACAGCCCGGCCTTCTTCATCCACTTGTTGAACTTCGTCGCCCCGGCGCCGGTTCGGAGAATGAAGTCCTCCCTGTCCTCTTGCGCTTGGATGTACCCCTTGGCCGCGATGGTTTGGTCAATCCAGTCGTTGATGTCCATCAAACCACCCACGAGTGGGCTTGCTTCGACCTTCGCGGTCATGGCGTTGGCCGAGGCGTTCGTTGACTCCAGGTCCTGTTCAATCAGCCGGTTGACGCCTTGCAGGTCCATCCGGGCTGGCTTCGGCGGCACCGGATGACGAGGGCCGCGGTGCTCGTCGATCAGCAGGCGCGAAGGTCCGTCCAAGCGCGCGGTCACGTTGACGATGAGGTGGGGTTGGAAACTCTCCTCGCAGTCCCAGCACATCAGTGCGTACTCTTCGGGACGGTCTTCGTCCCTGGACTGGCGTGGGTCCATCTCTTCACCGCATTCGGGGCAGGCGTGGTGGACAAGGGCGGGGACGTGCTGACGGCGGTAGTCGACGATGTCCTGGGGGGTGCCCTCGAGTTCCAACATCTCGTGGTCACGGGCGGCTTCAAGCCCACGCGTCTCGAGTTGGTCTCGAATCTTGACCTTCAGGTCGTCCTTCGTTTCGTCGTCGAGGTTGTCCTCGAGTTTGACGATGAGTTCCACGGTCTTGCCCAAGCGGTTCATCACCAATTTCTGAGCGCGGAAGGCTTCCACCTTCGCGATTTTGAGCCGCTCTTTCTGCTCCGCAAGTTCCGCAAGGACGTCCCGGCGCTCACGTTGGAAGCGAATCTCCTCGATTTTGCTCTCCTTTTTCCGCTCCGGCGCGAGGACCTTCGAGAGGTAGCGCTCTTTTCCGTGGGATTGAGGTCCACCGGCTTGAATGATTTCAAGCACGCCATCGGCGATGTCCGGCTTGAGCCCGTAGTTTTCGACAAGCATCGCCTTGTCGATTTTCTTCAGGTCCCCGATCTTGAGGCCAGCGTCGGCGAGCTGCATCGCCGTCGTCTCGTCGATTCCACGTCGCAGCAACGCGAGGTAGGTGTCCTTCTTTGCCATGAGTGCACCCCGCGCAGCCCGTCCGTGAAGGCCCTCCCATGAAAAGGTGCCTTCGCACTTTTGCCTTCACCGTCAGCCAATATGAACCTCAGCCTCAGCAAGGTCCGCGCAGAACGCAAGCCACGCCTCGACGTCGAATTCTTCGGGACGCTGATCGAGGCGGTGGTCGTCCTTCAACGACGCAAGGCCCCGGTTCCAGCGCTCGGCGTACCATCCAGGTCGGCGGCTGAGCCGCCGTGGTGGGCGCTGCAGCGACGTCCTGAGTTTTTTCCGTCGCGACGCGAAGGCCTGCTGGACCACCAACCGAACGAAGCGATGGTCCACCGCTTCCGGCCACGTGCGTGGGTCGAGGGCCACCACACGGGACATCACGGCCGGCGGTGGACGGAAGGCTCCGGGGGGCACGCGGCGGTGCATGGACGCGTCCCAGCCGAGCGCCGTGCAGACGCCCAGGCTCCCCCGGTCCGCCGGCGTGGCCAAGGTCAGCCGTTCGGCGAATTCCTCCTGCACCAAGAGGACCACACGTTGGGGGCACACGACATCGCGGCGGTACGTTTCGATGCGTTCGATGAGTGGCGAAGAAATCTGGTACGGGATGTTGGCAACGATGGCATCGATGTGCCCTGGCCAAGGGTGGTGGAGCGCATCACCGGCCAGAACGGTGAGGCGACCGTGCTGAATGGCCTCACCGAAGTGTTGCTCAAGGTGGTCGACAGCCACCGTGTCCACCTCGATGGCCGTCACAACGGCGCCCGCATCAAGCAGGTGTTCGGTGAGCGTTCCGGGTCCCGGACCGATCTCAAGCACGCTTCGCCCGCTCAGATCGCCTGCAAGGTCCACGATGCCGGCCAGATGGACCTCATCGACGAGGAAGTGTTGACCGAGGTCGGTGTCGTTGGGTTGACGGGCCTGAAGCAGGGCGCAGAGGTCCGCGGCTCGCCTCATGCCTTCACCGGAAGGAGCATCGTGACAAGACGTGGTTGGAGGTTCTGGTCGAGCAGTTCCTCAGCAAACCGTGCAGCAAGGGCGACCGCACCGTCGAATCCTGCTGCTTCTTCGAGCGCGGCGAAGGAGTCGAAGCCCCCGGCCGCGCTGCGGGCCGCGACCAGTTCCTCGGCCTTCTTCGGGCCGATGCCGGGAAGGAGTTGGAAGGCGTGCGTCTTCCTGCTGACGTGCCCTGCCACGTTCCAAAATCCCTTCAGGAAGTGGGAAGGGGCGTCGGCGACCATCGCCGCCAACGCATCAGGGAGTTGAGCACGCGCTGCGGGGCTCAAGCGGGCCACCTGCGCGGTCCCAAGCAGCGATTCAACGATACTGCTGTCCTTCTTGAGGTTCAATCGCGCACCGACCGGCTGGAACTCCGCTCCGTCTTTGGTGGCGATGCGGCCCAGCGTACCGTCGTTTTCTCCAACGACGATCAGCACTTTTTCACCGAGGTCGTGCTCGACAACCCTGGCCCATTCCACAGCGCGAAGGGGGTGGTCCTTCGGGAGTCCTGCAGGCTTCCCATCACGTTGACCGCGCTGACCTCCTTGGGCCCCTCGGCGGCCTTGCTGTGGGCGGCGGCCGCCCTGCTGTCGGTTCGAGGAACTCGACCGCTGCTGAGGGTCCGCTTTCTTCCGCTCCTGCTTTGGTGCGGGTGCCGGCGCTGGGGGGGCGGGTCGTCCGTACGCCGGCGCGCGGCGTTGGGTGGGACCAGTGGGTTGCTCCTTCGATTTTCGAGCAGGCACCTTGACCCGACGCTCTCGTCCGGTCACGCTTCCTCACCTCGAGCAGGCTTCACTCAAAGCCCACGTGCTGGGCCACGAGCGTCAGGACCTGCTCGACGTCGGCGTCCGACACCGTGATGCGGCGGCTGCCGGTCACGGCACGAACTTCCTCCGCCTTCTCGGGCAGGAGTTCGGCGATCTTGGCGGCAAGGTCGGCATGGTCCTGGAACACCTCGATCTCAAGCACGGCGTTCAGGACCTCTTGGAACACCTTGGGGTCCGTCTTGTAGCCCATGCGGCCCTCGCTGGCGGCCCATTCAGCGTGCTGAAGCGCCGCGGTTTGCTCGTAGGTGAGGTTCTTGCGTCGCGCTTCCGCGTTCAACAGGTGGTCGCGGACGGTGGCGAAATCGGCGTACGTCTCTTCGTCAGACATGATGTTCACCTCACTCCAACGGGCGCAGGTGCTCGGGGCGAGCGATGACGGTCTTCTGCATGTTGCCGTCCTTCACGGCGACGACCCATGCGCGGCCTTGACGGCCTTCGATGAAGCCCGTGCGGCCGTGGAAACGGCGGTGCGGCATGCCCTTTTGCTGGCCGCCGTCGAGCACGATGGCGACGCGGTCGCCTTCGCTGTAGTCGTGCATGACGCGGGAAATGTTGAGGCGAGATCGCTCGCTCTTTCGGCGACGCAGGATGCTACGGGTGCCGACGCGGAGCCCATGGGAGCGCTTCATGATGTTTCACCTGCCCTCAGACACGCTGTGCGCACCTTCCGGACGTCCTGCCGACCATCGAGCCTCATTTAAGCGCAACGGCGCGCTTCAATCCGCGTGGATGTCCGCCACATCGAGCCACAAGACCTCGCAGCGGGCCCGGATGAGGGCGGCGACAGAGGGCTGGGTACGGCCCCCGTCGCCGTGCACGGTCTCCTTGACGTAGGTGCCTGATTCGCACCGCAGGGTGAATTCAACCTCCGTGCTTCCATCGTCCATCGTCTCCACGAGGGGGTTGCTGGTCGACAACACGCTTCGACGACGGACCAGATCGGCGCGTCGGTGCGCCACGCGATCGGGCGTGCGCTGTGCGAGTTTCACCCCTTCCAAGCCCTTGAGCGCCGCAACGATGGCCTCGTTGTCAAGGCGCTCCACGGGCGCGGCTTCTGCCGGTGCGGCGGCGAGCAAGCGCTGGATGAGCTCGTCTTTGGTGCCGCTCTGTGCAACGCCCGCGGCCTTCGCTCGCTCGACGAGTTCCGCCTTCTTGAGCGCCTTCAGGCTGGCCTCATCCACGACGGGGGACTCAGGGGCCGGTGTGGGGAGCGGCTTGTCGGCCGGTGCGTCATTGTCGCCTCGCCGTGCACCTTTTCCTCGGCGCTTGCGCTTCTTTCCTCCGCGTTGCTGCACGTCTTCGTTCGTCAGGTCCATTGGTGCCGTCAGCACGGCCAAATCGCCTTCGGAGAGGGCTTCAAGACGGAACCGAATGGCGTACGACTTCTCGGCCGGGGTGTCTTTCACACGAACGACTTCCTTTCGGGACGAGGGCCGGAGGGAGGTGACTTCGAGTGCCCCTTCCGCGGCCTCGTTGATGGCCGCCATCGCAGCGTCCGCATCCACATCACGGAGCAACGGCGCCTTGAGTTCGATCACAAAGGGGCGACCGCGACCGAGGCAGCGCACGTCGATGTCCTCACGGCCCATGCCGTGAAAGGCGTCGTCTTCGGCGCCCAGCAAGGCCCGAAGCGGGTCGGCCACCAGTTGCTGCACGCTCGTGGCGTACTGCAGGCCCGTGCCCTCGCAGCGGTCGCAGCCTCGTCCTTTGCACGCGCGGCACGGCCAGCGGGTTTGGGGGATGCCGCGCTGCAGCTTCCTGTAGCGCCCGTAGAGGTAGACGGAGCGTACGTCGAGGTCGACGGTGAGGGTCATCACGTCGATGATCGCTAAGATTTCTGGATGTTCTTGCACCAAGGTCAGCCCTTCCGTGCGTTCGAGCACGGCCTTTCCGACCTCCTGCACCAAGGACGCTTTCAGCGCTTCCGACCCAGCAGCACCGAACCGCTTGCGGTTGGCGTCCTCCTCTTCCGTCTGGTCTTTCGGGAAACGTGCGCCAATCTGCAGCCGCTTGGCTTGCCGCCCCTCGATGGATTCGACAATGAGGTCCGCAAGCAGGTCGACTTCATCGAAGAGGTCTTCGCAAAAGGGGCAAAGCGGTGTTGCTTCACGTGCGTTGGCGAGGTGAGGGTCACGCTGCACCACGCTGGCGCGAAGTTCCTCTCCGGACGCACGCATGTCCTGGTCCCACCGCTGCTTTCCACCGAGCCGCCCGAGGCACGCGTCGCAGGTGCCAAGGCGGACCATGTGCTTGTGGCCAGCGGGGTTCGGTGCTCGAGGGACTTCCTCGGTGTGGGTGCCAAGCTGCTCCGGTTCTTCCCACATCTCATCGTCGAGGTCGTCGCCCTCGTCGAAACCATCGTCCTCGGTTTCAGCGACGACTTCGACGTCGTCCCACAAGGAGTAGTCCGTCTGACCGAAGGCTGCACTGGCAAAGGTCGTCCAGTCTTCCTCGTCCTCTGTTGGCGTTTCCGACATCAGGCTCACCGCCGCACCGGGGACCACCCCCTGCGTCCGACGCTCCCCCTCCGGGCGCTCCCCTCTTTCAATCGCTCGCCGATGCTGTGGGCCCGTTCAGCAGGCCAAGACCAGCGGTGGTCAGCACGAGGCTCGCGAACAAGGAGAGGGCAATCATCGCCGCGGAAAAGGTGCCAAACGACGAGAAGAGCCCCATCGGGGAGGTGGCGATCACCGCAAATCCGGCGATGTCCGATGCCGCCGAGCCGATGAGGGCTGCACCGCATGCGCCGCCGACGGCCTTCAGTCCAGCGCGGTGGTCGTGCCCCGCTCGACGGCTCTCCCGGTATCGTTCCGTCACGTGGATGCAGTAATCGATGCCCACACCAAGCGAGATGGTCGCGATGGTCACCGTCACGATGTTCAGGCTGGCGCCGGTCATGTGCATCAGTCCGTACAGCCACACCACCACAACAAGGATCGGTCCGAGCGACATCAAGGCTTGAGGGACGGACCGCAAGCCGATGCTCAAGGTGACGAGGACGAACAGGGTCCCAAGGATCAGTGAGGATTGCATCTCGTCCTGCATCGCCGTGCTCGCCGTGTAACGCACAACAGGTCGACCCGTCAGCATCACCCAGGTCAGCGGCGACCCCTCCTCCGCTGCTCCCGGAGCGTCGTAGGTACCAGACGAGAGGTTGGTGAAGACGTCGAGGTCCCTCCAGATTTCCTCGAGGCCACCCTTCATGCTCGGGAAGTGCTCGGGTCGCGTGATGCCGAAGCGGATGAGCATGACCTCGTAGTTGGCCGGTGCCCCGTCCTCATCCAGCCAGGGCTGCTGCGGATCGAGCGGGGTTTCCGGCGTGATGTACAGCGAAACGATGCTGGTTGGAATCGCCGGGATGGAGGCCGTACCCGGGACGCCGTGGACGGACAAGAAGCCGTAGAAGAAGGCCAAGCAATCCCGGTCGTCAAGGTTCGGCAAGCGTGCTGCACCCGTGCGGGAGCAACCAATACCGAAGTTCTCCTCCTCAAGCACCATCCCCGCCGCTTCGAACGGGGCGGGCTCCTCGATCATCGAGAAGATGGCCAGGTTCACCATTTCGTCCAAAGCGAGGATGTCGATGCTCCCATCAGGCGTCCGGGTGATCTTGTCGGGCACCCCTTCCGGCGTTTCGTCCAAGGCGGTCCGGAAATCCTCGATGGCCGCGAAGACGCGCGGATCCAGGACGTCGCCTTCGAGCAGCAAGACCGCGGGTTCTCCTTCGTCCGAGAAGCGGGCGTTGACGAGGTTCACGCCCGCCGTGAAGTCCGATTCGGCGTCAAGGAAGTCTTCCACGGCAAAATCGCCTTCCAAGCGGCTCATGCCGACGGCTGCCGGGACGGTGAGCAGCAGCGCAAGCACGCCGATGGCGAGGGCCGGCTTCCAGCGTCCGCTGAGCACGGGTACCGCGGCAAGCGCGGCGGGCACGCTGGTGTGTGCGCGGGTCGTGTCCGTGGCTTTTCCACGCGCTTCGAGCCATCGGTCAACGCTCAACCGCAGCAGGGGCGCCCACAGGCCCGTGAGCAGGAAGGCGGCCAGGATGCCGCAGGCGGCTTCAATTCCAAAGGAGCGGAGGGCGGCGATGTTCGAGAACAAGTTTGCTGCGAAGGCCGCCATCGTCGTCAAGGACGTCAGAAGGATGGCTCGGCCCACCCTGCTCAGGGCGGTTTGCGTTGCCTCTTCCGGGCTGTTTCCCGTTGCTCGTTCCTCTTTGTAGCGGTGCAGCGCGTGCAGGCTGTCGTCGATGCCGAGCGCCATCACGAGGATGGGCAAGAGGTTCGAAAACTGAGACCGGGCGATCAGGCTCAGTCCAAACCATCCGGTGACGGTGACCAAATGCCCAATCAAGCCCTGCATCCACAACAACGCGGCACCAAGGGACACGAGCACGATCGCGACGTCCGTCGGTCGACGCAGCGACACAAAGAGCAGCACGGCGATGGCGAGCCCCATCAGCGAGATGAGGCCAGCACTGCCTTGCAGTTCGCGGTTCACCTCGACGTTGACGGCCTGGCCAACCTGAAGCGTGATGCTCGTCATGTCGTGCCGCCGCATCAGGCCTTCAAGTTCCATCACCGACCATTCCACCGAGCACGGCCCGTCGCCCTCCTCGACCATGGCGGAGCAGGCCGTTTCGTCGTAGGCGGGCGGATGCATCACGAGGTCGCCTTCGGCGAGACGGAAGCCGCCAACGACCGCGCCGTCCTCGGTCACGCGGACCGCCGTTTCCTGAGCAGCATCCTTCCACGACATGGTCCACCCTGCTTCGGTCAGGGTGCCTCGGTCGAGTTGGACGAGCATCCACGAGGCGCTGGCCGACCAGCGCCCTTTCCCACGAAGGTCGCTCGACCATCCATCCTCGCCAAGCGAGGCGCCGATGGGGCCAACGCTCACGGCGTTCACGTCCGCCCGGAAGCCCCGGTCCAGCGACAACCAGCGAAGGAAGGTGACGTCCGCCGCGTCCACCAGCCGCTGGGCGGCCAAATCGATGTGGTCCTGCGTAACGTTCTGGTCGTCGAAGGGGAGGCAGTCCAGTGCTCCGCAGTCGTCCCAGTTGGTTCGGGGAGGGACCTCTGCACCAAAGGCGTCGCGGGAGGGTTTGGTGAGGATGGACGCGTTGGACATGAAGGCGCGGAAGATGTCGGGCAGGGCCATCACCCCGTCGGTTTGCGCTCCTGTCACGTCGTTGACGAGGGGTTTGAGCGTCACGTTGAGGGGGTGGTTTCGGACGATGTCCGCCTTGGCGTCAATTTCCCGCAAGACCGTGAGGTTCAGGATACCGCCCGGTGGGGCGTCAATGCCCCCCCAAGGTTCGCCCTCCGGTAGGATTTCAGTGACGGGAGGGAAGGAGGTCCAGTCCGCCACACCGTCAACGGTGAACGGCCGTGGGACCGCCTCAGAGGTGTCCACCATGGCCGGGTCCCGCACCGTGACAAGGAAGGCCACAATCACCTCCGAGGAGGCGAAGACCTCGTCGATCTCGCTTTGGGCATCCAATTCAGGCGATGCCATGTCGTAGGCTTCCATGTCGATGGGTTCCAAGGCACGCATGGCGCCCGGGACCATCAGCAGGCTGAGCAGCAGCACCGCGAGGTGCACCCGGTTCACACGGCGCACGAGCACCCGAGCCAGACCGTTCAGTTCGTCCACGTCCGCAGGCCGATTGAAGCGCATATGAAGGCCTGTCTTTCGTACCGGGCGGTGTTCATTGGCCGAAGGATTTCGACCGTTCGACGAGGTCCATTCGTCGCAAGCGCATCAATCCAACCGGCGTCATCAGCAAGGCGGCGACGAGCAGCACGAGGCCGTACTTGACCACCGTGACGTACTCGAGGTCGAGGGTGAAATGGAAACTCCACGTCGAGAAGGCGGCCATCATCCCTTCCGCTGCGAGGATCGAAAACACGCTCCCGGAGATGGCCGAGAGGGTGCCTATGATGGCGTGCTCCACCGTCAAGATTCCCGCCATGCGAGGGGCTGAGGCACCAAGGATGCGTAAAGTGGCGTATTCCGCGTCGTGTTCTGTCAGGTTGATGACGAGCGTGTTCAGCAGGATGATGGCGGCGATCATAAGCCCGACACCGATGAACACGGACATGATTTCCGACTGCTGCTCCCATGCGTTGGCGAAACTGCTTCGCACTTCGTCTTGGTCGATGACCTGAACACCAGGGATCTCTGTGGGCGAGGCCGCACCCTCGCTTCCTCCCTTCAGGTAGAGCACGTTGTAGCGGTCCTCCATCCCAAGGTCCGGCGCCACGTCAATGTGATGCACCCAGACCGAGCGCTGGAATTCGTTGACGATCCCGACAAGTTCGACGTCGATGCTCGTGACACCCACGTCGAGGCTGACTTCGTCGCCGACGGACCATCCGAGCATCGAGGCGGAACCTTCGTCCACGACGGCTTCAGGAATGGACGCCCCAGCCGACGGCAGGCGTCCGTCGAGCAAGGTGGAGTTGTGCATCGAGGTGCTGCCGTCGGTGCTGAAGGCAGTGCGCGCTTCAAGCGTCATCGCTCGCGTGTCACCGGATGGGCTGACGTTGGGCAGGCTCAAGGCCCACTCCGCAGCGTGCACACCGCCGTCCGCGTCCAGCCAGGCGTCCACTTCAGCGGTGTCGAAGGGGTTGTGGTAGACGGCGTAGTTCCAGTTGTCCGCTTGCTGCGCATCGACAAAGGAGGCCTCCATCGAGTTGACGAGCAGCGCGAAACCGCTGGACAGGATCATCGCCATGCCGAGGCCCACCACGGTGACCGTCAGCCGGGCCGGGTGACGGAAGATGGAACGCGCACCCAAGGCGACCGACGAGGGCAGGGAGCGGCTCATCCAGACCACGAAGGGGCCGGGGCGCTCACCGGCTTCACGGCGGTCCACTTCGACAGGGGACAGTCGAACGGCCGAGCGGGCCGGCCACAAGGTGAAGAGCACGACGATGACCATCACCGTCAGGAAGGTCGCGACCCACACCGATGGGTCGTGGAGCACCTCGACCACGGGGACGCTGCCGATGACGCCGAAGTAGTAGCGCACGAAGACCTCGGTGAGTTGGGTGCCGATGGCGATCCCGACGATGGCAGCCACTGCCCCGAGAACGACCGGTGGGAGGAGGTAGGACATCAGGAGGGTGCTGCTTGGGGTACCAAGCGAGCGAAGCACGGCGATTTCCCGCCGCTGCCGGCGCACCAAGCGCTCCAAGGAGACCGCGAGGATGAGGGCAGAGACGCTGACGAGCATGCCGACCATGACCGGCTGGCTGGTTTTGGCGCCCTCGAGGTCCTGCCGAAGCAACTCAACCCCGAACTGGGTGCTTCGGTCACCGACCTGCACGGTGCTCAGGTTCTGCTCCCGCAAGGAGGTTGCAAGGGCTTCCCGCAAGGCCTGCAGGTCGGGTCCTTCCACCTCCGGCGTGTCGAGCAGGTCCCACTCCGGCGTCCCCTCCACGTCGACGAGCAGGCGGTTTCGGGTCCCTTCGTCCATGCCGCTCAAGCCGACCAGGACCTCAATGTCGAGGTAGGCGACCATCAACGTCCCCGGTGTCGGTACGAGCACGTCGGGTGAGGAGACCCAGTACGCATGGTCCGGTTGTACCGCAAAGCCGACGACGTCGAAGGCATGTTCGGTGCCGTTCACCTCGATGGTCACCGTGTCGCCAAGGTCCACGCCCATCTCTTTGCGCACCTGTTGGTCCAGCACGACCTCTCCGTCCCCGGGGCGCTGGCTTCCCCATGCTTGCGCGTCGTCATCGAGGGCGTACAGCCGGTTGATGCGTCCTAACCCAGAATCCGTGAGGTCCATGCCGTGCACGACCATGACGGCTTGGTCGCCTACCGTGTCCGCGCAGGCAGCATCGCCGTCAATGCACCCTCGGGCGAGCGCCACGGCCGCCCGTTGGTCCTCGGTCAGGCTGTATTCGCCCCGCAGCGTGAGGCGCGTTTCGCACGCCTCGATGGAGAGGCCAGCGGTTTCAGGCGTTCCTTCACAGGCGCTGAGCAACGCTGCATGGTCGTATGTGAACCCGTCCGGCCCCTCCACGAACAGGTCGCCGAGGTTCGTTTCCTCGTAGTAGCGAGCGTAGACCTCGTCGGCCGTTCGGAGGTGTTCCGCCATCATGACCGACACCGATGTGGACATGATCAGCAGCATCAGGAAGAGCCCCATCACCACGCCGTTGCGGGCGTAGTGCCGGAAGAGACGCTTGACCTGCAGACGCACGCCGTTCACTCCTTTCGCTTGGGTCGAGCCGCTTCGGCGATGTCCTTCGCCACCGCCCCAAGGGCCTTGGCCGTGTTCACGCCTCCGGAAATGGCTGCTTCGACGGGACGACGGACGCTTTCGACCACGTCCTCGGCGGTGTCCAGCACGTCCTTGACGACGTGTTTGCCTTTGCCAACGAGGGTCCCGGCCCCTCCCGTCTCGTCGCTGTGCAAGCGACCAGAATCTAGCCGCAGGACGCGGGTAGCGTGGGCGGTGAGCGCCTCATCGTGGGTCACGATGACAGCGGTCACGCCCTCCTTTCTGCAGATGTCAAGCAGGGCCTTCATCACCTGTTGGGTGGTGTCCGAATCGAGGTTTCCAGTCGGCTCGTCACCGAGCAACAAGCGCGC
>JAYPDK010000023.1:0-25910 GCA_038125145.1 Candidatus Poseidoniaceae archaeon
GCTTCCACCCGAACGCCCTCGCTGAGGGAGGTCTCCAAGGCCGCACGAACGGTGGCCTTCGCCACGCGCAGCGTGTGGGAGGACTTGCTGCCGATGCTTCGAGCCAGCTCCATGGTGCGGTCACGCAACGCTTCTGGGGCGGTGACGTGGTTGACCAGACCGATGCGGTACGCCTCGTGCGCATCGATCATTTCACCGGTGTACACCATCTCCATCGTGCGACCATGCCCAATCAAGCGGGCCAAGCGCTGCGTACCTCCGCCACCTGGGATGAGGCCGAGGTTGATCTCTGGCGTACCAAACCGGGAACGGTCGCTGGCGACGCGCAGGTCGCAGGACACCGCAACTTCGCATCCTCCACCGAGGGCGAAGCCGTCCACCATCGCAATGGTCGGCAGGCTGAGCCTCCAAATGGCCTCCCAGCCGTTGTTTTCGAAGATCGGCCGGATCTCGTTGCTGCCAAGGCCTTGGAATTCGGAAATGTCGGCTCCCGCAACGAAGGCGTTCGGCTTCTGGCGCTTCCCTTCCGGGGCGGGACCTGGCGATGCTCCGGTGAAGACGATGCACCGCACGGAGGGGTCCTGCTCGACGTCAGCGCAGAAGTCCTTGATGGCCCCCATCACCGCTTGGTTCAGCGCGTTCAACTTGTCCGGACGGTTGATGGTCGCGACCACAACGACGCCGACGTCAGGGTCGTCTTCGTTCACAGGGACCCGCTCGACCAACAGCACATTGTCGCTCATGCACCCCGCACGCCCCGGCACCTCATGAGCGCACCGATAGGTGCGCCAATTTCGTCATGACGTCGCTGAACCTTGAAGGGTGGGTCGTGGCGAGGACCCACAAGGTGAGGACGTGGAGGGAGTCTACCTCACCTGGATGATGAGCGCCCTCGCGTTGGGGGTCATCCTGCTTCCGTTCTACGCGCCTCCTTGGGCGAAATTGACGCTCTCAGGCTTTGTCGACTTCATTCGGCGGTACTGGGTGCACGTCCTCCTGCTCCTCATCATCTACAACGCGAAGGACTCGCTTGACCAGATCGACAGGATCCTGATGGCGAGCGCTGGATTCGACATGACGCCGTGGGTGTACGCCATCGAAGGCGACCTCGTGCTGCGGGTTCAGGAGGCCTTTGAGGCACCGTGGCTCACCTCGTGGCTCACCCACTTCTACGTGGCTGGCTTCATGTTCATCTGCTACGTGTCCGTCTTCTACGTCGCGTACTTCGACGACCGCTGGATGGCCGATCGAATCGTCCTCTCCATCGCGTGGGTGTACGTTCTTGCCGTCCCCTTCTACCTCTTCTTCAACGTCCGCGTGACGGGGGACGTGATTCCCGGCATGGAAACCCTCGCCTACGACCTCAATCCGGAAATTTCAGACTGGTTCCGAAGGATTGACCCGTTCACCAACGGCATGCCGAGCCTGCACATCGGCATCCCTGCTGTGGTCTTCCTCACCTTGCTTCGTTGGGACGAGGACGGACGCTGGCGACGGTACCGGCACACCGTCCTCGCGTACATTCTGCTGACCGCGTTCACCATTGTGTACCTCGGCATTCACTGGCTCTCTGACATCATTGGTGGCTTGCTCGTTGCCTCGCTGGCGGTCGCCTTGACGGAACGGAGTGTGGATTTCGTGTGGCGCATTGGCGACGAGCGCACCATGAACGCCCGGTTGGCCTCCTTGCTCACACGCCCACGCATCGCGCTCGCTGCACTCGCAGCACCCTTTGCGGACCTTGCACGACGGTACCGCCGACCTGAAGCGCGCGAGACCGGACTTGCCCTGATTGGAGTTCTGGTCGTGGTCTTCCTCGTGGTCACGTTCGATCTGACGCATCAGGCGCTCCCTGCCGGTGGGACGGTCGCTCCAGAAGGAGCGACGGCCGCCGATGGATGGTTGGCGTCCCTGGACAACCAAAGCGGCGCCCACGTGATGCTGCTCTACGACCTCACCCTCCCTGACGAACCCATCCTCGTGGATCAACCTGTCATGATTGAAGGTGACCCCTTCGCGCTCGACCAAGGCCTGCTCGTTATGGCCAACGCCACACGGTTGGTGGCGGTGGAAACCAAGGCGCAAGGGAACACCGTCCTCGACCTTTCGGTGACCGCGCGGCCGACCTCCCTCGCCGTCGCAGAAGGCGGCGTGGTCTTGGCCGTGATCGACGGTCTCTTGCAAGGCTGGACGTCCACCGGAGAAGCCGTTGCCCTCCCCGAAGTGGCCACCAACGTGAGCGTGCTGGCCACGTCTGGTGCAGAGTTGGCGTGGTCCTCGACCGACGCACCGGGCGAGGTCCGCATCGGCCGGCTCCAAACAACAGGGTCGGTGGGCATCGTGCTCAACGCTTCGGCGCCGGTCGAACAGGAAGAGGCGATGGCGGCGTGGGGGCTCCCCGCTGACGTGGCCAACGCC
This sequence comes from Candidatus Poseidoniaceae archaeon, assembly GCA_038125145.1. Taxonomy (GTDB): domain Archaea; phylum Thermoplasmatota; class Poseidoniia; order Poseidoniales; family Poseidoniaceae; genus MGIIa-L3. The sequence goes on from JAYPDK010000023.1 coordinate 2,419, forward strand.
ACCATCATCGACCTCGACCTGAGCCCGACACACGTCGCCGCCGTGGTCAACGTCAGCACCGTGGATCGTCTGCTCCTCTACGAGCGCGCCACGGCCACGACGGTGCTCGTTGGGGACGGGAAGTACCCCGCTGCCGACCCTGACCTTGGCGTCCACCTCATGGCCTTCACGGCGTGGGACCACCTCGACCCCCGCAACCCGGAAAACAAGTACCTCGACGGGGAGATCCATCTTCACAACCTGACGACGAACCGGACGGAAGTGCTGACGGCCGATCTTCGGCACCAATGGTCGCCCACTGTCCTCGATGACCACATCATCTACCTCGAGGAAGCGAACGACGGAACCACGAGCGTCGAAATCCACAGCCGACAGGTCGAACTGCAACCCTACGCAAACATCGTCCTTCAGACGGGGCTGGTGGTGGCGCTGTTCCTCACCATGGCGAACGTCGTGCAACGCCAACGGTCCATCCGTTCTGCGTCCATCGAGGAGGAGTGAGCCTCAGCCGTGGTAGCGCACCCTCGTGCGCACCATCTCAAGTCGCTCGACGACCTCGGCCGCCGAAGGAACCGTTCCGCCAGAGCCTTCCTGGGCATCCGCGACGTCGGAAGCGAGGTAGCCCTCGAGCAACGCCTCCATCGCGCCCTCACGGTCAGGGTGGCTTGCCCCAAGCACTTCGTCAAGGACGTGAAGGTCGATGCCGTACCGCTCGAGATCGTATTCAATGCTGGACAGCCCAAAATCAATCAGGGCCACATGGCCGTCGTCCATGACCAGGATGTTGTTGGTTGACAGGTCGCCATGCGTCACCGCGTGAGCGTGGAGACGGCGGACTTCGGAACCAACCGTCTGCATGACGGGAAACACGTCGGGAATCGAGCGGTCGCGGAGGACTTCGATCAGGGGGCGACCGTGCAAGCGCTCCATGACCAGAACATCCCGGTCCACGTCCGCATCGAACAACGCCGGGACACGCAAACCCGCCCGGTGCAAGCGAAGAAGCAGTCGAGCCTCACCAAGCAAGCGTTGCCGTCCAAGCCGCTCATCGAGGTCGGGGTGCCGCCACGAACGGGCCCTCCGCTGCTTACGGACAGCGTCGAGGCCGAGCCACCTCCCGGCGGTCACCTCGGCTTCAGCGCCAAGGTGAAGCACCTCAGCGGGCTCAAACACGCTCACCACGCCCCGTGGACGTAGGGTCGGCCGCCGTCGGGATCCTCTCGCCTCCCCAAGGCCCACAAGCGTTCGAAGCGGTAGATTCCCGAACTGCACCCAGCATCGTCCCATTCGAAGGTCACGGCGTAGTGTCCCACCGTACGAACGGTTGGAAGGCTGGGCGGCAAGGCTTCCACCTGCCGTCGAAGGAGGGCGCTGGTTTCGTCGTCGTTTCGCGAGGGGGCGCACTTGGCGCAGGGGCACGCGTGCCTGACGTCGTCGTACGAGACCTCGTGGACCGTCCCGTCCTCCCACGTCAGGTGGAGGTCGGTCGTACGACGCTCAAGCCGAACGAGCCGAGGGACATCACCGGTCATGCCTCCACCTCAGACGATCTCAAGGCCTGCGCTGCTGCCTTCAGCGATGCGAGACTGGATGGCGGCCACGACCTTGGCGAAGGCGTGCGAAGAGGGTCCGTCCGGGTCGCTTACGATACGGTGCACCCCGTCGTCGCCTCCGCGAACGAAGCCTGGGTCGAAGGGGAGTGCGCCGAGGAACGGAACATCAAATTCCTCCGCAGTGGCCTTGCCACCGCCTTGCTTGAAGAGGTCGAGGGTCACGGAAAACGAACCCGAAGCGTCGGCGGTCACGTCGTGTGTTCGGCCTCCCGGCCCGGCGATTTTGAGTTCGGTTCCGGCAGGGGCCGTTCCGCTGAGGGTGTACCCGCTCATGTTCTCCACAACCCCGAGCACGGGCACCTTGAGGGATTCAGCGAACCCGATGGACTTGCGGCTGTCGAGCAGGGCCACGTCCTGGGGGGTGGTCACGATGACCATGCCGTCGATGTCGGGCAGCGACTGAGCCACCGTCAACGGTTCATCGGAGGTGCCTGGTGGGAAGTCAATCACAAGGTAGTCAAGATCGCCCCATTCCACATCACCAATGAACTGCTGAATCGCGCCGAGCTTGATCGGGCCGCGCCACACCACCGGCGTGTCGTCGTCGTCGAGCAAAAAGGCCATGGAAATGACCTTCACACCGTTGTGACCAACCGCGGGATGGATTCGACCTTCCTCAACGTGAAGTCGCTTTCCGCCGAGTCCCATCATCTTGGGGACGTTCGGACCGGTGATGTCAATGTCCAAGATGCCAACCTTATGCCCCTGCTGAGCCAACGAAAGCGCAAGACCGGTCGAGACGGTGGATTTGCCCACGCCGCCCTTCCCGGACAGTACCATGATCTTGTGCTTGATGCGTTTTCCAAGCGCCTGCATCGCCATTTTTCGCTTCATTTGCGCGTAGGCTTGCTCCATCTGACGCTGCTGATCTGGGGAAGGGGCGGCGGGTGCTGCACCGTCACCTGCTGCGGGGTCGTGGGTGGACACGGGGGAACCGGCCATGGTCGTCCATTGGTGGGGCTCTTTTCAAGGCGCGCTCAGGGGTTGGACGCCACGGTCATCCTCCGGTGCATGAGCCACCACAAAAGAACGGACAACGCAGGCCACGCCACCATCTCAAGACCAACGCCATCACGGGCCCATCCGAAGGAGGCCGAGAGCACCAAAGCAACACCTTGGCCCACAGCGAGGACGCGAGGGCCGTCGGACGCCTCACCAAACCGCGCGTTCAGGGACACGGCGAGTCCACCAAGGGCCAGTCCGACGGCACCGAGGGACCACGAGAGCACCTCAAAGAGCACCCACATGCCTTGTGCGGCGGCGGCAATGTGCCCTGCAAAGAGCGCCAGCCACATCAACAGGCTGAGCGCTACCGGCTTGAGGTACGTCCACATCGCTCCCAAGGTCGGCGAGCTCACCTTCAACCATCGCTTGGGACCAAGCCTTCGAGCCGAGCCGCTTCTAATCACCACGACGTTCAAACAAGGTGGCCACCCGTTCGCACCATGCACCTCCTCTTCGTCTGTGTCGGCAACACCTGCCGGTCCCAGTTGGCCGAGGCCATCGCACGCCACCTCGGATTTGAGGCGAGCAGTGCAGGCACCCACCCCGGTGAGGCCGTGGCAGGGCACACGCTCGCTGTGCTCGAAGACCGCGGCGTGGACACGTCGGGATTGCGTCCAAAAAGCATCGACGAGGTCGACGTTGGGGCCGCTGACCGCATCTTCTCGATGGGGTGCGGCGTGGCGTGCCCAAACCTTCCGCTGGACGACGATTGGGGTTTGGATGACCCCGTGGGCCAGCCACGAGACGTCTATGAAGCCACAGCCGATGAAATCACGCGGCGCCTGCACGCGCTGTTGAACGCTCAGGATTGAGCCGCGGGAACGTCACCTTCGCCCTCGAGGGTGATCCGGATCACGCTCACACCACGCATGCCTTGGCCGTCTCGACGCTCGACGTCTTCCGTATCGATGGCGACGCTTCGGACATGCACCGTCTCCGGCAAACCAAGCGCGATTTGGCCATGGCGGCGGCGGCACAACTCCGCGACGTCCACGGCTTTGGAGATGGCCGTCCCGCGAGCGTTCAGCGTCACCGTCGTTTCACCGTCCGCCATCGCGGTGACGACGGCACGGATGTAGAGATGCACGGGTTTGCTGCCGATGTAGATGACGCGCTCGGTCATGGCCCATCATCCCACTCCACATCATCAAGGCTCCGACCTCAATTGAACCTACTTTTTCTAGAGTATAGGGAATTCAATGTAGCCCCGTGACTCTTTTAGAAGGCAAAGATGCGAGTGCCGGGACTCGAACCCGGGTTCTAGCGTTGGCAACGCCAGGTGATAACCACTACACTACACTCGCGTGTGCAGTCGGCCCACCGGGCGGGAGTATAAACGCTTGTCGGAAGGGGTGATGAGGCCTCATCGCTCGCCAAAGGCATCCTCAAACGAACCCGGCCCTCGGCGAAGCATCACCATCACGGCTCCAAGCAGCACGAGGCCGCCGACGCCGAGCCCAAACCAAGCCATGGCCATGGACGCTCCACCACCGGGCTGGGTTGGATCGCCCCCCTCTTCCAGGCTGACCACCGCCGATGCGGTTGGGGAGACGGCGCCAAAGTCGTCCGATGCCCGAAGCAAGACCTCATGGGCGCCAAGCGGGGTTCCGCTCCGCACTTCGACGCACGTGGTCCACACACCGTCGCCTGCGACGCGGTCGTCACCTGTACCGTCGTCCACCATGTCGGACCATCCGGCGCTGCTGCCAAGGGGGGTCAGCGAACCACGGTCGACCTGAACGGCGCGAACGCCATCGAGATCGACAACCACCACCTCGTACGGCACGCATCGACCACGGTCCGCGCTGTTCAGCACGAGCCGGTCCGGTACGTCGATGCTCGGTGCGTCGTTCACCACCGTGAGCACGAAGGGTACGGGTTCCGCTGCACTTCCTCCAGCAAAGGGTCCGACCAATCCACGGAGGGGGTCGAAGGTCACGCTGCTGATTCGGGTCGCACCGAGGCCATCCGTCATGTCCAGGCTCAGCAGAATGGTGCCTGGCGTGGCGGATTCAGGAATCGAAAAATCTGCGCCCCAGCGGTCCGTTCCCGCAACGCGCTCCATCGCCACGACGCTGCCTCCGAGCGGCGTGAGATCAAGGCGGACCGACTCCACGTCGTGCTGGTCCACCACCGTGACCTCGACGATCACGGTTGAGCCGCGTTCTGCCCGGTCAGGGACGAGGTCCAGTCCAACGGCGCGAGGTCCCGGATTTTCGATGCTGATGTTCCACGACGTGTCGGTCACCTCACCAAAGGCGTCGGTCAGGCGCACAGGTACCGTGAAGGAACCCACCGTGCCGTTTGTGATGGTCAACACGGTGCTCCATCGGTCGTCGCCGACCGTTGCGTCCCCGTCCACGCCCCTGTCGTTGAGTGCACGAAGCCCAAGGCCCAGAGCACCAAGGTCAGCCACAACGTCACGAAGGTTCCAATCGGGGTCCTCCACCTCAGCCACGAGCACAGCGCTGCGACCTCCCTCAGCAACCGCACTACCCGCCGGCGTGGACAGGGAAAGGAGGCTGGGCAACGTGTTGTCCGCCTCGGTGACCACCGACGGGGACAGCACGCGGTCGAGGTGCTGGGTCTCGTTGAGCCACGCGACGTCACCGGACCCACCGTAGGGGACCTCAACGCTACGAAGGACGGTCGTCGACAATCCAGAAAGCGGCCCTACCGACACCAAGTGCCCTTCCGCCATCCCCTCGAGGTCGAGGTACGAACCGGTCCAACGCACCGTGGTGAAGGTTCGGCCGTCGGCGATGTCCGTGCTTGACTCCAGCACGTCCATCTGCATCGCGAGGCCCTCTTGTCCGTCGAGCAGCACACGATCGCCTGCCATCATCGGGGTGGGGACCAGCCCGGTCTCACGGCTGACGTCGACGTCGCCGAGACCTTCCACCGGCTCGGGCGCTTGCGGCTCCATCGGGACGGGGGAGCGCGCGGGGCGTTCGTCGCCTTCGGAAGGATCCGGACCTGTTTGTTCCCAGATCAGCCGTACGGTTCGGTTGTCGTAGTCGATCCCCATCACGTCGTAGGACCACGATTCGTTGTGGTGGGAGCCGAGGCCGGCCCCATCCAGGAACGAGCCGCCACCCACGCCAGTGATGTTGAACCAGTCCTCTTGGTGGACGACGTTGACGTCGAACGTATCGCCGGAGGCGTTCATCGTTGACGTGGTCGCTTCGATGCCTCGTACAACGCCGAACGTTCCTTGGACGTCCCCAGAAAGCGTCCCATCAACGTGCAACGTGTCCTCGGTGGTGATGCCGTTGATGCTTTCTTGGTGGAAGCGGTGGACGGTCCCGTTCACGGTCATCGTCGCGTTCTCATCTTGGTCCTCGAAACCAAAGGTGCCCTCGCCCTTCAGTTCCTCGTGTTGATCGATTCGAACACCGTCCTCCCAACGCTGGAGGGAGGTGAAGGCATCCAGATCCAGGTCCATCCGTGTACCGTCCTCGATGAGCACCAAAGTGGCTTGAGCCTCAATCTGTTGATGGTCCAGCCGCCTCGTACCGTTTTCGTCCCACAACTCGAGAAGAAGCACCGAAACGGTCCCGTCGAGGTCGTACTGGCCCCCGGCTTCGCTTGCGTCCTCTTCGTTGACGGCGATCGTCCCGTTGGCCTCGAGACGAAGACGTTCGTCCACCACCCCGAGCACGACGGACCGGTTCAGGCTCGCTTCCGAGACCGTGGTGGTGACGACGCTTCGCAGCCCCCCGGAGGTGTCCAGCAGAAGCAGTGTTCCGTAACCCGTCGCATCGAACACCGTGCTCGTCATCACGCCTGCAAGGCTTGTTTGGTTCCTCCAGACGCGGTCCAACGTGAGGTTGAGGTCCATGGTCGAACCATCGACCGTTTCGAGCATCTGCAACGATCCATCACCGAGGTCCCACGCATCGAGCCGCTCGCCGACCCGCTGCTGCCACCCATGCCCGTTGAAGTCGAGGACGAAGGCCTGTGGCCCGTCCGCACCGCTACGACGCTGTTCAAGGGTCCACGACGACGTCGTGGTCAGTTCGTGGTCAGCCATCGGCTCGTTCCATCGACCGACGCTGAACGAACGGTCGAGCACAGGGCCGGTGGTGGCCTCGCCGTTCCGCGTGACAACGGCCACCTGAAGGTGGACCGAATCCCCCCACATTGGAGCGACCTCGGCCACAAGGGTCGCGGTCGAACGCCCGTCCACCGTGGCCCATGAGACGTTGACCTGTGGGGTGAGGGATTGGTTCCCGCGCTGGATCTGAAGCACGACGTCGAGGTCGTATGCCGCGTCATCGGGCATCAGGAACAGGTATTGTTGGCCTGCTCCCTCGCCTTGCCAGTCCACAAGCAGGTGCGGCGTGCTGGATTCACCGTGAACGGAACCCGGTAGCGTGGCCAGCATGAGCATGACCGTCATGCCAAGCACACGTGCGTCCATGGTACAACCTCGTCAGGGACCCTCATAGGGGTGTCTGCCCTTTGTCAGAGGTCGAGCACGTACCCGATGAGCAACGGCAGCACGATGGTGGCGTCGGATTCGATGATGAAGCGTGGCGTTTCAGGAGAGAGCTTCCCCCAAGTGATTTTCTCGTTCGGTGGCGCACCGGAGTAGCCGCCGTAGGACGTGGAGGATTCTGAAATCTGGGCGAACCACGACCACAGCGGAACCCCGTGATCGAGGTCTTGGTTCAACATCGGCACGACGCAGATTGGGAAATCGCCGGCGATGCCTCCACCCACCTGCAGGAAGCCGACCGGCTGGTCTTGGGCCTCGTACCATTGTGCGAGTTCAAGCATGTAGTCCAACCCGCCTCGGACCACATCGGTGGAGGCGACCTCTCCCTGCAGGACCCGGGCCGTGAGGATGTTGCCCAAGGTCGAGTCCTCCCACCCGGGGACGAGCAAAGGAAGGTCGGCCTTGGCCGCAGCCAAGAGCCAACTTGTGCTCGGGTCGGCCTGCATCGCGTCGTCGAGGTCCCCAGAGATGAGCAGGTCGTACAGGTAGCGGTGGGGAAGGGCCCGGGCCCCTGCTTCACCCGCCAAGCGCCAGCGTCGGAGAAGATGGGCCTCAAGGGCCCGGAAGGCTTCCTCCTCCGGAATGCAGACGTCGGTGACGCGGTTCATTCCACGTTCGAGGAGCGCGACCTCGTCTTCGGCGGACAAATCGCGCCAGTGCGGAATGCGTTCGTAATGGTCGTGCGCCACGAGGCGGAAGACGTCTTCCTCGAGGTTTGCCCCCGTGCATGAGATGGCACCGATGTGCCCCGCACGGATCATCGGTGCAATGAGTCGCCCCATTCCCGCCGTGCTCATCGCCCCAGCGAGGGTGAGCATCAGTTTCCCGCCGCCCTGCAGAAACTCCAGGAGGCTGTGGGCTGTTTCGCGAAGCGTGCCCGCGTTGAAATGTTCGTAATGGTGGTCCACGAAGTCGCGGACCGACATCCTCAGGCCCCCAGGTGAACCACCTCGCCGTGCACGAAGCGGGGCATCTCAGCGCGGTGGCGCAGAACAAGGTCAGGCATGGCGGCGACGAGGGAGGCCGTGATGTCGTCAGCGATGCCCATTGGGTCGGTGGACCCGCAGGTAAAGCAGTCCACGGCCAGCCAGCCGAGTTCGGAGTAGCAATGCGCGCTCACGTGGCTTTCATCGAGGAGGACCACGGCCGCAAAGCCCGGAGGGGACACGGCACCATCGAACCGTTCGACGTGGGCGTGCACCTCACGTGCTGTGCTGCGTGCAACCGCGGCACGCATCACCTCGAGCATCCAACCGCCGTCGTCTTCGACTGGAGGGGCGTACCCCGTGAAGTCCAGCACCACATGCTTGCCGTGGGAGCCTTCAGGCGGTTGGTGTGTCAATGCGCGAGCGGAGGACCTCGGGCTTTTATGCATATCCCGAAAAAGATGGCTACCCCAACCTCGAAAATGTGCCGCAAACCATGGATTCGCGCGGCCCTGGCGTCGAATCGGATGATGCGGCCCATCGGCCTCCTCGACGGGCATGCACGTGGGCCCCGAACACCTTGGTGGCGAGCATGGCAGCGGTGAACTGCGTGAGGGGCGAGCCTTCTTGTCGGCAAATCTCGTTGACGTCCGCACTGATGACCGTGGCCGCAGGTGCGGCGAACACGGCCTCGATCGCTTCGTAGGCATGCCAGTAGGTGAGGCCCCCCGGCACGGGCGTCCCCGTGGCAGGGACGAGCGTGCCGTCCAAGCCATCGATGTCGATGGTCAAGTGAACGGGGCCCTCGATGGCCCTCAACGACTCGACGAGCCGTGCCCAGTGGGCTGCGCCAGCGCACGGTGAGAGCAGGTCTCGGGCGTAATGTGTCTCGATGCGATCGTCCGAACGGATTCGCTCTTCCTCTTCGAGTGAATGCGCACGGATGCCGATTTGGATCAGGCGCCCAACGCCGAGGTCAAGGGCCCGGGAGGCCGCGCATGCGTGGGACCAACGTTCCCCGTCGAGGTCCGAGCGCAGGTCGGCGTGAGCATCGAGTTGGACAACGGTAAGTCGGCCAAGGTCGCCCTGGAGGAGAGCGTGCTCACGCATGGCCGCGAGAACGGGCGGGAGGATGCCATGCTCGCCCCCGAGCACCAACGGGAACACGTCACCGAAAGCCCATGGACGGACGAAACCTTCGATGGAATCCAGTTGCTCGATCAGGCTGCCTGCGTCGCTGGACCACGGTCGCTCCGTCCGGAGGGTCAACCCCGCAGGCAAGTCCTCGTTCAGGAGCACGTCGTGAAGTTCGACCTGCGCGCTCGCCTCAAGGCACGCGATGGGGCCGTCTGCCGTTCCTTGACCGTAGGACGTGGTCAGTTCGTACGGTAAAGGAAGCACGACCATGTCGGGGGCTGCCCAAGGGTCTTCGTCGAGACCGAGCATGGTGGGAACCTCGCCCTCCATGGCTACGCGGAACGACGTGACATCATGAGGATTCGCGTGGCTCGATGACCTCGACCGGGGCTTTTCCCTCGGTGTGTTCATATAGGGTGTCGAACAATATACACTACCGTCGCGGGAGAAAGGTTTCGCGCGGCGGAGATGGTGAATCGCATGAGCATGACCCTTGAGGACCTAACGCGCGCCATCCAGCAGCACATCGACACGGACATGGACATGGAGGTTGCACGAGGCATGGCAGAGCACGCCCTGGGCTTCTTCGGCTTCTACAACCGCATCATCGACAACGCCCTCGAACCCAACGACCGTAACCTGTTCTACATGTTCCAAGATTGGGACCTCCTGACCACGGAGTCGGAAGAGACAACGCTCTGGGACGGACGTGAGTGGCGCATCCACTATTGGAAGTTCAAGCCGGACCTCCGCGAGCGTGTCGAGGCGTACATGCAGCGCAACCTCGACACCGAAGACGTCGACCCCTATGCGGACATCTACACGGGCGACGCGTCCACCATCTGGATGCGTGAATCCGAACGCGTGGCGAATCCGAACGCGTTCACCTCCGACTGGTGACCGCGTGAGGCGCTTCAGCGGCAAGGGTCTTCAGACCGGTCGACCTCCCCTGTCCATGCGCGGGCAAGCCGTCTTCCTCGCGGCCATGCTGCTTGCGACCACGGCGCTCGCAGGCGCGCAGGCTCAACAACCCGACATCGTCCAGGAGCACGTCTACCACACCCACGCTCAACTCACCATCGACGTCAACGCGTGGGCCGATGACCACCCCGACATCGTCGACCTCACCTCCGCTGGGGAAACGGTGCTTGGACGCGCCCTGCATGTGGTGCGCATCTCCGATTGGAGCGTGGACACCAAACCCGACGGCACCGCGAAGGAAGTGGTCTACATTGACGGTGGTCATCATGGAAACGAGCACCTTGGGACCGCCCTTGCCTTCTTGGTGGCAGAGCATTACATCGAAGGCTGGGCCGAGGGGGACGAGGCGGTCGTTCAGGTGCTTCAAACCACGGAACTGCACATCCTGATCATGCTGAACGCCGATGGAAACGACATGGACACGCGCTGGAACGTTCGTCAAGTGGACCTCAACCGCAACTACGACCACCACTGGAACGAGCACGACGAAACCCAACCGGGGAGCGGCCCCTTTAGCGAGCCCGAAACGACGGCCAACGGCATCTACATGCGCGAAGTGGTTCCGAACGCCGACCTGTACGTCACCATGCACACGGGCGTGTGGATCATGCTCTACCCTTGGGGGATCATCCCCGACCAGCCGGTGGATTGGGAACTCTTCCACTACATCCGTGATGTTGTTCATGACGGCATTTCGGACATCCCGATTCAGAACGCAAACCAGGGCCTCTACCCCAATTCGGGTACGAGCCGGGACTACGGGTACGGCGTGATGGGCTTCCCGACCTTCACCTTCGAAACCGACGACGAGCAGTGGCTGCCCGGTACGGCAGAGCCCTTGTCGAGCCGGCTTGGTGAGGAACTCGACGTGATGGAATACCTGATCGAGAACGTGTGGTATTGGCGTGCCCGGCTCGAGGTCACCAATGTCGTGGTCGAAGACGACGTACGCCTTGAGGTTCGAAACCTCGGTCACGCAACAACCGCCAACGCTTCCTTGGAATACATCGATGGCGACGGGATGGTCGCGTGGGCCTCCTCCATGTTCACGGTCAACGCGTCCTCCTCCGCTTCGCCGACCTTCGCGTTTGACAGAGGCGTCTTGACCGGCGGAGGTTCGTGGAACTTGAATTACCAAAAACGCGTCATCGACGCCGCCCAATGGGTCAACGAAAGCGTGCCCTCGGAGGTCGTTGACCTTCGCACCTCGACCGACGGCGCTGCACTGCCCATCGGCACAGCGCCCCTCTTGGTCGCGAGCCTGTTCGCCGCCGTGGCCGTGGAGGCCAAGCGCAGAGAAATCGACCTCGGCGAAAGGGATGGCGAGCATTGATTAGCCCCGCCTCGAAGCAGCATTGGGGCTCCCTATGCGCATCGATGTCAGTCCAACCAACACCCACAACGGAACCCTCGTCCTTCCTCTCGTCAAAGGCGACGACGTCGCGGACGCCACGCTCTCGGGCGTGCCTGCCTCGGTGAAGCACCAGGTGGCCCGCGCCCTCGAGGGTGGCGATTTCAAGGGCAAGAAGGGCGAAGTCCTGAGCCTCGTGGGTGCTGAAGACGGGCGTGCCTTGCTTGTGGGTCTCGGCCCCGAGGACAAGGTCGACCTCGACGTCTGGAGGGCGACGGGTGCGGCCGTGGTCGCCGCCATCAAGCCGAGCCATGGAAAGGAATTCACCGTCGCCACCGAAGGTGCGAGTTTGGACGCCTTGTCCGCCATGGCGGAAGGGTTGCTCTTGCGCGACTACCGCTACGACGCCTACCTGTCCAAGGACGACGAGGAGGAGGAGGAGGACGCTGAACTCGTCGTTCGGCTCCATTGCGACGACGACGACACGGGCCCCCTCACCGAGCGGGTGAAGCACATCGCTGGCGTGGTGAAGGGCGTGCACCGCTCGCGCGACCTCGGCAACTGCCCTCCAAACGACATGTACCCGATGGCGTACGCCACCATGGCGGAGGAATACGCGTCGTCTGTGCCAAACCTTGAGGTCACCGTGATCCGTTACGAGGAAGCACGGGACAAAGGCATGGGCGGCCTGTGTGCGGTTGGCCAAGGCTCGGAACGGAAGCCGTGCATGGTCATCTTCAGGCTGAACAAGCAGGTGGCCGGAAAGGCGCCCGTCATCGTCGGCAAGGGCATCACCTTCGACACCGGCGGCATTTCGATCAAGCCTTCTGCAGGCATGGACGAAATGAAGTACGACATGGGCGGATCCACCGTCGTCTTCGGGTTGATGCAAGCACTCGTCGAAACCGGCTGGGAGGGGAAGGTCACGGGCATCGCCTGCATGGCCGAAAACATGCCCTCCGCCAACGCGACGCGGCCGGGGGACGTCATTCGAAGCTACTCCGGCAAAACCATCGAAGTGCTCAACACCGACGCCGAAGGGCGCTTGGTCCTCGCCGACGGCCTTTGGAAGGCCGGCGAATACGACCCAGAGTACATCATCGACCTCGCCACCTTGACGGGCGCGTGCGTCGTGGCCCTTGGTCACGAAGCCACGGGTCTGTGGTCCAACGACGACGACCTCCGGGCCCGCATCCACGACGCGGGCAACGCCGTTGGTGAACTCGCATGGCCGATGCCGTTGCTGCCCGCGTTCGAGAAGGAAATGACCGACTCAAAGATCGCCGACACCCGCAACCTTGGGGCAGGCCGATGGGGAGGTGCCAACACCGCCGCGGCCTTCCTCAAGCAATTCGTGCCAAAGCAAAGCGAAGACAAGGACGCGGACCAGGTGCCGTGGGCACACATGGACATCGCAGGCACCTTCTGGGGTGCGAAGTCCAACACCATGGTCGACCACGGCGCGACCGGCGTCCACGTCCGAACCCTTCACCACCTCATCACGGGTGCCTGAGGGTCACGCACCGGCCCGCAGGTCAACCGCACAGGTGCTGCGGCCCATGATGCTGTTGAACGGGCAGTACCCCAACGCGGAGGTCAGCACACCCCACAACCCGATGGCCAAAAAGACGACTTCGATCTGTACGTTTGCGAAGAAATCGGCAACCACGAAACCGGTGCCAAACATCGCTCGTAGCGCGCGCTCTGCACCACCGACGTTACGCATTGGCTGAAGTTCGAGGTGGCCTATTTCAACACCCGTTCGTTGACCGACGCCGATGGTCGACGTCGAGTCAAGCAGCGCTGAAGTGCTGGATGGCTTGCCGGGTCATGTCCACGACGAGGGCGACTTCATCGCTGGTGATGCCAAAGTGGGGCGTGTAACGGAGGGCGTTGATGCCACCATGGATGATGCCAAGCCCGTGCCTTCGGCACCACATTTCGACCATTTCATCGCCAACGACCTTCAGGCGCTCGGGATCGAGTTCCGCGGCCACAAGCAGGCCTGAGCCCGTGACGCCGAGCACCTCGTCGGGAAACTCCACCATGAGGGCCTGCAAACCAGCGACGAGTTCCTCCCCTCGCTCGAGGATGTTCCGACGCAGTTCAGGGGTGACCCGGTCAAGCACCGCGATGGCGGTCTCAAGTGCACGGGGATTGGTTGTCATCGTGTTTCCATAGATGCCGGTCACGTACGTGGAGGCGGCTCGCTCGGTCATGCCCAGCACAGAGAGGGGGTATTGACCCGCATTGATCGCTTTGGACCAGGCTTCCATGTCCGGTGCTTCCGCATCCTCAAAGCCGGGATAATCGACGATGCTGAGGCAGCCCTGACCGCGGAATCCTGCCTGCACGGAATCGATGATGAGCATGCTGCCGTGTTCCAAGGTCAGGCGCCTCGCCTCGTCGTAGAAGGCGCGCTCGACGCGGACCCCTGGCGCGCCCTCCCCTTGCACGGGTTCGATGGCCAGCAGTTCGACGAAGACGCCGTCCTGTTCTGCTTGGGCGAAGGCCGACCGAAGGGCGTCGATGTTGTTCGCAGGGATGAGGTGCAGGTTGTCTTTCCCCTGGAAGGTTCGCAGGTTGCGGTTGTATCCGTCCATGCACGAGTGAGAGATTTGTGCTGGACGGTCGGTGCGCCCGTGGAAGGCCCGTTCGATGGCGAACATGCGGGTGGGTTTTCCGGCGTGTGCAGCGCCGTGCGCCGTCATTCGAAGTGCATTCACGTCCGCGATGCGCATGGCCACCGTCATCGATTCGGAGCCTGAATTCATGCAGATGAAGCGTGAGAACGGGCACCCTTCGGCTCGCGCATGCCCCACCTCGCGTCGCATGCGGTCGATGAAGCGGTGCTGGCTGAACGAAGGGGTCATGACGTTGGCCATGACGTGGTTCTGCGACATGGCGTCAAGGACGTCGTCCGGACCGTGCCCGGCCCCGAGCATCCCGTAGCCCCCGTTGTCGTGCAGCAAGGCACCGTGTGAGGTCACAATCCACGGCCCTCGCGCAGCAAGGGCGACGTAGGGATTGACGGTCGGCGCGGCGTAGAAGTTGACAAATCCAGACTGAAGGGCCATGACCAGGTCTGCTTCGTCCCTGAGCACCTCGCCCTCCCCAAGTTCGGCGATCAGCGCCTCCAGCCGCTCCAAGGCTTCCTCCACCGCTCGTCCAATGGACGGATCCTTGGCCGCAAAGTCGAGCACGACGCGGTCCGGCAGGCCAGGCGTTCCTCGAGCCCCCTGACGGTCGCGGAGGGTGTGCAAGGCATTGAGCACCGCTTCAGGCGACATCGACGCTGCCTTCTGCTCCCGACCCATGAACTTGCTCTTGAGCCCAGCGCCGGCTTCGCCATATGTTGAAATACCCCCAACGGAACCGAACTATGCAACCAAGGGTTCAGTAGTGAGTGGGGGAGATGGCCGACAAAGACGATTGGGAGGAACGCCTGCTTGAGCAACTGCTCGGCATGCTGAACAACCTCGGCATCAACCTCGATCGAGACGACCTTGAGCGCATGATGGACCACTTCCGTCAGCACATGGAAGGCATGGGCATCGACCTCGAGAAGGCAGGCGGTGATGTGCGGTTCAACTTCGACATGGATGACCTTGCCAAGGTGTTCAACGGCGGCGGCGGGCTCGATGAATTGCTGCGCGGCCTCGGATTGGACGTGACCGTGGACGCCAAGCAAGTGGAGGTCGACGAGAGCGCGCAGCCCACCAGCCCCGACGTCGAGTTGCCACCCAGCGATGTCTTCCTTGAAGACTGGAACATGATCATCACGCTTGACGTTGCTCGACGCGCCGATCTGACCTCGGATCAGGTCGAACTGACGCTTGTGGAGGAAGGGCAGCAAATCGAAGTGATGCGACGCACGCAAGTGGCCCCCGTCGCACGCGTGCGGTTGCCTCACCGCTGCCAAGACGTCGTCGATTGGACCCTGAACAACGGCGTGCTTGACATCACCCTGCGGCTGGTCCCCGTCGGCGACCTCCCTCGTTCCGACGACGAGCATCTCGACGATCTCGACGACGACCTCCCCCCCACCTTCGAGGATGGTACCATTGCCATCGACCTCTCCGACGATGAGGACGATGAGGACGACGACGGTGGCATCCCGATCTTGTAACCCTAGGAGGACCACACCATGAGCAACGTCATTGGCATCGATCTTGGCACCACAAACAGCTGCGTCGCGACCATCGAAAACGGAGAAGCCGTCATCATCCCCAACGCGGAAGGCGCACGAACCACCCCCTCAGTCGTGGCGTTCACAAAGGACGGGGGCGAGCGCCTCGTGGGCATCACCGCGAAGCGCCAGGCGGTCACCAATCCCGCCCGCACCATGATTTCCGTCAAGCGGCACATGGGTACGGAGTGGAGCACCGACGTGGACGACGCCACCTACACGCCGCAAGAAGTCAGCGCTTTTGTCCTTCAGAAGCTCAAGGCCGATGCGGAAGCGTACCTCGGCCACGAGGTCACGAAGGCGGTCATCACCTGCCCTGCCTACTTCTCCGACGCGCAGCGAAAGGCCACGCGTGACGCGGGTCGGATTGCCGGGCTTGATGTCCTTCGAATCATCAACGAACCCACGGCCGCAGCCTTGGCGTACGGCGTTGACAAGGACATCGATCAGACCATCCTGGTCTACGACCTTGGTGGCGGTACGTTCGACGTGTCCGTGCTCGAAATCTACGACGTGGACGGACAACCACAGATCGAAGTCAAGGCCACGGCAGGCAACAACCTGCTCGGTGGCGATGATTTCGACGATGCGATCATCGCATGGCTCGTCTCTGAATTCAAGAAAAGCACGGGCGTGGACCTGTCCGGCGATGCTCAGGCCATGAGCCGTCTGAAAGAAGCGGCGGAAAAGGCCAAGATTGAACTCTCGGGCACCCAGCAAACCCAGATCAGCCTCCCCTTCATCACCATGACCGACGGGAACCCCGCTCACCTCGACATGAGCCTTGCGCGAAGCACCTTCGAGCAAATGACGGCGGGCCTGGTTGAGAAGACCATGAAGCCGACGCGGCAAGCGATGAAGGACGCTGGCCTCAAGGCCGGCGACATCGACAAGGTGATTCTCGTCGGTGGCTCGACACGCATTCCTGCAGTGCAGGACGCCATCGAGAAGGAAACTGGAAAATCACCGTACCGCGGCATCAACCCCGACGAAGCGGTGGCGCTCGGCGCGGCACTTCAGGCGGGCATCATCGCCGGCGACCAGGGCGTCTCGGACGTGCTGCTCCTCGACGTGACGCCGCTGACGCTCGGCATCGAGACGCTGGGCGGCGTCACCACGACGATGATCGAGCGAAACACCACGATCCCCACACGCCGCTCCGAGACCTTCTCCACCGCGTCTGACAACCAACCTGCGGTGGAAATTCACGTCCTTCAGGGCGAGCGCGAGTTCGCCAAAGACAACGTGACGTTGGGGCAGTTCCAACTGGTTGGCATTCCCCCGGCGCCCCGCGGCATGCCTCAAATTGAGGTGACCTTCGACATCGATGCCAACGGCATCGTGAACGTCAGCGCGAAGGACCTCGGCACCGGCAAGGAGCAATCGATCAAGATTGAATCCCAAACCTCGCTCTCCGAAGACGAAATCAAGGCCAAAATCGCGGAAGCCGAGGAATTTGCAGAGGCGGACAAGGCACGCAAGGCCAAGGTCGAGTTGCGGAACACCGCCGACCAAATTGTGTACCAAACCAGGCGCACGCTGGACGAATCAAGCGAGACCCTGACCGAGGACGACACCGCAGAGGTTCGAGTCCTGCTCGACGAACTCGAAGCCATGGTGCAGGACGATGAAGGGCGGCCCAAGGCCATCGAAGACCTCGACGAAGCAGGGGTCCAGGCCAAGGTGGCTGAGATCGAGCAGAGCATGCACAGCATTTCCGCCAAACTGTACGAGGCCGCAGCGGCCAACGTCGCAGCAGAAGAGGACGGCGACGGGAGCATCCCCGTGGCGGACGACGTTGTGGACGCGGACTTCGAGGTCGTTGACGAGGATTGAGCGAGTCGGACGCTTCAAGACGTGCCCCTCGGTGGCGACGCCATGAGCGAGGCCCCTTTGCTGGAGGACACCGACCGGACCTCCGGTCGGAGCGCCCTTCGCAAGAACATCGCGGCAGCGATGGCGCTGTCCGGCGCCGTTCGAAGCACCCTCGGCCCGAAAGGCCTCGACAAGTTGTTGCTCGACGACGAGGGTCGCACGCTGGTCACGAACGACGGCGTGACCGTCCTTGAAACCGCCCGGGTCGAACACCCTGTGGCGCGGATGTTGATCGATGCTTCATCGGCGCAGGACCGAACGGCCCGCGACGGAACCACCTCTGCAGTGGTGATCGCCGCCGAACTCCTTCGCAACGCTTGGCACCTCGTGGTTGAAGGCGTGCACCCAAGCACGATTGTCCGTGGATACCGGCGTGCCGAAACGGAGGCACTCGAGATGCTGGACCGTCTTGCCATCGAGGGCTCGGACGACGACCTCGTCACGGCCGTTCGCTCCAGCCTTGCTGGAAAGGCGAGCACGGCGGTGCAAGCTCGGCTGGCCGTGCTCGCTGTTGAGGCAGCCGCGGCCGTTGAGCGTGAGGTGGACGGGCGAATGGAGGTCGACCCAACCCGCATCAGCACCATCATGGCGGTTGGTCGTCCTGCAACCGATTCTGAGGTCGTCAACGGACTCGTGCTCGCCAAGCGACTCGCCAACCCGTCGATGGTCAAGGTCGTGAACAACGGGCGAATCGTGCTTGTCGACGGCGGCATCGAACGACGGACTGTGCGCAGCGACGTCAGCTTCCAAGCCACCTCGCCGGAGGTGCTCAACGCACTGCGACGGCGTGAAAACGAACGCCTGATGGAAGAAGTGGCGCACCTCTCGAGCCTTGGGGCACACGTGCTTGCCGTGTCCGGAGCCATCGACGACGAGGTGCACCGGGCCTTGATGGACGCCGGCATCCAAGCCTTCCGTCGAGTTCCCGCGAGCGACCTCGACCTGCTGGCCCTCGCGACGGGAGCACGCGTGGTCCTGCGGGCCGATCAAGCCGAAGATGCCGACGTTGGGCACGCGATCGAAAGCCGCTCGCACCTCATCGGCGACCTTCACCATTGGACCGTACGTGGCGAAGGGGTCGCAGCCACCTTCATCGCCCGGGGGAGCAGCGACCACGTTGTCGAGGAAACCTCGAGGTGCTTTGACGACGCGGTGGGGGTCGCGGCACAGGTCCGACTTGACCGACGTATCTTGGTCGGTGGCGGCGCGGCTCACGTTGCCTTGGCACGGCACCTGCGCCGCCGTGCGGAAGCCACCCCAGGGCGGGAACAACTGGCGATGGAAGCCTACGCCGACGCCCTCGAATCCATCCCTCGGGCCCTCGCAGAAAACGCCGGACTCGACCCCATCGACGCGCTCCTCGACGTGACCGCTGCCCAAGCCGAAGGCGGGGTGGAGGCCCACAGGATTGGGCTTGACTTGAGCGACGGGACGCCGAAGGACCTTGGAGCGCTCGGGGTCCTTGAACCCCTGAGCGTGGTGCGGCCCACCATCCACGGCGCCACCGAGGCAGCGTGCGCCGTGCTCCGTATCGACGACGTGCTCTGGGCACGGCTCGAAGCACAGATCCCCGACGACATCCAAGCCCAACTGGACGCCATGGGCGAACGCGATGCCGAGGCGTGATGCCCAACGGCAACCGCCTGTTCGCTCCTGCCACCGCCTCAGGATTGATATGCGGACCGTCAGCCCATTGCCTGTGACGTCAGACGGGTTCGAGGTGAAGGTCGGCATCGATGACCTGGCCATCCACGTGCCACGGCTTTACCTCGACATGCGGGACTTCGCTGCGCTGCGCGAGGCCGATTACGACAAGCTGAACAAAGGCCTCGGCCTGTCCGCCATGGCCATTCCAGACGTCCACGAAGACACGGCCACGATGGGCGCGATGGCCGTCATGCGCCTCATCGACCGGAACGGGCTCGACCCACGGAAGATTGGCCGGCTCTACCTCGGAACGGAGTCTGCGTTGGACGGTGCCAAGCCGACCGCGACGTACATTGTCGACATGCTGACGCAGCGCTATGGCGATCGGTTCGGCCAAGATTGCTTCCAGAACTGCGACGTCGTGGACATGACCTTCGCATGCATCGGAGCGGTCGACGCGCTCCACACCACCCTCGACTGGTGCGCGCGAAGCACGGTGGACGACGAGCGGATGGGCATCGTGGTGTACGCGGACAACGCGAAGTACGAACTTGGCTCGCCCGGCGAGTACACGCAAGGTGCCGGTGGCGGCGCCCTCCTGATCCGTCGAAACCCGCGTCTCCTTGTGATTCCGGATTGCTGGGGCATCTCCACCAGCCCAGCGCACGATTTCTTCAAGCCGCGACGTGAGGTCTCCGTTCGCGCCATGATGGGCGACGTGCTGGACCTCGCACGTGAAGCCGGTGCGACCCTGAAGGAGGGCATCCTTGACCGGATGGTGCGCCACCTCCCTAAGTCGGCGCTGCGTCGCTTGGGCATCTTCGCGCACGGTGAGGACACCATCAGCATCCACCGCGACGAGCCGGTGTTTGACGGTCAGTACTCGAACCGTTGCTATCAGGACGCCGTGCGGGATGCCTTCGTTGATTTTCAGCGCCGTGCAGAACGCAGCGGCCGGTACACGCACGACGCCGACGAACGCTTCACAGAACAGTGGGGTCGCATCATCATGCACCTCCCCTACGCCTTCCAAGCCAAGCGGATGTTCCCCGCTGTGTTCCACAGGGACCGGGCCGGGACGGCCATGTGGCCCGCGGTCGAGGCGATCGTTGGGCCTGCTCCCGAACGGGCCGACACCATGGACGAGGACGCATGGAACGCGACGATGGATGCGTACCGACGGGCGATTTCGAAAACGGAGGCGTACACCTCCTTCCACCGTGAGCGCATCGAAAAGGGGCAACGCGCCAGCAGCCTGATTGGAAACCAGTACACAGGCAGCATTTTCCTCGCCCTGATGTCCACCTTCGAGTCCGACCTTGAGGACAACACGGACCTTGACGGAACCCGCTTCGGCCTCTGTGGCTACGGCTCGGGAGCCAAAGCGAAGGTCTTCGAGGGCGTTGTTGACCCGCGGTGGCGCGAGGTCGTCTCACGCTGGAACCTCTTCGAACGCCTCGCGGGTCGCGTCGCCATCGATGCAGCGGTGTACGAAGAACTCCACAAGGGCGTCCGGGAGCGCTCCGTCGTGCCGCCAACCGACGAGTTCGTGCGTTCCGAGGAAGCCGAGGACGACCTCGAAGGTGCACGCCGCTACTCGTGGATTTCGGCGTGACCGAGGAGGGTCAAACCTCAAGGGTCGGCCACGCGACCCTGCGGCGTGGACCTCCCTGAGACGATGCAGGCATGGACCAAGGTCCGCGATGAAGCGGACGGTTTCGACCTCGTTGAGCACCCTGTCCCTCACCCGGGCCCGGGTGAAATCCTGGTGCGCACGCGCGCCACAAGCATCTGCGGCACGGACCTCCACATCTGGTCGTGGGACGAATGGAGCCGCGCCAACGTGCCTCTTGGCACCATCACGGGGCACGAGACCAGCGGCGAAGTGGCCATGCTCGGCGAGGGCGTGGACGGCCTGTCGGTGGGGGACCTCATCGCCGTGGAATGCCATCTTGCGGATTGGTCCTGCCCCCGGTGCGAGGAAGGCAACGCCCACGTGTGCGAGGACGGTTCCATTTTCGGGGTGCACCAGCACGGCGCCTTTGCTCCGTGGTTTGTCGTCCCAGCGGTGAACGCCCGCCCGATCCCCGCCGGACTTGACCCTGCGCACGCGTCGGTCCAGGACCCGCTCGGCAACGCCATCCACACCCTCACGGGAGGCCCGGTCGACGGAGCCACCGTGGCCGTGCACGGCCTCGGACCGATTGGTCTGTTCGCGGTCAACGCCGCCAAAGCCATGGGGGCTGCGAAGGTCATCGCCGTGGACTGGGACAACCGCTTCCGCATGGACATGGCCGCTGTCCTTGGGGCCGACCTCGTCCTCGGCAAGGAGCACGACGTCGTGAGGACGATCCTCGACGCGACGGACGGGCGCGGCGTGGACAACTCATGCGAATTTTCTGGGTCACCGGCGGCGTTGAGCAACGCCATTCGCAGCACACGGATGGGCGGCTTTGTCAACGTCCTCAGCGTCTATGGGCAACAGATGACGCAGGTCCCAATGAACGAGGTTGTGTTCCGTTACCTCCACCTGAAGGGCATCAACGGCCGGCGGATGTGGAGCACGTGGGAGCGCATGCACGCCCTGCTTGAAGCAGGCTTGATCGACGTCGCCCGCGTGGTGACGCACACGCTGCCCATTGCTTCGTTCAAGGAGGGCATGCACCTCGCGGGAAGCGGGGACTGTGGAAAGGTGGTCCTCACCTTCCCCGAGCGGTGAGAACCCCTATGCCGTGGTGGCCGTTGGCCAGCGCATGGGCGACCCGCGTCAAGACCTCCATCAGGGCTTCTTTGTCCCGGGCCTTCCCATCGGATGGGCCGGCTGGGCAGCGCTGGTGCTTGGCGTGCTTCTGGCCGGAGGAGCAGCGGTCTTGTTCCTCGCGGGCACCACGATGATCGACGTGCCCCCGGTCGCAGACGTGCCAACCGTCGACACGCTCGAGGACGTCGACATGAGCGACCCCGTGCTGCTGTACAAGACGAGCGGTAACGAAGGCGTCTGGGTGCGAACACAGGCCACCACGCCGGGCGTGCCGTTTGGTTTTGCGTCCTGCACCACCGACAGCGAGGGCAACGACCAGTGGAGTTTCACGGTGTCTTCGTCCCGGATCACCCTCAGCGACGGCACCGAGGTGGGGTTCGACAGCAGCAACATCCCCGTGAACTACCCCACCAACAACGGATGCTCAAATTACGACGTTGGGGGCAACGAGGACATCGAGGTGCTGTTGTTCGTCAACGTGGTCGAAGGTGGCCTTGAGGTCAACGCATACGGCTTTGGTGTGCTCGGGATGGACGCTGCGCGCCCCATGGGGCGCATGGCTGCCTTCAGCACGTCCTACGCCGTCTTTGCCGGGGCGGCGCTCGTGCTGATGGGCGCGACCTCCCCCCCCGGGGCCCGGCATTTTGCAAAGATGCAGAAGGAGCACAACCCACGTCCTCGCCTCCACAAGGACGCCGAAGGTCTGCGCTATGCCGTCGCCCCGGCATGGGAAGGCGACCAGCACGACTGGCTGTTTGACCCCCCTGGCCACGAGGTGTGGAATCGGGCAAACCCGTATGCGCCAGACCACCCCGAGGCCTTGCTGCCTGAGCATCCCAACAACCTCGGCAGCATCCACCTCGCGACCTTCACGCTCTATTCGGTGTGGGGCTTGGGATTCGTGGCTGCGGTGACGGCTGCAGGCCTCTACACAGACCGCTCCTTCGACCGTTGGTTGGCCGTGGGGGTGCAGGTGGTGTTGTTCCTGCTGAGCGCCATCGTGCTGTCCGTGTCCTACGGGCGATGGAAGCGCCTCCACAGCATGATCGACACACCCACTTCGACGGTACGCTCCGTGGCCGTCGGACCCGCCGAATTGGTGGGCGAAGTTCGTCCCGCGATGTCCGGTTCCCTGCGTGTGACGGTGGGGACAACGAGCGTCCCCGGTGCGCAGGTGGCGCTCACGGCCCTCACCGACGGCGTGGTTGACGCGTTGGTGAAGCAGGCCGGCGGCCAACACCTGCCACAGCACACGGTGGACGGTGTGGTGGCCTTCGAATGGCTCCAAGAAGTCTGGGAAACGCGCGAGGTTGGGTCCGGCGACGACCGGAAATCCGTCACAAAATGGTGGTACGAAGCATCAGACGACGGATCGACGGAATTCATCCTTCACGACGGCACGGGCGGCATTCTCGTGGACCCCTCGACGTGGATGAAGCGCGGCACCTCCTCGGCCGCAAAGGGGTCGAGGATGGGCAGCCTCTTCGGCGGGGGCCACGCGACCTT
>JAYPDK010000024.1:0-24609 GCA_038125145.1 Candidatus Poseidoniaceae archaeon
CGAGCGAGACGGCGCGCCCTTGCATGCCATGGCCTCGGCACGGCCCTTCATCACGATGACGCTGCGTCCGTGCTGCACCGGAGAACGGGAACCGCTCGTGCGCTTTGACCGGGTGCGGAAAGGGTCAAGCAGACCGGGGGGGAGCGACCGGCATGGCTGCGGGACCGGGCGAGGTCGCCAAGAAGTGGTTCATGCGCCAATACTGGCGGCTCCAGCAATCGCAGAGCCTTATCTCCATGGGCTTCTGGTGCCTGACGCTCACGCTGCTGATTTGGCCGTACGTGGAATGGCGAATCCCCGCAGACGGGCGGGTGCTCGGCGTGCCGGCCACCTACGTTGGCTTGGGTTCCATTGCCCTGCTTGTCCTTGTTGGCGTCCTGTTGGTCGGCTACGTGTACGACCACTTCTTCAGCCTCTGGAAGGAGCACCAGAACGTCATCATTGAGCGTAACCCCTTCCACACCTACCTGCTGACGCCCCGTGACGCCATGATCATCGGGCAACTGAACCAAATCATGCTGGCCCTTCACCCCGAAGACGAGACCGTCAAGGCACAACACGCATGGTTTGAGACGTGGCTCGCCTCGCTGCCTAGCCTGGAGGTCTTCGAACGCATGGTCATGGAACTCGACGCACGCCTTGGCGTGCCGGTGCCCGAATTCTCCTTCCTCCCCGAAGGTGCGGTGGAGGAGGTTCGGAAGGTCGCGAAAGCGCACATGAGCGAGGAGGAGGGTGCATGACGGCCTGGCCCGGCCACTGGGCTCGGCCAACCGAAGGCGTTCGTGAATGCCTGTCGGTGCTTCAAGCGCTCTTGCTCGACGTTGACGGCGTCTTCACCGACGGAACGGTGCTGCGTACCGAGGACGGGCAGGAGGCGAGGCGGTTTTCGGTGGTCGACGGGCATGGCATCGCCATGCTCAGGGAGGCAGGGGTGATCGTCGGTGTCGTCAGCCGAGAGAACTCTGCCATCACCCGTGCACGCATGGAAAAACTCCAACTCGATGAAATTCATATCGGGGCAACGGACAAGGCCGCTGTGATGCGTGACATCGTCGCAAGGCGTGCGCTGAACCCCGCGCAGGTTGCGTTCATCGGTGACGACCTTCCGGATTTGGCGGCCTTCGACGTCGCTGGGGTCCGCATCGCCCCTGCCAACGCGCATCCCGCCGTGCGGGAGGCGGCGGACCTCGTGTTGCACTGTTCAGGCGGCCATGGCGCGGTCCGCGAGGTGTGCGAAGTGCTGCTTGCTGCACGCGGCGAAGGGCCGATGGCCAACGGTTTCTGAGGTTCACGCTGGGCTGAGGCCCATTTCGGCGGCGAGCGCTTCGAGCCTCCGCCAATCGTCTTCGGTATCGATCTCCCACGCCTGCCACGCCTGCATCATGTGCACGCCAATCCGACCGCCGAGGCGGCATGCCCGTTCGTCCCACACCTGGCGGCGCGCGATGTAGAAGGCTCCGTTCTCTGCGACGCGGTCGGGGATCTCCTGACGGCGGGGGCGTGCTTCGGGGTCGTAGTTCAGCGGCGTGGCTACGCCATCGGGGCCGACGGACCACTGGAACACGTGCGCATCAACGACCGACAGCAGGCTGTCCAACCCTTGCTCGTCCAACGCGTCAAGGGCAGCGCGAAGGTCGTTGGGCAAGGTCAACGGCGAGGTGGCCTGCAGCAGCACGACCGTATCGGCGGACGCTGCAGCAGGGTGATGCTGAAGCACGTCGGTGACGCAAGGTTCGGTCGCTGCTTCGTCCGTCGCGAGTTCGTCTGGCCTTCGGTGCGGAAGCGCTCCAGCCTCCTCGGCCACGCGGAGGATGGTCTCGTCGTCGCTGGAGAGCACGACATGATCGATGCCAGGGCATGCCAGCGCCGCCCGCACGGTCCAGACGAGCAGGGGGTGGCCGTGAAAGGGACGGATGTTTTTGTGAGGGATCCCCTTTGAGCCGCCGCGGGCGCAAATGACGGCGACCACGGTCATGGAACGGCCTCACTGAACCCGCCGAAGTTTGACCCGCATCGGGACTTCTTCGTCGTACACGCGCTTGATGCCGTCACCGAGCGCGGTCTCGAAGGCCCGAACGTCTCGGACAAGCTTCTGCAGGCCCGGCACTTCGAGGCTGGCGGAGTGGCCGCGCATGGCACGGTCAAGGGTGAAGTGGCGCTCAAGCACCTTTGCACCCATCGCGATGGCGCCGATGTCAACAGCAATGCCTTGGTGGTGGCCGGAGAAACCGATGACGAAGTCTGGGTAGCGCTCCTGGAGCACCGGCATGTACCTGAGGTTGAGTTGCTCAAAGGTCGCCGGGTAGGTCGACGTGCAGTGGAACATCACCTTCGTCTTCGAGCTTGCACGAAGCAACCCCGCGCAGGCGTCGATCTCCTCCTCGGTGCTCATGCCAGTGGACATCATCACGGGAACGTTGGCCACAACCATCGCGTTCACGGTCTCCGTGTCGGTGATGCTGGCGCTGGCGACCTTGAACATTGGAAGGCCGATGTCGGCCATTTGACCGGCGCTGACCGGGTCCCACGCCGAGACAAAGTACGCGACGCCCTTCGAAGCAGCATAGGCAAGGAGTTCGGCGTGCTGCTCGACCGAAAGTTCGAGCGCGTCCCGGTGCTCTCCGTAGGTCGTGCCGAAGGCGTTCGGAGAGTCGTACGGACGGTCGTATTGCTCAGGCGTCAGGAGCGTGCGCGTGTGCCGCTTTTGGCTCTTGATGGCGTTCACGCCCGCCGAAGCCGCCTCGTCGATGAGGCGCTTAGCGATGCTCATCTCGCCTTGGTGGTTTTGGCCGATTTCGGCGATGATGTAGGTCTCGCCAGCGGCCACCGCTGCATCGAGGTCCATGTGGGCCATGCCTCCGCCAAGGACGTCCTCATGATGAAGGTAGGGGCTTGACGTCGGAGGCTGACCAAGCGGTGGGGTCCTTTCCAGCCGCGAGCCACCGGGCGAGCGACGCCACACGAGCGCCATTGCGTCCGTCGGACCGGTGACCAAAGCGCTCGAAGACCCGAGCGCACGCTGCGGGGTCGGGCAGGAGTCCGTCGTCGAGGATTTTCTCGAGGTCCTCAACCCCGAAGGCAACCCCCTCCAGATCCTGCATCAACCGACCGAGTTCCTCCTCGTCCACCGCACCGCATCCGGGAACGAGCGTGTTGATGAACGGGCGTTGAGCGGCCATTGCGGGCACGATCACCGACGTGGCTGGCGAGACGATGGCGCTCGCAGATTGCACGAGCGGGAGGTAGAGGGACTGATCCTCGACCCGCAGAACACGAGGTCCTCCGTCGAAGGTTGTCCCCATCCGCACTTCCACGGGGTGGGGTTTGTGGACGACGACAACGTCGTTCCTTCCGTCGAGCATGTCCATGACCGCGGCGAAGGCCGCATCGGTCGGTGCCTTCACGCTTGGTCGATGCGTCCCAAGCAGCAAGACGATCTTGGCGCCAAGAGGGAGATCGAGCGCCGCATGAATGTCAATGCCCTCGGTACGCTGGAGTCCATCGATCGAGGGGGAACCGGTGATCACCTGACGTTCTGCGGGCGCACCCGCACGTGTGTTGATGTCGGCGCACACCGTGGACCACACCGCGTTCGCGGTGCAGCCAATCATGCTGCCACGGTAGGTCAGCCAAGGCCACAGCACCGTAGGGGAGCCGTGGTCGATGGAAAGCACGGGGATGCCGGCCGCGTTGGCCCACGGCACGAGGTGATGTTTGGCGTGGCCTTGGTGGGGGCTCACCACCACCACCACGTCTGGGCGCCATGGCAAGCGCGTCCGGAAGGGAGGGCATGGGAAGCCATCCGCTCCGTTCGCCGGATCGACACGCTCGCCGTGCTCGTCGAACCATGCTGCGCGCTCGTGTTGGTACCGGTTCGGGGCCCACCTGGCACGACGCCACAGCACGCCGCGGAGGTGGCGCCCAAACCAGGTCGCCGCTTCGATGTCCCCCGGGCGCGGCAGGGCGGTCGCCACGACGAGCCGAGCCTCGTCACCCGCCTCGCGGAAGGCCTGGACGACGGTGTCCACGTGCTGCCTGTCGTGGGGCATCTCCCCGGCGTACAGCAGCGCACGCATGCAAAGCGCAGGGCCCTGCCCCTTTTAGGGACGCGAGCGCTGGGTTCGGCAGGGGCTCGACATGGACGATGCAGCGAAGGAGCGGCTGCGGAAGGCCTTCGTGCACGACGGATTCGTCGTCGTCCAAGGGCTGCTTCCGGTCGAGGAGGCCCAAAACTTGCGCTCGGCCCTCACGGCGACGTCGGGCGTGACCGACGGGGATTTCGAAGACGTCGTCGACGGGGTACCACGAAAATGGACCAAGCCAGCAGGCGTGGCGACCGAGGAGGCTTTCCAACACCTGCTGGTGGACGAGCGCCTCCTCGAGGTGGCCCGAGCCCTCCTCGGCGAGGGCGTCCGTTACCTGCACCACAACGACCTCCATGCCGGCTACTCGTCCCCGGGATGGCACCGTGACAACGTCGACCGCGTGCACGGCGTGGGCGGGGACTGGGAGGAGGGGGACGAAGCCTACCGCATGCTCCGCATCGCCCTGTATTTGCAAACGCACGCGGAGTCGGGCTTCCGCTTCGGTTTGATCCCCGGGTCGCACCGGAGGGAATCGCGCCTTGTCCGGTGGGAACGGAAGGCCCCGCGGTTCTCCACCGTACGCCGGTGGTTGCTCGGCCAACGGCTGGCCTTTGCGCGCTCCCGATGGATCACCACCGAACCCGGTGACGTCGTCTTCTTCGACCACCGCGTGCTCCACTGTGGAGGTCGAACAAGGGGTCCAAAGTACGCCGTGTACCTCGGCATGGGGGTGCAAAACCGTCATTTCAACCGGCACTGGTCCTACTACCGCGACCATCGAACGGACCTTGCCTACCCGTCCGTGCCCGACAAGGTGGAGGCCCTCCTCCGCGAACGTGGTCAATGGCCCGAACAGGTCATCCCGCGCATCGATGACATGGGCTCAGCCTACCTGCCGAACGCCGCATGAGGTGAGGGGATGCGTCGGCTGCTTGTTGCTGTACGGGACCTTGACCCCCCCGGAGGTGGCGCAGAGCGCTCCCTCGCAGCCCTCATCGGGGGCGTGGCCAGCAGCGGCCCTCTCCTCGAGACGGCCCCAGCGTTCACGCCGCTGGAACCCTCCCCCCCTGCCGAGCGTAGCCCTGCGTGGTCGGTCGAGGCCTTCGCAAGCAGCGACCGAGGCGCCCCGCTCGGCCTGCTCGCCCCTGAGGTGAACGTTCACCGCCGACCGCTTCGAATTGAGGGGGCGTGGTCGAAGGTGGCGTGGACCCTCCGCGAGCGCGGGGGCGAAGGCAGGCCTCGAACGTGGGCACATGCACGCCACCTTGCGCTTCGCAACGCGATGTTTGAGCGGGAGGTTCACCGATGGCTCGACGCGGTCGGTACCGAAGGCATCGGGGTCACCCAACTCGAGTGGGCTGCGGGTGCGGCGTCGGCCTTCGCTTCACGCGGCGTCCCGTGGGTGCTCTTCGTCCGGGACGAAACCGTGTTCCGTTTCCCACACCTGTACCGCTCGGCCGTGGAGGGAGCAGCGATGGTGTGCGCTGCCGGAGAAGGCCTGCTGGAACAGGTTCGGGGGGCCTTTGACGTCCAAGCGACGTGCAGCGTCCCGCTTCCGGTGGATTTCGCTACGCGGTTCGGCACCCGCCAGCGCGTCGACGAGCAACGGGCGAAGGGGTTGGCGTCCAGGGACATGAGCAAGCCGCGGATTGGCATCATGGTCGTCACCCCAGAAAAGGGGCTGGCCACTTACCATCGGCTGCTCCCAGCTCTGGCTGAAGCGTGGCCGGAGGCCGAGGTGCACGTGGCGGGAGGAAGCGCCTTTCCACAGCAGTTGGGCCGTCACCCGAACGCTACGGCGCTTGGCCACGTCGATGCGGCAGCCTTCTTTAGCGGCCTCGACGTTCACCTGATCTACTTCTCAAGCACCGGATCGTGGGGCCGGGTGATCAGCGAGGCGGGGCTCTTTGGTGTGCCGAGCGTCACCAACGACATTGGCTCGCAGAGGGAAGCGTTGGGCGCTGGCGGGGTGCTGGTCGACCGCGAGGTCGGCATCGAAGGTCTCATCGCAGCCCTCAGGTCCGCCTACGACAACAAAGAGCGTCTTGGCGCCCTGGCCCAGTCCCATACCGCGGCCGTCGACCACCGACGGTCCATCGCTGCCTTCCGTTCCGGGCTTGAAGCGCTGCATGCCCGCTTCGCCTGAGGGCGGAAGGCTTGAGGACGGGCCTGCGAGGTCAAGACCATGGGTCCAGAAACGGCATGGGGCGAACGTTGGAGCCTGATGGAGGGTTCGATGGCGCGCCGGTACATGGCCACAGCAGCGCGCTCACAGAGCCTGGTGTGCTTGGCAGCCGACCGGCGTACGGTCGCCGAAATCCTCGACCTTGTCAAGCAAACCGGCCCCTACATCGCGGCGTTGAAGACCCACGTGGACCTTGTCGACGATTGGACGGCGGACGGATGGGCCGAGGTGCGTGCTGCTGCCGACGAGGCCGACCTCCTCCTCTTTGAGGACCGAAAATTCGCCGACATCGGAGGCATCACCCGGAACCAAATGCACGGCTTGTACGGCATCGCGGGCTGGTCGGACCTTGTCACCGCCCACCTCATCTCCGGACCCGACATTGTCGACGGTTGCCACGCGGCATGGACGGACCGAGGAAGGGAGGGCGGCGTGCTCTTGCTGGCTCAGATGTCGAGCCGGGGCAACCTGCTGGCTGGCCACTATTCCGACGCCGTGGTCCGCCACGGGCTTGCCCACGACGGTGTCTTCGGATTCATCGGCAACGGAAGCCGCCCGAACGAACTTCGGGACCTCCGTGCTCGCGTTGGCGAAGGGCGCATGATCTGGACGCCGGGGGTCAATTTGGCGGTCGGGGACGGCGCCATGGGGCAGCGCTACGGCGACCCCCGGGAAGCGGTGCTCGCCGGTTCCGATGCGATCATCGTGGGCTCGGGCATCCACCGTGCCTCCTCGCCCGCCGAGGCTGCTGCAGCCTACGCCGAGGCTTCGTGGTCAGCGCTGCTGGAACGCACGGGTGCGTGAGCATGGACGCCGAAACCGCCGTTGGCTGGCTGCTGCTCGCAGCGGTGCTCGCCGTCATGGTGTGGCTTGTGCTCCGGGCCGTCGCCAAAGACCGTGCCCTCGACGCCCGTCTCGCCGCCGGGGACATGACCCTCTTCGACGAAGGGGGCCTCGACATCGAGGACGTGGTCCGGGCCCCGCTGGGGTCGGTGCTGCAGCAGGGCCGGCTGATGGAGGTGGACGCTGCTCCTGCACCGTCTCAAATCATGCCCGAAAACGCGGCGTAACCCGCACCGCCAGCCACGATGACGAGGAGCAGCAGCGGCCATCGGCGGCGGCGCTTGGTGGGTGCTGCTGCCACGATGGGTTCCACCACCACGACCGGCATCGGAGCCGGGTCAAGAGGAAGCGCAGGCAACGGCGGCAAGGGCAAGGGAGGAAGGTCGGGGAGGGAGGGAGCGGAGCCTTCACGCTCGGGATAGAGGGCGTCCAGATCTTCGAGCCCTGGGGCTTCAGGAACGGGTCCGAGGATGCGAGCCCACGCGTCGTCGAGGGCGGAGCGCGACACGGGCTTCTCGAGCACCGCGACCGCGCCTGCGCTGTGCGCAGCATCACGTGCAAGACCCATCATCGAACGCGGAGCCACGAACACCAGCCGCTCGTCGCCCCCATGCTCCCGCATCTCGAGGGCGGCAAGGTGGCCGTCAAGTGAAGGGAGGTCGAGGGCGAGCACCACCAATTCGGGGTCAAGCCGAATGTATTCGTCCACCGCCTTGTCACCGTCTTCGCAGACTTCAACGGCAAAATCGCGGGCTCGGAAGAGTTCCTTGAGCCGGAGCGTGTTCATCGGGTTGGCGTCAACGATGAGCACCGTGGCGGCCTGCTCCCCTTCCGCCATGCCCCCATGGAGGGTGCTGCGACCATGAAGGATGCGCACGTTTGGCCTCAGAGGTCTTCCTTCGGGCCGTCCCGTGGTGAGGCGAAGGTTTGGCGAACGGTCTCGGACTGCTCCTCCTCTTCCTCAAGGCGGCGGCGGCGCTCAGGTGCACCGACAAACTGCAGACGGAGTTCGGACACGATGCCGTCGAGCATGGCGGTCGCGCGCGCGTCGAGGTTTCCCTTGGTCGTGCTTTGCAGGGCCCCGAGCAGGTCGATGGCTTCCTTCGCTTCGGGAAGGTCAAACCGGTGCCCGCCTTCAGGGTGCGGAAGCAGGGCCATGTTCAGCATCGCCGTCCGCTGCAGCATCTGAACGAGCATGAACAAGCGCTCGGTCGCTTGGTCCTCAAACGGGCTGTCCACGCGTTCACCTCACGCAAAAATCTGCTCAACGAGCCAGTCAGGGTCGAAGGGCTGGAGGTCCCCGTACTCCTGACCCACCCCGGCGAAGACGATTGGCCGACCCGTCGCGTAGGCAATGGACAGGCCTGCACCGCCTTTTGCGTCCGTGTCCAATTTTGTCAGCACGGCGCCGTCGAACTGCAGCATGGACTGGAAGATCCGGGCTTGCTCCACGGCGTCGTTGCCGGCGAGGCTGTCGCCAACGAACAAGGTGAGGTGCGGGTCGGCGACGCGTCGGACCTTGGCGAGTTCGTTCATCAGGTTCTGCTTGTTTTGCATCCTGCCGGCCGTGTCGACCAGCACCACGTCGATGCCTTTTGCCTTGGCCGAGGCCACAGCGTCCCGGGCGATGGCCGCGCTGTCGCCACCACGCTGGCTGGAGATGCAGCGGATGCCGAGGCGTTCGCAATGCGTTTCGAGTTGCTGAATGGCGCCGGCGCGGAAGGTGTCGCCTGCGGCAGCGATCACGCTGTGCCCCGCCTGCTGCAGACGGTGGGCGAGTTTCGCAGCGGTGGTCGTCTTGCCCGTACCGTTCACGCCAACGAGCATGATGACCACTGGGGCATCACCGGAGGCGAGGGCTTGCTTGACGGTGGCATCAAAATCCCAGTATCCCGCCTCCAGCAACCCTCGAAGGGCACGTTTGAGGCTCGCTTCAAGCACCTTGGCCAGGTCGGCCCCACGGCGAAGCCGGGCCCCAACCAATTCGCGCCGGAGGGCGTCAATCACGCCCGTGACCGCGTCGGACGACACGTCGGATTCCAACAGCACCCATTCGAGTTCCTCCAAGAGGTCGTCCAGCGCCTTGCTGGGCTTGATCACGCGCCCGCCGTCCTGCACCACACCGCCACCAAGGTCGATGTTCACCTGACCGCCGGCTTCGGTCACCAAATTGGCTTGGAGGCTGGAGCCGCGAGGCGCGGAGGCGACGTCAACGAGTTGCCTCCCCGTCGTTGAGCGCATCATGGACAGCGCCACGTTTGGTGTCGCACGAGGACGTGGGGCAACGGCCGTTGGGGGTGCGGAGGGGGTCGGTTCTCCCTCAGGTTGTTCCCAGCCGTCGTCCGGGTCTTCCCACCCCTCGTCTGGTGCTTCCCAGTCCTCTTCCACCTGCGCAGGGGCCGAACCTGGTGTCGCGCCCTGCTCGACCTTCGCGTGAAGCGCCTCCCGGGCCGCGATGGCTTCCTCCGCTTCGGTCGAGGCGGCGTCGGCCAGCATGCCCTCCGTGTCGGTGGCGTCCACCGTCTCGAGCACGCGTCGTCGAAACTTGTCAAAGAGGCCCATGCTCGTCCCTCAATCGTCCAAGGTCAGCTCCGAACCGAAGCGGCGGCGAACGCTTCGTGCCCGAAGCGGAGCATCCTCCTCGACGCCTTCGGCGGGCAAAGGGGCGGGCGCGGGTGATGTGGGCTCAGCCGAAGGGACGGGGGCGGCTGCTTTGGTTTGCTCAAGCTGTTCGGCCATGGCGTTGAAGGCAGTGGCGTTCTCGGCGATGGTCGCTTCGACCTCGTCCATGGAGGAGGAAAGGCGCGCCGCAACGTCTTCGAGTTCCTGCTGACGTTCCACGGTGATCTCGAGCGCTCCGGACCACGTTCGCTCACCGTACACCCCGCTGCCAAGGTCGACAACGGTCCGCCCGCCCCCTTCCGCTTCAACGGCGGACAGGGGGAGGCTGACGCCTGCGCCGATTCCGACATGCCCTGCTGCACGACCTGCAGTGGCGCCTTCGATCAGCGAGGTCAGCACCGCTGCCGTGCGGCGGTGATCGTCAACGACCTGGAGGACTTCCTTCCGGCGCCGGTCGAGTTCCTCGAGGCGCTGTCGATTGACTTCAACGAGCCGTGCGAGGCGCTGGAGCTCCGCGCGGCCGTCGGTCGTCACGCGTTGAGCGGGTCAGCCGCCCTTGATGAATGCCGCGACCTTCACTCCTCTTCGGCCACGGCGACAGGGCCGCCGGCCGCCGCGATCTGGTCACGGAAGTGGTGGAGCACGGTGGGTTCTTGCGAGGTGCGGGGGTCGATTTCCTGAATCGACTGGATGTCGATCGAGCGCCGAGTGGCCCGGTGCTTGGACCCAAGGATGGAGTATGCGCGGTGCTTGGCATCGCCGTCGTCCTCCGCGGGAAGGTCGATGGAGAACCCTTGTCGCTGCTTTCCGAAGGGTGCGATGCCGCTCACGCGGAAGGCCTTCATGACGCCGCCGACCGGCCAATCCGTCTTAAACGCGGCGGCCGGGGATTTGATGAGCGCCGAACGTGCCGGCATGCCGTGCGCACCGCCCTCGCGCTCCTCCTGATGCTGGGCTTGGCCGCCGTTCCGCCTGGCCTTCCCGCGTCTCCCTCGGGCACGGTGGTCCTCGAACTCGAGGAGGGCACGTGGAACCAAGCGGCTTGGAACGAGGCACAGTCCCATGGTTGGGACATGCTTCGCCTGGCGTCGTGGACGAGTGCGGTGGCGTGGGCCGACGGTGACGAAGGCGTGCTCGAAGGCGTCAGCGTCTTGATGCCGGCAGCCATGAGTCTGCCCGCGCTCACCGACGGGGAGGAGGTGCGCCTGCTTTTCGAGCCGCGCTTGCCGGAAGCAGCCATCGTACGCATTGGCATCGAAGCCAACCACCTGGGTGCGCACGACCTCGATCTCGCACCGCGCCTCCCCATGGTTCAGGCAAGAGATGTGGCATGGATCGGCGGCATGGAGGCCTTGCCCGGCCTGCGCGCGGTGGAGCCGGTGATGGCCATCGCAGCAAGGAACGACCACGGTGCCGGCCTGCTTCAGGAGGGCGATGCGAACGGCGACGTGGTGTGGTCGTGGGGATTCAACGGCAGCGGCGTGGTGCTGGGCACCGCTGACAGCGGCCTTGACCTCGACCATGCGTGCTTTCGGAACGGCCTCAACGAGGTTGGTCTTCCCGGAGAGGCACACCGTAAGGTCGTCGTGCTGAACACCAGCGTGCACGACGCCGATGCTCCCGGCCAGTCCGACTACCGTCACGGGACGCACACGGCGGGAACCTTGGCGTGCTCACCCGTCGCGTGGAACGGAACAGAACCACCCGGTGCAGGCACGGCCCTTGCCCACGGCGCTCGCTTGGCGGTGGCCGACATCGTCGGCCCTGACGGCTGGGCCCCTCCCTCCTTCGATGCCTTGCTCGGCGAGGCCGCCCTCGCCGGCGCGGTGGTGCATTCGCACTCGTGGGGCGACGACACGACGGCGTACACGGCCCGGTCGGCTGAAGTCGACCTGTGGTCCTTGGAACACCCGTGGACCTTGGCCTTCATCGCCCCCGGCAACGGCGGGAGCGTGCTCGAACCGGCCAACGCTCGCAACGTGGTGGCCGTCGGCGCGACAACGCTGGCTACGCCGCTTGAGCGGTGGGTTGGCTCGCCTTCTGGGCCCACCGAAGCGGGCACCGACGGCATCGGCCTCCTCGCTCCGGGCGTTGGCATCATGTCGGCCAAAGCGGACGGCCTGGCCGCCAGCATGAACGGCGACCTGCGCCCCTCCAGCGGAACGAGCATGGCCACCCCGATGCTCGCTTCTGCAGCGGCGGTCGTGCAGCAGATGGTGGAAGTGGGGGCCGTACGTGGCACCGACCTTCCGGTCTCGCTGCAGGTGGACGGCCTTGTGACGCCGGCGTGGTCCGATGCGTCCCTCGACGGTGGGGCGCTGCTGGGCGAGGGTTGGACCCCGTCCGGCTCCCTGCTCCGAGCGCTGCTCGCTGCGAGCGCGGTGCCGTTGAACGCCTCCGCGGCCGGAGGGGGCAGCGGGCACAGCGGGCTCAGCAACCCTCAGGACGGGTGGGGCCAACCGCAACTCGACCGCTTGCTGAACCCGCGCCCGCTCGTTGGTGGCGGATGGGACCTCGCGCCCACCGTGTGGGTGCACGACAGTTTCCGGCTGCTGAACGGGACGCCGGAGGACCTCCTCGAAGATCGGCTCGCCACCGTGGGCGGAACCGGCATGCTTGCCGCCGATCCGTGGAACGGGTCCGGTGCTGTGGGGCCCTTCCTCTCGGAGGGGGGCGCCTTCACCGTCAGCCTCTCCGTCGCGCAAGGTCAGGATCTCAACGTGCGGCTCGCCTTCCCCGCCTCGCCTGGCCCAGCGCCTGTCGACGACCTCGTGCTCCGTGTCACCTTGGACGACGGGCGGGTAGCGTTGGCCGGTGTGGACGACGGGTCGGACAGCCGGCTCCTTCAGCCCGAGGAAGCAGACGGCACAACCGAGGCGTTGCCGACGTCGAACGAAACCCTACGCGGGGTGCGCATTCCCGCCGCTGAATTGACCGGGGTGAGCGAGGTGCGCATCGACGTTGTCGCCCGGCACGTGACGCCCGGGAACCTTCCGGACCACCTCGGAGCCGACGGCGGGCGTGTTGGATTCGCCCTGGCGGTGCTCGGCGTGGAACGAGGTGCTCCCTCCGACGGGGATGAGGACGGCGTGATCGATGCCGAAGACGCATGCCCCGACCGGGCGGCTGGGACCTTGGACCTTGACCGAGACGGCTGCCCGGACGACAGCGACGGGGACGGTGTGGTCGACGACGAGGACGCCTGCCCCATGGACAACGCGAGCGCCGCGGACAGCGACGGCGACGGATGCCTCGACGACAGCGACAACGACGGCGTGCAGGACCCCTTCGACGGCTGCCCGAATTCACCGACGGACCCCGTTTGGCCCGTGAACAGCACTGGCTGCCGGCCCGTCGACGCCCCACTTCGCATGGACGTCGCGGCCTTCCCGGAGGCCCTTGCGTCAGGTGTGGCTTTCGACGTGGACGTGCTGCTGCTCGACGACGACGGGGACGAGGCCCGCGTGGAGGCCTTCCTGAGCGTCGACGGATTGCCCATGCCCGAAACGGCCGTGACCGTGGAGGGGCTCGGCGTGGTGAGGTTGTCGTGGGCCGCAGAGGCGTGGGCGGCTCCGTGGCTACGGAACGGGTCGCTTGTCCTTGTTCACCTCAGCGCCTCGACCCTCAACGGGTCACCCGAGGCGATGGCCTCCATGCTCACCCCGACCACACCTGTGCAGAGCACCTACGTGGAGCACGTGGTGGCCCTTCCCGGATCGCCACGTGCAGCCCCATGGCCATGGGCCTTGGCCGCCTCCCTTGGAGCGGCGCTCGCCGCCGCTGCCCTGTTTGGTCGAAGGGAGGACGGCCGGTTGGAAGACGGTCCCGCCGACCCGTTCCGGGCCAGCTCCCTGCACGTTGACAACGAGGAATAGCGGGAGCCAACCGCAGGGGATGCCTTGAAGTCCAGACGCGCCTTCGTCAGGGCAGCACGGTGGTACCATGGCGGACAGACTCTACATTGGCATTGACCTCGGGACCTATCAGTCGACCATCGCGTCCAGCGCGGGCACCATCCACACCATCGAAACGGTGGTCGGTCGCCCCAAGGACCCCGTCGCCCGCAACATGCTCGGCCGGGACGTGCTCTTTGGCGCGGACGCCCTGAAGCACAAGATGTCGTGCGACCTCTTCCGTCCGATGGCGAAGGGCGTGACGCAAGACGACGAAGCGAGCCTTGGCGCGGCGAAGGCCTTCATGACCCACCTCATCGAAACGGTGGACCCGGAGGAGTACAACGAAGTCGTCGGCGTGGTCTGCTCGCCCTCCCACGTGTCCTTCACGGACAAGTCGAACCTCGTCGCCACCCTGCGCGGCCAGGTCAACGCCATCATGGTCGTCAGCGAACCCTTCGCCACCGCCTACGGCATCGGCGAATTCCACGGGACCATCGTGGTCGACATCGGCGCGGGCACGACCGACATCGCCCGCCTCTACGGCACCTTCCCAAGCGACGAGGATCAAATCAGCCTCGCTGAGGCCGGCGATTGGCTCGACGAGCACCTCATGACCCTCATTCGCAAGAAGTACACCGGCGCCCAGGTCACCAAGGACATGGTGCGCCGTTGGAAGGAGGCCCACTCCTACGTTGGTGGCGAGGTCAAGGAAGT
This sequence comes from Candidatus Poseidoniaceae archaeon, assembly GCA_038125145.1. Lineage (GTDB taxonomy): Archaea > Thermoplasmatota > Poseidoniia > Poseidoniales > Poseidoniaceae > MGIIa-L3. Next base: position 14,346 of record JAYPDK010000024.1, read on the forward strand.
GCTCGTTGACCTGTCCGTTGAGGGCAAGCAGCAGCGCGTGGACATCGGTGACCTCATCGCCCAAGCCTGCGGCGCCATCGTTCCGCTGATCGGCAACGGCATCAAGCGCATCATCGCAGGTGCAGACCCGGAATACCAGGAAACCTTCCGCCAGAACATCATCCTCTCCGGTGGCGGCTCGCTCATCGGTGGCGTCGCGAACCGGCTTGCTGCCGAGATTTCGGACATCGGAAACGTGGCCGTGCGCTGCGTCGACGAGCCCATCGACAAAGTCGCCCTCGGTGCGGTTGCGCTCGCGCAGGACATGCCCGAGGACATGTTCACGTCCATCGAGTGATGGTGGGCCGACGCACCCCGAACAACGCCGGCGTGCAACGCCTTGCGTGAAGGAAAGTTCAAGTGCGGTTCGACGGGCTTCAGGGCTGTATGTCATCGAGCGACGCAGCGATGACCGGGGCATCCACTGCACCTCGCGAGGAGCGCGCGGCCCTCGAAGGCATGCTGCGCGGCTACCCCGTCGAACAACTCGTCGAGGAAGTCATGACCGCTTGGGACGAGTTGGCGGAGCGCAACGACGAGCTTGTGGAAGCGCGCCAACGCCTTCGTATGGCTGAACTCGATCTGGCCGACCGGACCGATGCCATCGCCCCAGAGGTCGCACGCCTCAACGAGACCGAGCACGAACTCCGTGACGCGCGCGCGCGCATCGTCCACCTGGAACGCCTGCTCGAAGACGCGCGTGACGAGGCGTCCAGCCTCGCTGCCTCCGCGTCGGCCGAAGAGCGAGCGAACCTGCAGGCCGAAGTGGCTCGGCTCACCGCCCTCTCCGATGAACAGGACCAGGTCATTGGGGAGATGGAAGAGCGGGTTGGTCGCATGGTCGTGGCCCTCGAGCGGGCGGCGGAAGCGGGATTGACCTCGGTCACCGCCGAAGAAGTTCGGCGGCTCAAGAACGAGAACGAGGAGGCGTTGACCGCCCTCGCGGCCGAGCAGGCCACCGTGCACGCGATGGAAGAAGAGCGCCAGCGGCTGCGCGACATCGCCGATCGCTTGCGTGGCCTCATCGATGCGCGTGACCAGCGCCTTGCTGAACTTGAAGACCAGGTCGAGCGGGTGATGAGCGGGCCGAAGTCCATCTCGGCCGAACACGATTACCTCGTCGAGCAGATCGAGGACCTCAAGCGGCGCCTGCTCGAGCGCAACCGAGAGTACGAGTCCCTCCGTCGCCGTGAACGGCGCCTCCACAACGACGTCTTCGACCGCGATGAGCGGTTGGCTCAGATGACCCTGACCATGACCGACCTTGAGGCCGCGTTGCAGGACCGGACCGCCGAATCGCGCGACCTCGAGGAGCGCCTCGCCGCCGCTGAGGACGAGGTGGACCGCGTCCGACGCGGGGAGCGGACCCGTGAGGTGGTGGGCAAGGCCTTCTCCGACACCCTCGGCTTGGTGCGTGGGCACGACCAGCGGGAAGCAGCGCGAAGCGCCTATGCCGAGGCCCCAGACGTCGAACGCACGATCGTCGCCCCCGGGCTCGACGACATGGAACGTTTGGCCAAGGGCGAGGTCGTGGACTTGGACGTCAGCGTTGAGGAGGTTCCTGTTGGCACCCCAACAGAAGAGGTGCGGCCAAACGCGCCCGGTGGACGCGGCGACCCTGTGGTCTACGAGGACGAAGATTGAGTCTGGCGTATCCAATCGCCACCGACCACAGCCGTCCCATCGTTGGGATGTGGTGGCTGCTGAAGTGGCACGCTGCGGGCAAAGAACGTCGTTTTTTGAGATTTTACAACGGTTTTCTTTGTGAAGCACGGGTTAAACACGTGCCGAATCAGTTAAACTCCGTGAGGCCGCCGGACGTGCTTCTATGTTTACACCAAGGGCAACCGCGGCCCTGTTTGTGTTGATGCTGCTCCTGACCACGAGCGCCCCGCTCGCTGCCGCGGTTCCGCCCGAGGCGCCCGTGTGCGAAATGATGCGGATGCACGCCAAATCAGGCGTTCTCTATTGCGACGACCGGACGGTGGAGGGCTACGCCATCGTCGCCGCCATGGAGGACACGGACACCTTCCTTGTCGACCAGCGCGGCGAGGTGATGCTGACCTGGCCGTCCCCGTCGGGAACGGAAGGGACGACCGTGGCGCGGCTCTTGGACGGCGGCCGCCTGCTGCGTGCGAGCATTCCTTCACCCACCCCTACGACCGATCTTTCCGCGGGGGGCGAAACAGGATTGATCGAAATCATTGCCCACGACGGGAGTTTGGAATGGAGCATCGAACTGGCCAACGATGAGTACAGGTTTCACCACGACGCGTTGATGCTTCCGAATGGAAACGTGGTGGCCATCGCCTGGGAGTACATCTCGCGGGACGACGCCATCGCGCTGGGCCGCGATGAAGCCAACATCATGGAACGTGGCCTGTGGGCCGACGCGCTGCTGGAATACGCCCCTCCCATCGTCACCGGTGGTGAAGCCCAATTGGTGTGGTCCTGGCACGCCAAAGACCACCTGACCCAAAGCCTCGATTCGGGCAAGCCGAACTACGCGGTTGCGGGAAGCCAACCGACGCGCCTTGACATCAACTACGGGGGGCCAAACAACGTCCCAAGCGACCCCGATTGGATGCACTGCAACGGCTTGGACCACGACCCCATCAACGACCATCTGCTCGTCTCCTGCCGCGGAACGGAAGAGATCTTCATCGTCGACCATGGCATTCCAACACGCGCAGCGGAAGGGTCCGATGGGGACCTCTTGTGGCGTTGGGGCAACCCGGCCGCGTACGGTCGAGGCAACGAATCCGACCAGTACACAGTGACGCAGCACGACGCTCGATTCATTCCTCAGGGGTACCCCCACGCGGGCGACATCACCGTGTTTTCCAACGGCGTGACCGGGGACAGCACGGTCCATCGGGTCAGCCCCGTGTGGAACGGATCGGCCTACGCCACCTTCCCCAACGGGACCTTTGCGCCCTATGCGCCACAGCAGAGCGTGCAGTTGCCCTCGGGCTGGGGGCCGAGGTTCATGTCCGGTGCGCAAACGCTCAGCACCGGCGACCTGTTTGTGACCGATGCGATGGGGGCGCGGTACGCGCAAATGGACTGGAACGGCAGCATCGCCTGGGAATACAACACGCCGATCAACGTCTACGGCACGTCGTCCGACCGGGACCGGCGCCTGGCCCCGTCCCAGGTCTTCCGAGGGGAATTCATCGAGCCTTCGGACGCACGGCTGAACGGCGTCACCCTGACGCCGTCCGGCTACCTTGAGACATGGACGGACGCCTGCGATGACGGGGAGCACGACATCCCTTGGGACAAAGACGGGGACGGATGCATCGATGACGACGACGACGATGGCGTCCTCAACAACGTGGACGAGTGCCCCGAGAGCCCCTTTGGGGCCGAGGTCGACGAACTCGGATGCCCGTCGGTCATCAATCCGAACGGAACCGACGAGGGGAACGAGACGGAAGGGAACACCACCGGCACGAACGAGACCAACGACCCGCCATCCAACACGTCGGACGTTGACGACAACGCCAGCGTTGAGGGCGGCTCGGGCAACGAGACCTCCGCCGGGAACGAAACGTCCGTCGACAACGGGACGGGCAACACCACCACCATCGAGAACGAGACCGGCATCGTCGATGGAGGCACCAACGGCACCACCAACGAAACGCTCGAGGAGAACCCCCCCGCCGAAGAGAACGATCCAACGGTCGACACCGGTGGGGCGCTCGACGACGACGACCTGGACGGTGTTGTCAACATCCTCGACCTCTGTGCGGGTACACCTGTCGACGTCGAGGTGGACGCCACCGGGTGCGCCGTTCAGGTCGACATCCCCGAGGTGGACGGCACCCCCTCGAACACCGACGACAGCGGGGGCGCGCCGGCCACGACCTCGGACGAGAACCCCGCGGCGGCAGGCGTCGGGCTTGGTGGGATGATCGCCGCGCTCGCGGTGGCCGTGGTTGCCGGCATTGGCGTTGGGCTCGTGCTTGGACGTCGTCCGTGATCACAATCGAACGGTTCCGCGTTCGATCCCGAGGTCGTCCATGACCTTGTGGAGGACCTCGGTTGCTTCGCTGTGCGTGAACCCGTGGTGAACGCGGAAGGTGTCGATGGTCCGCAGTTCCTTCTCCGTGAGGAGTTCGTCTTCAAGCAACACGCGAAGAAGGTCTGCAAACAGGTGTTCTCGAACGCTGTCGCCTTCAGCGCCGGCCGTTTTAACCGACAGGCGCTCGACGATCATCTGGAGCGGAAGCAGCACCATCAGGATGGAGAGTTTGGCCAGGACAACACCCGGCCCCTCGAGGTTGGCTTCGATGGTCGCATCGATGACAAACTCCGACACGATGTACAGCACGACACCGATCCCACCCGTGATCAACAAGGCACGCCGACGCTGCTCGGCGTTGTCTGCGGCCTTCACGGCCGCGTTCAAGTTGAGCAGGGCGTCCTCGACCTTGTCCTTGGCCTGCTGTTCTGCGGTCAGGGCACGTTGTGTCGCTTCCTTGGCCAAGTAGAGGTCACGTGAGGCTTTTTCGATGAGCCCCTCGGCCTGGAGGCGGGCCTTTCGCTCCCTGTCGAAGCGGCGGCGAAGCGAGTGCTTCGAACCGGAATGCTCGACCTTCAACCCTGCCAGGTGGCGGTTGAGGGCACGGCGCTGCTCCGCATCCTGCGCGGAAAGGGCGGCCATGGCCTCCGGTTCGAGCGCGTCGGGCAATTCGTTGAACGCGTGGAAGGTGCGCTGCATGTGCTCGACGGCCTCGTCGGTCGGGTGCTTCGCCGAAGGAAGGGGCTTCGCTGCCGCCTTCAAGGCGGAGAGGGAGAGGGCTGGCGTTGTGGTCCCTTTGTAGGACGAAACCCACGCCTCAGCACTGAGGTCAGCGGTGTCAAGGACGGGGTTCCCGTCCTGAACGGCCCCGCCCCACCCCAGGTCTTCGAAGGTCGGCGCTTTGCCCTGCGGGGCCTCGTCGCGTGTCGTGGAGCGGGCAGCGCTGGCGAGGAGGTCGTGCATCGAAGGCGCAGGGGCGATGGTCGTGGAGCCCCCTGCGGGAGGAAGGCCCTCCGTTGGGGCGGCGGATTCCTTCGTCGACGCCTTGCCGAAGAGGTCCTGAATCGAAGGCGCAGCGGCGATAGGGGTGGGCCCACCAGCGGGGGGAGCATCCTCCGATGGAGCAATGGAGGCCGACGCCTTGCCGAAGAGGTCGGTGAGGGAGGGCACAGGCGCCACGTCCCGTGGTGCCTTGCCCTCCTCGTGCATGCGCACCATCTCACGCCTTGACCATCGTGAACCGGACCTTCTGCTCCTCGTCGGTCGTCAGGTCTTCCATGCTCAACTGAACCTCTTCGCCCCAGTGTTCGAACGTGCCTTGGATCAACCCAATGGCCAGGTCCGCAAAGTGGCGCGTGGAGTAGTACGTCAGGTGCATGGTGTTCCCGTCTTCGGCGATCTCGCTGTCAAAGCGCGGGAGGGTGGCCTCGGGGTAGAGCTTCAGCACTTCGACGTGAATCACGTTCTCGATGGATTCGAGGAAGGAGAAGGCGTTGTCGTGGTTGAAAAACACCGGGAAGAGTTCGTGGAAACGGCCGAAGAGGTACTTGCCAAAGGCCTGAACCAAGGTGGTGGCATCGAGCCCGGTTCGCTTGGAAAGTTCGACGACGAGGGTGACCAGTTCCGTGTGGTCGTAGGTACCCACGGCGGTGTACACGCCGCCGCTTGGGAGGTCGCAAGCCTCGACGAGGCTGTCGTACATGTCGGCACCAAAGGTGGCCTCAAGCATGTCTGCGAATTCCTTGAACACGATTCCCTTCATGGCAAGGGCTGAAGCGCCCCCCCATTTAGACCAAACTGTTCAAATAAAAACACATTCACATGTGAACATGCGTCGCCTTGTTGTCGAATTCAACGACCGGCTCGGCCTCGGCCCCCTCGCAGAGGCGCTGACACAGAGCCGCTTGATCCATCAGCAACCAAACGAACGTGGTTTGCGGGTGTTGATTCAAGCCTCCTTCAGGGACGAGGCCGCGCTTGAAGACGCGCTGCTCCTGCTCCGACGAAGCCACGCAGCGGTCTTGCGTGCGCGCTTGGCCGAGCGAGAGGCCCTGCTCGCCTTCGACGTCGTCCACCCCATGTTCAGCATGGTTGAACAGGAGGTCTTGCTCTTTGACCTCGTTCTCGGAGTGGACGACGAGGTGCGGGCCACCTGCGGTGTGCCTCCGTTCCGGCTCACGCCCTTCCTTGACGTCCTCGCACGGCTCGGCGTGCGTACGCTTGTGCACGCGGCGATGGAGCCGTTGGACGTGCCTGCTGTGGACCACATGGACGACGAGCGTGTGCTCAGGATCGCGTGGTCCATGGGGTATTTTGACCAGCCAAAAGGCGCTGGCCTGGAGGCGATCGCAGCGAGGGAGAGAAAATCCACCACGGCCGTCCGACGCAAGATCGTCCGGGGCCTAGAGCGCCTCCTCATGCAGCGCTATGGCCAGCGGGTTGAGTGACGTCAGGAGAGGCCGCTCAGCACGTCTTCAAGGGCGGCATGGAGCAACGGACCGGCATCTGCATCCTCGATGAGGGTCCCTGTCACCACCCAGTCCGCTCCGGCCTCGACGGCAGCACGAACCGCGTGGCCGTCGCGAAGGCCGCCGCCGACCATGACCACGAGGCCCGGCACAGCCGACGCGGTGCGGATCAGACCAGGGCGAACGGGCTCGCTGGCCCCTGAGCCTGCTTCAAGGTACAGCAAGCGGAAGCCGTACATGGCGCCGGCGTGGGCGTAGCCTTCCACGCGCGCTTCGTCGTCGGGCAGCACGAGGTCTGCGTGACCCACGCGCCCGACCTCACCACCCGGGGCCATCACGACGTAGCCGGTTGGGACCGTGTCGAGGTCAAACCGCCGCACGAAGGGGGCTCCCCTCGCCTGTTCTTCGATGAGAAAGCGCCGGTCGGTGCTGTTCATCAGCATCATGAAGAGGATGCCGTCCGCGGCGGGCGACAGCGCGTGGGCGCCGCCTGGAAAGAGCACCACAGGGACCTGCCACCGTGCTTCGTCGCCCATCGGGTCCTGCGAGGCGGCCGTCGCGGCCAACTCGAGCGCTTCTTGGACCTCGACGCAAGTCGCGTGGACCACGTCGTCGGGGGTGTCGGTGGACCCCCCGACCAAGATCAGGCGCGTGCCCCGCTCCACCGCCGCCAGCGCCCGTCGGGCCGCCACGTCGGGGGCTTGTTTTGCGGGGTCGATGAGGAGGGCGTGGCGAGGGCCCGCGTTGGCGGTGATGTGGGCGAGCACGCTGCCATGCTCGGAACGCATGGGCCGCATGTCCCTCGCGGGGACGATAGCCGTTCCCATGCCCGACCGCCACCATCAAACGCCACCGCACGACGTCGAAGCATGGGCGAGGTGGGTCCGTTGCGTCGGCTGCTCGGGCACGTCGCCCACCGTGCGGCAACCCTTCGCCTCGCGGTGCTCTGCTCCGTGCTCAACAAACTCTGGGACCTCGCACCTCCGTTGCTCATCGGTGTCGCGGTGGACGTCGTCGTCACCCAAGAGGACTCGATGCTCGCCAGCATCGGCGTGGCCGACCCTTGGCACCAACTGCTCGTGCTGGCGGCCCTGACCGTGGTGGTTTGGGTGCTGGAGTCCGTGTTCGAGTACTGGTACGGCGTGCTCTGGCGAAACCTCGCCCAATCTGTCCAGCACGACGTGCGCATGTCCGCGTTCGACCGCATCCTCGGGCATGCGCCGGCGTGGTTCGACGAACGTCGCCGAGGTGACCTGCTTGCGGTGCTGAACGACGACGTGAACCAACTGGAACGCTTCCTCGACAAAGGGGCGAACGACCTGTTGCAGGTCGGCACCACCGTCGTTGTCGTCGGCGCAGTGTTCTTCGCCGTCTCGTGGGAAATCGCCCTGCTGGCCTTCCTGCCGGTACCGATCATCCTCTGGGGCTCCTTCCGCTACCAGCGGGCGCTTGAACCGCGCTACCGTGCGGTCCGGGACGCTGCAGGCGACCTGAGCGCCCTGCTCGAGAACGACATTTCGGGCATGGCGACGATCCAATCCTTCACCGCGGAGGCCGCGGAGGCAGCGCGGCTCGAGCACCTCAGCGAAGCGTACCGCTCGCGCAACAGGGACGCGATCCGGCTCTCCGCCGGCTTCGTTCCGCTCATCCGCATGGCGATCCTCGTCGGCTTCACGGGCACGCTGCTGCTCGGCGGGTGGTTCACCCTAGAGGGTGCGCTCGCCGTCGGCGCCTATTCGGTGCTGGTCTTCATGACACAGCGTTTGTTGTGGCCGCTGACGCGCCTCGGGGAGACCTTCGACCTTTACCAACGGGCCATGGCCTCCACCGCCCGCATCCTCGACCTCATCGAAGCCCCGGAGAGTCTGGTGGACGGCGACGTGTCGCCCTCCGCGGACGAGGCTGCAGGGTCCGACATCCGGCTCGAAGGGGTCGAATTCGCTCACCCGGGCCGTGAGGCGGTCCTCAACGGCCTCGACCTCACCCTTGCAGCCCGAAGCACCGTGGGCATCGTCGGCTCCACGGGCTCAGGAAAGACGACGCTTGTGCGGCTCCTGATGCGCTTCATTGACCCCGACCACGGCTCGGTGACGTGGTGCGGTGCGGACCTTCGGTCCTGGTCCGCCGCCAGCCTTCGCCGCCACATGGCCCTCGTCGACCAGCACGTGACGCTTTTTCCAACCACGGTCATGGAGAACATCCGGTACGGACGGCCCGAAGCGAGCGACGACGAGGTGCGCGCCGCGGCCGAAGCGGCCGAGGCGTCCGCCTTCATCGAGGGTTTTCCCGACGGATACGCGACCCTTGTGGGTGAAGGGGGCCAACGCCTCTCGGGTGGCCAACGTCAGCGTCTTGCGTTGGCCCGGGCCGTGCTCAAGGACGCCCCGGTCCTGTTGCTCGACGAAGCGACGTCCGCCGTGGACAACGAAACCGAAGCGGCCATTCAGCGGTCCTTGCTTCGCGTCTCGGCCGACCGCACGACGATCGTCATCGCCCATCGGCTGTCGACCGTGCGCCACGCCGACCGCATCTTGGTGCTGGACGAAGGGCGCGTGGTCGAAGACGGCACCCACGAGGACCTGCTCGCCCTCGAAGGTCGCTACCATCGCCTGTGGTCGGTGCAGACCGGCGGTGCATGATCACGACCAGCGACGCAGCATCGCCTCAAGCGTCCACGCCTGAGCGCGGGAGGGGAGGTGTGCGGCCATGGGCCACCACACCAGGGTGCCGACGAGGACGAGCAGGGCCGCCGTCGACCCCGACCACCCCATGGCCGGCTCCGCACGGTGCAGCAGCCAAAGCACCGGGGTATGGGCCACGTAGGCCGTGAGGCTGCCTCGCCCGAGCGCAGGCAGGCCCGGGGCTCGGCTCAGCAGGGAGCCGGTCGACCAGAGCAGCAGGACACCAGCAGAGGCAGCGAGCAGGAACAGCGCGTTGGCGGGGAAGAACACCAGCAGCGCGTCCCCGCTCGGGCTCGTTGGGGCGGCCCATGCGCGGCCTGAGGTGATGCTGAACGCCAGCGCCCATGCGCTGGAGGCCAGCCCAACGCCGGCCAGAGCGACGACACCACGGGCAGGCCGTGGGCCAACCGCCTCCCTCAGGTGAACGCCGAGCATGGCCAGCAAGAGCCACGGCACGAGGGGATACAATCCTGTGAGCACGAGGTGCTGGAGCAGGGTCAACGAGGAGTCGACGCTCACGCGCGCCGCCCATCCTGAGGGCCCTTGCCACGCAGGAAGACCAACCACCACGACGAGGCATGCGGCAGCACCCGCCCACCGTGTCAGGCGTTGCACGCCGACGCGATCGGTTCGGAGGGGCACGAGGGCCAAGAGCGCAAACAAGGAGAGCACGCCCGGCGTCAGCGGGTCGTAGAGGTGGGGGGCGCTCAGGTTCACGACCACCTGACAGGCCAGCAACATACCGGCACGACGCACGCGCGCCGAGAACGGGCGGGGGCGCCCGGCCGCCGACCAGCCGGCAAGCACGACGAACAAGGGCGCGGCCAAGCCGCCCAACCCCGCCACCACGTAGGCCAGCGCAGAGGTGGTGCTGGCGTCCGCGGGCTGAACGGTTGCGGCGAGGTGAACCATGACCATCAGCAGCACGGCAAGGCCGCGCAGTGCATCGATGTCCTCGCGTCGGACGGTCGTGGCCTCGGCCACACCATCACCTCATGCGCGCGTGGAGCGGACGTGCTCCACGGCGTTGCGGAAGATCTGCAGGCCTT
>JAYPDK010000025.1:0-24218 GCA_038125145.1 Candidatus Poseidoniaceae archaeon
CCAACGGCTTGCTGAGCCTCAAGTGCGAGGTCACCAACAACGGCTACGTTCCGGCTCCCGTCCGTGTGTTCACAAACGTGTCCAACGCCTCGTGGATGAGCCCCATCCTGCAGATTCGCATCGATGCCGACTTGAATCCAGTTGACCACGACAACAGCGTCATCCTGCAGGGCTTTGATGCAGGGACGACCACCAACGTGTGGCTCAACCTCTCGGTGCCCCCAGGCGCCGACGTGCAGCAACAGCAGTGGAACATCACCTTCTACGACCACAGTTCAGGCGACGCGAAGGGCATGCTCACCATCCCCATCGGCGTCACGGAACAGCACAGCGTCATGTTGACCAGCACGTCCAGCCTCGTTGCTGCAGAACTGCTTCCGGGCGAGTCGGGCCTTGTGCCCATCCGCCTGCAAAACACCGGCAACCGGGACGCTTCGTACGCCTTGACCACGGTGTTCTCCGACCAAGGCTGGACAGGTGTGGTCGAGAACGAGACGGGCTCCTCGGTCCCGATGCCCATCGCCATGGGCAAGGGTGAGGCGATGGACCTGAACCTGAATGTGACTGCATCACCTGAGGCGTCGCCGACGACGGACGACGAGATCACCTCGTTCAACCTCCGCGCAACCTGCCCCACGTGCGGCGGTGGCTTGTTTGGCACCGACGTGCTGGTTCGAACGATTGAGGTTCCCGTGCTGCGCGATCTTTCGCTCACGCCCGATACGGACAGCATCAGCGGGCCGGCCAACGGTCAGGTGCACATGGTGTACATGACGCTCCTCAACCTCGGCAACGACGACGAGCAGTACACCCTCACGTTGCAGCAGTCGAACTGGCTGCTGCAGGCAGAACTGCTTCAGGAAGAGACGCCGGTCATGGATGCGTGGGACGGCGAGACGACCATCGGCCTTCGTTTCCCAATGCCAGTGGGGCTGCAGCCCGGCTTCTACACGGCCACCGTGACGGCGCGCAGCGTCGACGACGCGACGGTTGGCCAATCTGTGCAGGTGCAGGTCGAGGTGCTTGACACGGCGGCGGTCTTCGTTCACGACGAGGACGCTGACCAGTCGTACATTCCAGGCGACCCTGCTCAGTCGATGGAGTTCGAAATTCGCAACGACGGTAACCGACCTGATTCCTTTGACGTCACGCTTGACCTTCCCGAAGGGATGGTCGCCACCGTCAGCAACGTAAGCGAGGCAGGCCGTACCGCCGAGGTGCTGCCCGGTGAATCCTGCTTTGTGATCGTCAGCTTTGCCTTCACGGACGGAACGGAGGGGACCCTCACGTTGGGCGTCGTGGCGACCTCGGTCAACGACCCAACGGTCAGCGCGACCGGGAACGCTGTCTATCTCGTCGGCTCTCAGAATTGGCTGCGCATCCCGACGGTGTTGCCTTCCGAAGTCCGAGACGCAGAGGACATCCATACCATGACGGTGAAGGTGCGCAACCAGTACACGACCGCACAGGCCGTCGCCATGGAACTCGATGCCGGTGAGGCGGCGAACTTCATGCAACTGCGCATCGATTCTCAGGACCGGAACTTCGTGCTTCAGGTCGGGGAGGAACGCGACGTGACGGTTCATCTCGACGTCTCCGCAAACACGCTCCGAAACCTTGCTCAAGACGAATTGACGGTGAACTTCACCGTCTGGGCCCGCTCAGAGACCGTTTCGGACGCGGCCAACGCACAACTCACCGTGACGATGTACAAGACGGTCGCGTCAACCACGGACGGAGCCGACGACGGCGCCGGAAGTGGCGCGGTACGGAACGTGGTCATGCTCGGCCTCGCTGGCATCATCCTCGTCGTGGGTGTGGTCATGGTGATGCGGATCATTGGCGGCATCGAAGACGACGTCATCAACGACTGGGCCGACGACGGCTACGAAGACAGCCTGCAAGCCACCTACGCCGGTGTGAAGGCTGCTCCCACCATCCCTGGTGTCGATGCTGTTCCGGCCGGGGCTCCTCCGGCAAGCGCCCCCCCGGCTCAGGCCCCTGCTCCTTCGGCTCCTGCCGTGGAGGAGGCGCCCGCAGCAGCGCCGCCTGTCCCAGCCGAGGGGTTGCCCGAAGGTTGGACGATGGACCAGTGGCAAGTGTACGGTCAGATGTGGCTTGAGCAGAACGGCCGCGCCTGAACCGGACCTTGGCGAGCGACGCAGGGTTGAAGTCAGCCGCTTCCTCGCAGGCATCGAGGCGACGGTATGATGCAAGGACAGCAGGGGCAAGCACCCATCTTCATCCTCAAGGAAGGTACGCAGCGGACGCGCGGTCGCACCGCGCAATCCAACAACATCGCCGCGGCCAAGGCCGTCGCCGATGCGGTCCGCTCAACCCTCGGGCCAAAGGGCATGGACAAGATGCTTGTCGACACCATGGGGGACGTCGTCATCACCAACGACGGTGCGACCATCCTCAAGGAAATGGACATCGAGCACCCCGCGGCGAAGATGATCATTGAAGTCGCCAAGACACAAGAGCAGCATTGCTACGACGGCACCACGTCAGCGGTTGTGCTGGCTGGCGAACTGCTGAAGCGAAGCGAGGACCTCATCGAACAGAACGTCCATCCGACCATCATCTGCGAGGGGTTCCGCCTCGCCGCCGAACACGCGATTGCGCTGCTCGACACGCATGGCATTGCGACGGAAGGCGATGACGCAGTCCTGCTCGAAGTTGCGAAGACCTCCTTGACCGGCAAGTCTGCTGGGGCCGTCAAGGCCTTCTTGGCCGACATCTGTGTTCGCGCCGTGAACGCTGTAGGTCGTGTGGAAGACGGCGAGCGTATGGTGGACCTCGACGACATCAAGGTCGAAAAGCGTCAGGGTGGCTCCATCCGAGACAGCACCCTTGTTGACGGCATCATCCTCGACAAGGAGCGCGTCCATGCTGGCATGCCACGGGTCATGAGCGAGGCGCGAATCGCCCTCATCAACTCAGCCATCGAGGTCAAGAAGACCGAAGTGGACGCGAAAATTCAGATCACCGACCCGACACAACTGGCCTCCTTCCTTGAGGAAGAACAACGCCACATCCGTGGACTTGTGGACGCGATTGTGAACGCCGGAGCCAACGTCGTGGTGTGCCAAAAGGGCATTGATGACCTCGCGCAGCACTACCTGGCCAAGGCGGGCGTGTTTGCCATTCGAAGGGCGAAGAAATCGGACATGGAGGCCTTGTCCAAGGCCACGGGGGGGAATGTGGTGACCAACCTCGACGACCTTTCTGAGGCGGACCTCGGGCACGCTGCTCGCGTCGAAGAGCGCAAGATTGGCGAATCGGACATGACCTTCGTCACCGGATGCCCCGAGGCCAAGTCCGTCTCCGTGCTGCTCCGCGGTGGCACCGAGCACGTGGTCGATGAAATCCGCAGGGCGTTCGACGATGCCGTCGGCGTCGTGGCCGTTGCGTGGGAAGACGGAGCCGTGCTCACAGGCGGTGGCTCGGTGCTCGCGTCCATTTCACGGGACCTTCGAACCTACGCTGAAGGCATCGGCGGTCGTGAGCAAATGGCCATCGAGGCCTTCGCTACCGCGATGGAAATCATCCCCCGCACCCTTGCAGAAAACGCGGGGCTCGATCCGGTCACCACCATCATCGAACTTCGAAAGGCCCACGCCGACGGTCAGCGCCATGCAGGAATCAACGTCTACGATGGCGGTGTCGCGGACATGATGGCCGCGAACGTGATCGAACCGATGCGCGTCGTCGAGCAAGCCATCCAATCCGCGACCGAGACGGCGACCATGATCCTCCGGATTGATGACGTCATCTCATCGAAGGGCATCATGCCGTCCAACGAGGGCGGCATGGACGACTTCGGCATGTGACGCCAAAGGCCTCGCCGTCCATCGTTCAGCCGATGGTCGTGAGGGAACCTTGAAAGGCCCCTCACGGGTGGGTCGGATTGCTCTCAACGAGCGATAGCAGGGGCGGTCAGATGGCGGTCATCGCAAAGGTCTGGATTGAGCCCGACTGCATCACATGCAACGCCTGTGAGGACATCTGTCCCGACGTGTTCAAGGTCGAAGAAGACTCCTCGATGATCCTCGCGGCCGTGCGGGCCGACGGCGCATACGACACGAACGCGGGAGCCAAGTCCCCGCTCAGCGGGACCCTCGGTGCCGACCTTGCGGACCTGATCATCGAGGCGGCTGAAGACTGCCCCGTGGAGGTCATCAAGTACGAACTCGCCGAAGGCGCAACGGACGACGCACCCGCACCTGCCGCTGAGGCGGCAGCAGAGGCCCCGGCCGTGGCCGTGGCCGACTCGGCGCCCGTGGCCGGCGTGTCCGAAGCGCTTGCCGCCGTGATGGAAGGCGACCGCTCCCTGACCATCCTTTTCGGGTCCCAAACCGGCAACGCGGCCGGGCTCGCTGAGCGAACCGCGAAATTGGCTGCAAACTACGGCCTCCAAGCCACGGTCAAGGACATGGACGACGCGAGCGTCGACAGCCTCTCCACAACACGCCTGATGGTCATCACCTCCACATGGGGCGAGGGCGAGATGCCGGACAACGCAGAAGCCCTATGGCAGGCTGCCTCGGCAGGTGGTCCGTCCCTCTCGGCCACCCATTTCACCGTCTGCGCCATCGGCGACACGTCGTACGATGAATTCTGCAAAGCAGGGCACGACTGGAACAACCGCCTCGAGGCTATGGGCGCTGTTCGGGTTCATGCCATGGCGGAGTGCGACGTGGATTACGTCCCTCCGTGGCAGGCTTGGGTCAGCGAAGCCCTCTCCCGCATCGCTTGCGTGGATGCCTCGGGAACCTTCCATGAAACCCTGGTCGAGGAGATGTCGGCCTTCGCCTCGAGCGGTGACGACGACAGCATCGCGGACGGTGACTTCACTCCCGGGCAGGTGCTGAGCGAGGAGATGTCCATCACCTTGCGCGTCTTCAGGTACGATCCTGTCGCCTCCTCGTCAGGTTTCGACACGGTCGCGTGCGCCCTCCCGGGGCACGCAACGGTGCAGGACCTCCTTGTCGCCATCAGCAACGACGTCGATGGAAGCCTTGCCTTCCGCCGAGGGAACGGCGCCGGCACCCCAACCACGGCCCTTCGTGCAAACGGCCGGATCGTGCTGAGCGACGTGACCCGCCTCGACGCCCTCGTCAACGACGGTGGTACCTTGCTGGTTGAACCACTCCCTGGGCACCCCATTGTCAAGGACCTCGTCGTTGACCCGAGCCGTGTGGAGCGCGCGCTGGCCGCTGCAGCGCCGTGGATGCGTGCAGACCCCCGAGAAGGGGAGGTCCTTGCCAACGGATCGTCGATGGGCACCATGGCTGCGCTCGCGGCCGAGGACCTTCACCGCCGTTTTGACGTGCACGCTCCCGAGGCTGCACACGGCATGTCGGACTGCACCCCTCACGACCCGTCCTACCTTGGCCCGGGCGTCCTGACCAGGTTGTGGCAGCGTGCCAGCGACCCGCGCGTCGGCGCTGAGCAGCGACGTTCCTTGCTCCGAACGCTTCAGGACGAAGGCGGTGTCTGGTCCGAAACCGATCTGTCCGCCATCCGTCGACAGGGGCAGGAAGGGCGCCTTGTGGCCGAAGCCATGACCGACGCGCGCGGCCGGTTGCTGAGCGAATTCCGCTTTGCTGGCCGTTCCGGGCGCCACATCAAGTGGTTCTCACGCACCGTGAAGTGGTCGGGGACGCTGAACGAAACGATCCTCGCGGCGCAGACCATGGGCCCGATTGGGGCGATCATGAACCTTCCCGCCACGGTACGAATGGCGACCGGCTTCACGAGGACGGGGGCGCCGCTGGCACGTGACCTCCAAGGCTTCGTCGCGCCGGGGAAGATGCCACCGCTGGTCAATTCCTTGGTCGACGACCACCATGAGGTCAAGGCTATTTTCGACGCCCTCGACCGACGATTCTGAGGTGACATGATGGGACTTCGGTATGCCTACTTTCCCGGCTGCGTCGCAAAGGGCTCCGCCCGTGAGGTGGAAGACGCCATGCGGGCTGTCGTCAAGGCGCTTGACATCGAACTCGTTGACATGCCCGGTGCTGCGTGCTGCGGCGCAGGTGTCATGAAGCAAGCAAACCACCGTTTGCAACTTACCCTGAACGCGCGCACCTTTGCACAAGCAGAAGCGATGGGGCTTGATGTGCTGACGCCATGCGCCACCTGCCAAGGCAACATGTACGAGGACCTCGCGCTCCTGCTCGACGACGAGAAGTTGCGAGCAGAAGTCAACGACGTGCTTGAGAAAACGTGTGGTGTGCGCTTTGAAGGGAACCTGCGCATGCGTCACCTCCTCCAAGTGCTTGTTGAGGACGTGGGGTTGGAGGCCGTGCGCGACCATGTGGTCAACCCAGTGGACTTCCCGGTCGCGGGGTACTACGGCGTGCCCATGCTTCAGGACGGCGCCTCCGGTGACGACGATCCCATGGACCCACATTACTTCGAGGACCTGCTCGTGGCGATAGGTTCCTCACCGGTTGACTACGACGGTGCCACCCGGTCCGTGGGCTTCCCGGGCCTGCTCGGCCGTGAGCGGACGGCGATGCTGCAGACCGCTGAAGTGCTTTCCGAGGCCAAGCAGGAAGGGGCCTTGGTGATGGCCACCGCTTGCCCGCTCAGCCATTTCAACCTGGACGTCTATCAGGTCAAGGCGAAGAAGGTCTCCGGGCGCGACACGGCCTTGCCGGTCGTGCACCTTCCCGAGCTCTTGGCCTTCGCCCTCGGCATGATGCCGGACCGCTACGCTCAGCTGCGAACGCGGGCCTTGGTCATGGGCGCTTGATCAGCCGTGGAGGGCACGACGAACCTCGGCTGCCCGGCCAGGCCCAACGCCGTCCACAGCCGCCAACTGCTCCTCGCTTGCCGCTGCGACCTCAGCGATGGTTCCGAACGCCTCGCACAGCGCTCGGCTCAGGGCAGGACCGATGCCTTCGATCGCCTCGAGCAGGTTCCTCCTCCGCTGACGGGCCTCCTCCTCCCATCGACGGGCCAGTGGGCCGGGATCCGCATCCATCGCTTCGAGTTCGGCTCGCGCGGCCATCAATGCAGCGTGCGCTTCGTCATGGCGTCGTGGCGCCTGTGCGGGGACCAGTGCGTCCAGCCAGTCCTGTTCTCGCTTGGCCGCCATGGCCAGCAGGGCGGCGGATTCTGCAGCATTCCGGACGCAGATGACGCTGAGGCCGAGGTCGAAGGCCATCCACGCAATCGCCCCGAGCACGGCGTGTGGATGCGTGTTCCCCTCAAGGCCTTCGCCGGTTTCGAGCAGCAGGCCAGCGCACGGTGCAGCGGCGGACAAGCGGCGTGCCTGGGCAAGAAGCCGGCCGTCTCGGATCGAGTCGTGAAGGTCCCGGGCGGTCTTTCGTTCAAGGAGCACCCGAGGGCCGATTCGGACGTCCCCGGTGACCAGATGGCGGAACACCGGCGTGACGCCCTGAAGGCGAAGTCCTGAAGCGAGCGTCGAGGAGGCTTCGCGTCGGTCGAGGACCACTTCGATGCGACGGTCCACATCGACGGCCAGTTCACCTGTCCCGTCGAGCACCGGGCCATCGTGCCGAGCGAGGGGTTCTGGCCGCTCCGGCACCTGCAGGGTGTCCGGAGGCGGTGCCGCGAACTCGTACAAGCCCCGTTGCCCGGCTCCCCGACGTTCCTCAGGCAGAACCATGCCAGCCGCCCTGTTCGCTGCTGGTCGTGCTGGAGGTTCCGGCACCTCCACAGGCGTTTCCGGAACGGGTGGTCGCAGCCGTGCACGCTCATGCTCGATGAACGAGGATGCATCCATGATCACCCCGTCGTGGTCCACCTGAAAGTGCTCAAGGCCAATGGACGGACGTTGGGCATCGAACACGGTTGTTGTCCTTCGGATACGCTCGAGGTGTTCGAGCATGCGCCGCTCACGGGAGGCAGAGGCACGCAGCATGTGCTCGTCCCGTGTGCCCTCCGCGAGGAGCATGACCACCTCGCCTTCGCTGTGCCTGCCCGTCCGTCCTCGTCGCTGGATGGCGCGGATGGCGCTTGCCACAGGTTCGTAGAAGATCACAAGGTCCGCGGAGGGGATGTCCAGACCTTCCTCCCCCACGGACGTGGCCACCAGCACGTTGGTCTCGCCTTCCCGAAACGCACGGATACGTTCCACCTGCTCTGTTTGAGTCATGCCCCGCCGGTCGCCCGAACCGGATTGACCCACGAAAGCCTGCGGTCGAAGTCCCTCAACGTTGGACAACATCTCAACGAGCAATTCCACCGTGTCGCGGTACTCCGTGAACACAAGGCAGCGCCCCGATGGCGCTTCTTTCATCCGTCCGTTCAGCAACCGCCGTACGGCTGCGGGCTTTGGATGAAGTTCCTCTGATTCATCCAAACTGTCCTTGAGGGCACGAACGACGGGCCGGGAGAGCAGCCCCCTGTCCTTTTGAGTGGAAGCGCCTCGCTTCGCCTCCTCTTGCCGTTGCAAGAAGGCGTGCGCCACGCCCATGCCTTGGCATCGAAGCAGGTCCACGAGAAGGTGCAGCCGACGGAGGTCGGCGATGGAGCGAGCGGCGTCGTACCCTCGACGGTCTTGACGTGCGATCGCCGCAGAAGCACGTCGTTGCGCCTCATCCAGCATCGACGCGGTCAGGTGGCCCACATCGGCCAAAAAACCCTGACGCCTCAACCGTTCGGCCACGATGTTCTCTTCCGTCGCGAGCGGTGCGATGAGCTCGGCAAGCGCCTCAGGCATCGCCAGGCGTTCGGTGGCGAGGGAGAGGTCCACGGCATACGGGGCAAGCAGCGTGCTTGACCGCTCATGGATGCTCCAGTGCAGCGTTCCAAGGTTGGCCTGCACCTCGCGGATGACGCGTTCGTTCGTCCCGGGACTCGCTGTCGCGCCGAGCACGGTGGCCTCAGGAGCGTGTTGACGCACGAGTTCTGCGACCTGAACATAGGCGTGCGCGCCGGTGGCGTGGTGCGCCTCGTCGAGGATGGCGAGCGTCAGCCCGGAAAGGTCCACAGCGCCGTTGGTCACATCGTTGCGTACGACCTGTGCCGTGGCCAAGACGATGCGCCCTTGAGCCCACAAGGCAGGACGTTTCGCGGGCGGCGTTGTCCCTGTGTACACCACAACCTCCTCTTCATCGACCTGCAGATGGCGGAGGATCATGCGTCGGTGCTGGTCCAGCAGCGCCACGGTCGGTGCGACGAGAAGGACGTGACCTTGGCGTTCGAGGTGAGCAGCGATGGCCAACCATTGCACTGCAGATTTTCCGAACCCGGTTGGCATGACCATCATGGTCGAGCCCGACAAGGCTGTGCGCAACGCTTCGAGTTGGTACGCCCTCGCCTCCACGCCCCCTCTGAGACGAGGATGGGCCACCGAAGGCATGCGTGTCCACCTCCGTCGAAGGATGATAAAGGTCGTCAGCAGGTAGTGATGGACCTCCACAATGATTGAAGGCCAACGGCGTGAAACCGTGCTCGGTGGCCCACGTCTGCCCACCGAACCGCTCATATAGGGGTGGGAGGTCGGCGAACTGCTCCAAGGTGGGCAGCCAGACGCATTGGGCCATCCCTAGAGGAACCCGGCGGCAGGGTCTCGCACTCGTCGAGACCCAGCCACGCGTCACGGCCGCCCTACGCCGGACGAGCCCTCGCACGCCCTTCGGGGCCTATGCGTTGCACAACCTACCAGGAGGACAACCCCATGGCCAAGCGAAACCATCCGCGCCGCGGCAGCATGGCGTTCAGCCCGCGCAAGCGAGCGATCCGCCACTTCGCCCACGTCAACGCATGGCCAGAAGGCGATGCCGATGAAGTCCGCGTCCAAGGCTTCGCCGGTTGGAAGGCCGGCATGACCCACATTCTTTCGCGGGACCTCAACCCCCGCTCCACCACGGCCGGCCAGGAAGTTCGCATCCCCGTCACCGTCGTTGAAGTGCCCAAGATGCGCATCCTCGGCGTTCGAGGGTACGAACTCACGCCCTACGGGAAGCAAGCCACCGGTGAAGCCTGGCTGTCCAGTGAGGCCATCAGCGAGGCCTTCCCTGACGTCTTTGAGCGCATTGCCAACCGTAAGGTGCACGACACCGATGCGCACTTCGCCACCCTTGAGGCGGCCGACCTGTGTGAAGTCCGTTTGATCGTCGCCACCCAACCGGCGAACGTCACCGGCTCCCCCAGCAAGGTGCCTGAAGTCATGGAAATTGGCCTCACGGGCGGCACGGCAAGCGACAAGCTCACCTACGCCAAGGAACACCTTGGGGAGGAACTCAGCTTCGCGGACTGCTACGGCGAGGGCGACCTGACCGACATCGTCGCCGTGACAAAGGGCCACGGCTGGCAGGGTGTCATCCGCCGATTTGGCGGAAAGTTGCAGTCGCACAAGAACTCCAAGAAGCGCCGTCAGCACGGGAACATGGGTGACTTCGGAACGGGATACGTCCGAAAGACCATCCGCCAGGGGGGCCAGACGGGCTACCATCAGCGCACGGAGTACAACAAGCGTGTGCTGCGCATCTCCAACCCTGAAGAACACCCCATCACCCCGGCCGGTGGTTTCCTCCACTACGGCAACGTCGGTTCCGACTACGTTCTGATCAAAGGCAGCGTGCCCGGCCCCGCGAAGCGCCTCATTCGCTTCCGTGATGCCGCGCGCGCCTCCAACGTCCAGACGCACGACTTCGAAATCACGTACGTGAGCACCGCGTCCAAGCAGGGGGCCTGAACATGAAGGTCAAGGTCAAGGACGTTACCACCACCGTCACCCAGGCGGAGATTGAGGCGGGCCGAATGCACGCCATGATCGAGGTCGAAGTGAGCGAAGGCAAGGCCATCAGCCTGCCAGACGCCTTCGCCACCCCTGTCCGTGAGGACCTCATCAAGCTCGCCGTGGCGTCCTCGCGCGCCAACCGCCGCCAAGCCTACGGCTCGCGTGCGCACGTTGGCAAGCGTCGACCCATGTCGGGCATGAAGCACTCCGTTGAGTGGTGGGGCAAGGGCCGTGGTGTCTCCCGCATCATGCGCCGAACAGGATCCCGCCGAGCGGCGCAAAACCCCCACACCCTCGGCGGTCGTCGTGCTCACGGCCCGAAGGTCGAGCGTGACTGGAGCCGCAAACTGAACCAAAAGGAGCGCCGACTCGCCCGCGACAGTGCCCTGTCTGCGACCACCGACATCGAGACGGTGACGGGACGCGGCCACCGGGTCGACGAAGGCGTCGAGGCCCTCCCCATCGTGCTCGGCAACTACACCGAAATCGTGGACGGCACCAAGACCTCCTACGACATTGAGACCTTCAACCACGGCTCTGCGACCCGTAAGGCCAAGGCGATGCTGGAGGCCCTGGGCCTCGGCGCCGACCTGCAGCGTGCGAGCGACGGTCGAAAGATCCGTGCTGGCAAGGGTACCATGCGTGGCCGCGTTCACAAGACGCCCCGCTCGGTGCTCCTTGTGGTCGCCAAGAAGGAAGGTCTGGCTCAGGCGGTCCGCAACCTCCCCGGCGTTGACGTCGTGGCGGTCAAGGACCTCTCCGCTGAGGACCTCGCGCCTGGTGGTGACGTGGGCCGGTTGACGGTGTTCACGTCCAGCGCTGTGGAGGCCATGAACTGAGGTGAGACCATGGATGCATACGACGTGATCATCATGCCGTGGTTGACGGAGAAGTCGATGGAGGCTCGCTCGATGGAGCAGCGACTCGAGTTCATCGTGGACCGACGAGCAACCAAGCAACAGATCGCTCGAGCGGTCGAGACCATTTTCGAAGTCGAGGTGGCCAAGGTCAACACCCGAATCACCAAGCACGGCAAGCACGCCTCTGTGCGACTGGCCGAAGGTTACGATGCTGAAGACGCCGCAATGCGGTTGGGTGCGTTCTGAGGAGGGATGAGATATGGGTAAGCGAATCCGTGCACAGCGCAAGGGGTCCTCCCCTCGCTACAAGGTCTCCAGCCACCGGTTCCCAGGGCGCAACAGCATGCCCCGCGAGAACGGCATCGTCGGTGAGGTGACCGAACTCATTCACAGTCCGGTCCACACCGCGCCTCTGGCTCGCCTCCGCCTTCCGGACGGCGAGACCACCTTGGTGGTCGCCACCGAGGGTGTCGCGGTCGGTTCGACGATCGCCATCGGCGACAACGTGTCGCTCCGCCCGGGGAACATCACGACCCTGTCCAAGATCCCTGAAGGCACCGCGGTGAACAACCTCGAACTCCGACCCGGGGACGGGGGCAAGATCGCCCGGTCCGGTGGCAACTCCGCCATCGTCGAAGGTATGGTGGGCGACAAGGTTCGCGTGCGCCTGCCGTCTGGCTCGCTCAAGTTGCTCCCTGCAACGTGCCGAGCCACCATCGGCGTGCTGGCCGGTCACGGCCGCAGCGACATGCCGCTGCGTACCGCTGGTGCTGCTTACTACAAGGCCAAGGCCCGCGGTAAGCTCTACCCTCACGTCAGTGGTGTGGCCATGAACCCGGTCGACCACCCGCACGGTGGTGGAAACCACCAGGCCGTTCACGGTCCCAACTCCGTTGCCCGCGGTACCTCTCCTGGTGCCAAGGTGGGCCTGATTGCACCCAGCCGCACGGGTCGTGGACGCGGCAAGTCGAAGCAAGGTGAGTGAGCATGGCGAAGAAGAAGAAGTCATTCATGACGCCAAAGGCCTCCCGCCGCAAGGCAAGGAAGCGCTTGGCCACCACCACGGCGCGCGCCAAGAAGGAGTTCACCTACCGTGGGTACACGGTCGAAGAACTGAAGGGCATGCCCCTTTGGCCGTCGGAGGACGATGACGCGATGTCGATCATCGAACTCCTGCCTTCCCGCGCTCGCCGAACCTTGGCGCGAGGCCTCTCGGAGCAAAACGAGCACCTCATTGCCCGGATTCGCCGCACCGAGGGCCGCACGGTCCGAACCCACCGCCGCGACATGGTCATCCTCCCCGAGTTCGTCGGCAAGCGCCTTGCTGTGCACAACGGCCAAGGCTTCGTCGAGATTGAGGTCCGTCCCGAGATGATCGGTCACTACCTTGGTGAATTCGCATTGACGCGCCGCAACGTGGCCCACAGCGGTCCCGGTGTGGGTGCGACCCGGTCGTCGAAGCACGTGCCACTGAAGTGAGGTGAGATGATGGGCAAGAACGCACGAACCATGGACCGGCGCTCCAAGCGCCGTGAACTCCCCCAGAAGGGCTTCACGCAGCCGCTTCAGGGCAACCGCCTCGCCATCGCACGCGCCACGAACGTGGACGTGCACGCCAAGGCCTGTTTCGAAATCTGCCGCACCATCCGCGGCATGACCGCCGGCGCAGCCCTCTCCAAGTTGGAGAAGGTCCTGCTCATCGATTCCGACCGTGCCGACATCCGCGCCAAGGCAGAAGCCATCCCGTACCGCCTCGGTTCGGGCAACAAGAAGCGCAAGCGATCTGGCCCCTCGATGGTCGGTCACCGAAAGGGCGGCATTGGCCCCGGCCGTTACCCGGCCAAGGCCTCCCGCGTCGTCATCAAGCTGCTCAACAGCGCGATGGACAACGCGCGCCACCAGCACGAGGACATTGACCCTGAGGACATGGTGATCAGCCACATCGCGGCCCACCGAGGCAGCATTCGCCGTGGCTGGGTCCCTCGTGCCCGTGGACGGGCCACCCCCAAGAACCACTACCAGGTGAACCTCGAGGTCTTCCTCGAGGCGACCGATGCCTACGAGGCGGAGGAAGACGACTTCTGAGGTGACGTGCTATGAGCAAGGAAAACAGCATCCGACGCATCGTCAACCGCAACGTGGACAGGCTCCTGGTGAAGGAGTTCCTGATGAAGAACACGAAGAAGGCCGGGTTTGGCGGTCTGGACATCGTTCGCACCCCCGCCGGTACCAAGGTGACCATCACCGCGGAGCGCGTGGGCATGGTCATCGGCCGCCGTGGGAAGATCATCAACGAACTTCAGCGCCGCCTGAACGACGAGTTCACCCTTCCCTCGCCGAAGCTGGACGTCGAGGAGGTTCAGACCCCTGCGCTCAACGCACAGGTCATGGCCGAGAAGATCGCGTCCGCCATGGAGCGTGGTTGGTACTACCGCCGCGCCGGCCACTCCGCTGCTCAGAACATCATGGAGGCTGGAGCGCGCGGTGTGATCATCACCCTCGCGGGGAAGCTCACGGGGGCGCGCAACCGTACCCAGAAGTTCATCCTCGGCCACGTGAAGTACTGCGGTGAAACCGCGGACCGATACATGGACAAGGGCTACGCGGTCTGCGTCAAGAAGCTCGGTACCATCGGCGTGACCGTGGAAATCATGCGGCCCGGCACCCGCCTGCCGCACGAGATCAGCATCTTCAGCGACGAAGAAATCGCCAACCGCGCTGCAGCCGCAGAGCAAGCGGCGACGACTGAGGAGGTGGAGGCTTGACCTTCGTCAGCAACCGCGACATCACCGCGATGAGCGACGAAGCCCTCCAGGCTCGCCTCATCGAACTTCAGGAAGAGATGCTGCAGCTCAACGCCGAAAAGGCGCTGGGCGGCACCCCTGCGAGCATGGGCGCCTACAAGGCCACCCGCCGCAGCATCGCCCGCATCAAGACCCACATGGCCCAGAGGGCTGCCTGAGAGGAGACGACACCACATGGCCGCCATTTGCAGCGTTTGCGGACTACCCGATGAATTGTGCATCTGTCAGGAGATTGCGAAAGAACAGCAGCGAGCCATTCTATCGACGGACAAAAGGAGGTACGGGAAGATCGTGACAAAGGTTGAGGGTCTGGACGACGGCGCCATCGACATCAACCAACTCGCGAAGCTTCTGAAGAACAAATGCGCTGCCGGAGGGACGGTCAAAGGGCGCACCATCGAACTCCAAGGGGACCACAAGAAAAAGGCGGCACAAGTGCTTCGAACAAACGGATACAACGTGGAGGTGCGATAATGACGGACGTGCGAAATCTCCCCTGGGTCGGCGGCGTGCTGACCGTGGTTGACGCGGCCGACCCTTCCCTTGTAGGCCGGTCAGGGCTCGTTGTCGACGAGACCCGTCAGACCATTCAGGTGCTCGATGGAGAGCGCCATCTCACGCTCGGGAAATCCGGGCTTTCCTTTTCCATGGACGGCCATGACGCCGTCATCAACGGGTCGCTGATGCGGCAGCGCCCCGAAGACAGGACCAACCGCAACTACCAGAAGGTGTGAACATGCGCGATATCGGAATCGACGTCAAGCCCCCCAACGGGGAATGGGACGGGGATCAGAACTGTCCCTTCTACGGCAGCCTCAGGCTCCGCGGCCAGGTATTGGAAGGAACCATCGCCAGCGTGGGCATGCAGAAGACCATCACGCTCTCCCGTGCGAACGTCCGTTACATGGACAAGTACGAGCGGTTCGAGAAGCGGACGAGCAGCCTCTCCGCTCACCTCCCAGCGTGCATCGGTGAGGTGAACGTTGGTGACTCGGTGAAGGTGATGGAGTGCCGCCCGCTCTCCAAGTCGGTCGCGTTCTGCGTGGTCGAAGTTACCTCCGGAGGTGAGGCCTGATGAAGGCGATTGCCGGCAAGCAGACCCGTGGTCTGCCGACCGCGGCCCGCCTCCACGTGGCGGACAACACGGGTGCGAAGGTCGTCCAGATCATCAACGTCCTGAAACTCGGTGGCACCATGCGCCGCTACCCTGCGGCCGGTGTCGGTCACGTCGCCAAGGTGTCCGTCAAGAAGGGGACCCCTCAAACCCGTCGCCAAATGTTCAACGCCGTCATCGTTCGTCAGCGCCGCCCCTTCCGTCGAGCCGATGGAAGCTGGGTTCAGTTCGAGGACAACGCCTGCGTCATCGTCAACGAGCGTGGCGACGTGCAAGGATCCGACATCAAGGGCCCTGTGGCCCGCGAAGCCGCGGAACGCTGGCCCCGTATCGCCGCGACCGCGAAGCAAATTGTGTGAGGTGAGACCATGGTGAAGAGCAGCAAGCCCGGCAAGCAGCGCAAGGCCCAGGCCAACGCGCCAATGCACATCCTCCGCCGTAACATCACGGCTCGCCTGATGTTGGATTCCCCCGACGACAGGCTGGCTCACGTCCGCAGCGTCACGGTACGCGTCGGTGACACCGTGCGTGTTGTCCGTGGCGATATGGCCCACGGCGGCAAGCGCCACGGTGGCAAGCGCCACGCCTCGACCACTCAAGGTGCCGTCCTTGGCGTGGATGCCTCCACCGGTCGTCTGACGATCGAAGGCGTCACGTCCACCAAGTCCGACAACAGGGAGGAGGCCGTCCCCGTCCACGCCTCCAACGTCGTGGTCGTTCGCCTCGATGAATCAGACAAGCTGCGCATGCAGAAGTTGACGGAGAACAGGAGTTGAACATCATGGCCAGTCCAAACCATCTGAAGCGCCTCGCCATGCCCCGCAGCTGGCCCCTCCCTAGGAAGACCAGCGTGTGGGTTTCGAAGCCCAAGCCCGGTGCCCACTCCCTCGAACGCGGCATGCCGCTCAACATGATCATGCGTGACGTGCTCGGTGTCGCGACCTCCAACCGCGAAGTTCGCCACATCCTGAACCAAGGCCTCGTGAGCATCGATGGTCGCGTCTGCAAGGAAACCCGTCGCAGTGTCGGCCTCATGGACGTCCTCACCCTCGGTGAGGACAACTACCGATGTGTGCTTGACCACAAGGGCCGCCTCCGATACCGGCCCATCCCTTCTTCCGACGCCTCGTGGAAGGTGTGCCGCATCGAAGGCAAGACCACCATCAAGGGCGGCAAGACGCAACTCAACCTGCACGACGGCCGCAACGTGATCGTTGATGATGCTTCGGCGTATTCGACCAACGATGCGCTGAAGCTCGCGCTCCCCTCTCAGGACATCCTCGAGCACATCACCTTCGCTGAAGGGACCCGCTGCTTCCTCATTGGTGGTGTGCACGTGGGGACCTTTGCCGACGTGCGCGAGTACATCGTGAAGCGCTCCAGCATGGCCAACGAAGTTCAATTCGACGAGTTCGGCACGACCGTGGACAACGTCTTCGCCGTCGGCAAGGCCGATCTGCCGGTGACGGAGGTGAACGAATGAGCGAGACGGTCAACCCCATGTCCGTACCGCGGATCACCAAGGTCAACGTCAACATCGGTGTGGGCGAAGCCGGCGAGCGGCTCATCAACGCCGAAAAGGTGCTCGAATTGGTGACTGGCGTTACGCCTCAGCGCACCCTCGGTCGCATCCAGAACCGTGACCTCAAGGTCCGTCAGGGTGCGCCCATTGGATGCAAGGTGACGATGCGAAACCAAGAGGCGATCATGAACTTCCTCAAGTCCGCCTTTTGGGTGCGCGAGAACACGATTCCCTCGTGGAACTTTGACCGCTCGGGGAACTTGTCCTTTGGCATCCGGGACTACACCGACTTCCCTGACCAAAAGTACGACCCTGAGATTGGCATCTTCGGGATGGACATCACGGTCGTTTTGGAGCGCCCCGGCCACCGGGTCTCCCGCCGTCGCCGACACAAGGCGAAGGTCGGGGACTCCCACCGCGTGACCACCGAGGAATCCAGGGCTTGGTTCAAGGAGACCTTCGGTCTCACCATCATGGAGGAGTGAAGCATGGCACGCGATCATGGAGAACGCATCGGACGAACGAACGGCTGTCGCCGCTGCGACCGCCGCCGTGGGCTGATTCGACGGCACGGGCTTCGCCTTTGCCGACAATGCTTCAGGGACGTCGGGCCCGAGATTGGGTTCCGCAAGTTGAATTGAGGAGGTGGATGTGACATGCAAATTGATCCCCTAAACGATGCACTCGTGAAGATGCACAACGCAGAACAGGCCGGCAAGATGACGGTTGAACTGTCGCCGGCTTCGAAGTTGTTGGGCAACGTGCTCGACATCATGCAATCCGCTGGCTACGTCGGCGAGTACGAACATGTCGAGAACGGCCGAGGTGGCGTGTACTCCGTGACCCTCCGGGGCGCGATCAACCGCTGCGGTACCGTCAAGCCACGCCACAGCGTTCGTCGTCAAGAGTACGAACAGTGGGAATCCCGGTACCTGCCCGCGCAGGACTTCGGCCTGCTGATCCTCTCGACCAGCTCCGGTGTGATGAACCACTACGACGCGAAGGACGCCCGCATTGGCGGGAAACTCCTCGCCTATGTGTACTGAGGTGAGACCATGGTGAAGATCGACCGAATCGAACATTCCATCGAAATGCCCGAGGGCGTCAGCGCCAGCCTCGACGGCGGTCTGCTGACGGTCAACGGCCCGAAGGGGTCCATCGCTCGCGAATTTGTGAGCAGCCGCGTCTCGCTCATGCAGGATGGGGGCGGGCTTCTTGTGCGCACCGACCTGCCTCGCCGCAAGGACAAGGCCCTTGCAGGGACCTGGAACGCTCACATCAAGAACATGGTGAAGGGTGTCTCCGAAGGCTTCTCGTACACGCTTCGCTGCTTCTACTCGCACTTCCCCATGACCATGGCCGTGCAGGGCAGGGAATTCGTGGTGAACAACTACTTCGGCGAACGTGTTCCCCGCCGCGCCCAGATCCTCGACGGCGTTGACGTCAAGGTCGAGAACAAGACCGACATTATCGTCAGCGGCATCGACAAAGAGAGCGTGGGCCAAACGGCCGCGAACATCGAGCGCAGCACGACGGTCAAGAACCGAGATCGACGTGTCTTCCAAGACGGCATCTACCGCATCGCGAAGGAGTGAGTGGCATGGATGAAGATTACAGCAGCATGACCGTCGCCGAGCTCAAGGAGCTCCTGAAGGAACGCGACCTCCCCGTGAGCGGCAACAAGAACGACTTGATTGCCCGACTCCAGGGCGACAGCGGCGTCGACGCTCCAGCAGAAGCAGCGGCCGCCCCGTCCGCCACGTCCAGCGATTGGGAAGACGAAGACGCTGACGACCATGACGACTTCCACGTCGCACGTCAGAAGCCCGTCCTTGACGAGGCCACCCGGGAGGCCCTGGCCCTGCGCGCCGCGCAGAAAGCCAAGACCCCCACCTTCCGTCGGACGGAATGGTTCCGCTACGCTCGCCTCTCCCGCTCTGGATGGCGCAAGCCCAAGGGGATGGACAACAAGCAGCGTCGGAACTTCAAGTACCGCGGTTCGCTTGTCCGTGTCGGACACGGCAAGGTAGCCGCAGCCCGTGGGCTCCACCCCAGCGGCTTCGCTGAGGTCATGGTCCACAACACCTTGGACCTCGAACAGATTGACCCAGCCACGCAGGCCGCGCGCATCGGCGCAACGGTCGGCGGCCGCAAGCGGTCCATCATCCACGCACGTGCCGATGAACTTGGCATCCGCGTGCTGAACCGGCGGAGGGATGCCTGATGCAGTTGACGAACCAAAAGCGCCTCGCGGCGAAGATCCTCGGCTGCGGTGTCCACCGCGTGTGGATCAATTCCGACTACATTGACATGGTCGCAAGCTCGGTGCAAACGGAGGACATCCGTGAGTTCATCGACCAGGGCATCATCAAGGCCAAGCCCGTGCAGGGCACGTCCCGTGTTCGCGCCCGGACGCGCCTCGAACAGAAGCGCAAGGGCCGCCGCAAGGGCCAGGGCACACGCCGAGGTACGGCAAACGCTCGAAACCCTCGCAAGGAGCGATGGATGCGCACCATCCGTGCACAACGCCGTGTGCTCAAGGGCTTCCGTGAGGACGGCACCCTTGACGCAGCAGGTTACCGCCACTATTACCTGAAGGCGAAGGGCGGTTCGTACCGCTCCATCGCCCACATGAAGACCCAGATGTCCACCGAGGGCGTCAAGATTCAGGAGCGTGAGGACTGATGCAGCACACCCGTCGACGATCCATCTTCCGCCGTCGCCTCAGCGCGACCACCGATTACCGCCGTCGCCTTGGCCTGCTGAAGAGCGGCCTGCCCCGCGCCGTCGTTCGCGTCTCAAACACCAGGACCACTGCGCAATTGACGACCTGGAAGGCGGACGGCGACCTCGTCGTGGCCACCGTGACCGGCAGTGACCTGAGCAGCCGCTTCGGATGGCCCGCGGACGCCTCCAAGAAATCCGTCCCTGCATCGTACTTGGTGGGCTTCGCCCTCGGAAAGGCGGCGCTTGCCGCCGGTCACAACGAAGCCGTGCTCGACATCGGGCTCGCTGCCAGCACCCCCGGCAACCGCATCTATGCTGCGCTGCGCGGCATGGTCGACGCTGGCCTCGAGGTTCCTCACGGTGACGATGTGCTGCCCGAGGACGACCGCATCAACGGCGAACACATCGACCCGTCCATCGCCTCCCTCGTGGAGGCCTGCCGAAACAAGATCGAGGAGGCGTACTGAGATGAGCGAAGAGAACCCCATTCAGAACATGGCGCCCGGGCTGCTCGCGGCCTTCGCACCTGCGCCAGAAACCGATGCAGGCGACGGCCAGCGTCGCCGCCGCCGCCGCGGTCCCGACCCCTTGCTCGCCCTTCGCGAGTGGCAACCCAAGACCCGCCTCGGCCAGAAGGTGATGGCGGGCGAAATCGTGACCTACGAGCAAGCCCTTGACAGCGGCTTGCCCATCCGTGAAGTTCAGGTGATCGATGCCCTTCTCCCCGGCCTTGAAGACGACGTCATCAAGGTCAACATGGTGCAGCGCATGACCGACTCCGGACGCCGTGTTCGGTTCAACGTCATGGCTTGCGTGGGCAACAAGGACGGGTACGTGGGGCTTGGGATGGCCAAGGCCAAGGAAGTCCCGATGGCCATTGAGAAGGCGATCACCGCAGCCAAGCTGAACCTCATTCGCGTGCAGCGCGGCAAC
Organism: Candidatus Poseidoniaceae archaeon; assembly: GCA_038125145.1. GTDB lineage: Archaea > Thermoplasmatota > Poseidoniia > Poseidoniales > Poseidoniaceae > MGIIa-L3. The sequence continues at coordinate 20,687 of JAYPDK010000025.1, forward strand.
GGTTCGTGGGAATCCTCTGCGGGCCCTGGCACGTCTGTCCCCTTCATGGTCAAGGGACGCTCCGCGTCCACGCGCGTGACCCTCATGCCCGCTGCTGCCGGAAAGGGCTTGGTCATCGGTGAAACGGGCAAGCGCGTCCTGCAACTCGCAGGCGTGACCGACGTGCTTTCGCGCACGAGCGGTCAGACGCGCACCACGATCAACTACGCTGCCGCGACCTTCAACGCACTCAAGGAACTCAACCGCACCCGGGTGACCCCTGAGCAGAAGGAGCGTCTTCACATTCGGCATGGGAGGATGATTTGATGAGTTACATCGTAGTTCGTGTTCGCAGCGACGTCAAGGTCGAGCGCTCCATCAAAGAGACGATGCACAACCTCAACCTCACCCGTGTGAACCACGCGGTCATCATCCCTGAAAACGACCAGTACAAGGGCATGCTGCAAAAGGCGAAGGACTACATCACCTGGGGCGAGGCCGATGCCTCGACCGTCGAAGCCATGCTCCGTCAGCGCGGTCGTTTGGCCGGCGACGTGCCGCTCACCGATGCCCACGTCAAGGAAGGCACGGAGCACGCAGACATTGCCGCCTTCGCGAAGGCCATTGCCGCCGGTGAGGCCACGGTGAAGGACCTGGCCGGCCTCAAGCGCGTCTTCCGTCTCCACCCCCCTCGTGGCTCGAAGGGATGGGGAGGCATCAAGCGCGCCCACACGGTTGGCGGCGCCCTCGGCGCCCGTGGCGACGCGATCGCTGCGCTCATCGAGCGCATGGTGGAACAGTGAGGTGAGACGATGGGAAGGAGTTCACAGAAGCACCGAGGACGCTGCAGGACGAACGGCCGTGGCCACAAGGCCGGCCGTGGTGCCGGTAAGCGTGGCGGTCGAGGAAACGCTGGTATGAACAAGCACCGCGTGATGACGCGGATCAAGTACATGCCAAAACACTGGGGCATGCACGGTTTCAACCGCGACCCCTCGCTACGGAACGTCAGCGTGACCATCAACGTGGGTCAACTCGAAGAGTTGGCGAACGGAGCGACCGAACTGGACCTCTCCGCGCTGGGCATCGACAAGTTGCTCGGGACGGGGAAGGTCTCGTCGGCCCTTACCGTCACCGTCGACAGCGCGTCTGCAAAGGCCGTTGAAAAGATCGAGGCTGCCGGTGGCAGCGTTGAGATGGACGACGACGACTGGGACGAGGACGACGCCTGAAGGCTCTCCTCTGCGGTGAACCTTCAAGAGCGCACGCAGAACCACACAACATACGGACGGTGAACGGATGAAGCATCGACCAGTTCCTGCCGGTTACATTACCATGGCCGTGCTCTACTATGCGACCCTCATCTGGTGGCAATGGGACGAACTCAACGGTTCGGGCGAGCCTCAAACGGCCGCGCTGTTTGGGATCGCCTTGTCCGTGGTGCACCTGCTCTACATGATGGCCTGCTTCATGATCGAGATGCCGGCGGGTTTGGTCGACGTTCCCGTCATCGGAAGGTTCGGGAAAATCTTGGGCTGGCTTGCCCTGCTCGGCGTCGGTGCATGGTACGTTCGGCCCGAAGGATGGGCCGCTGACCCCGAGGCCTTTGGCGCCTACGACCCGGCCGTCGGCTTCATTTTCGTCGGTGTGTACATCCTCGGGTTTGGCGCCGCAGCGGCCATCACGTGCTTCCTGTACGATGGTGAAGGCAGCAGCCGCCTGTACGCGCTGCACCGCTTCGTCGACGTGTACCCCACCATCGTCAAGCCCGACCACCACGTTCGCTTCCGCGAGAAGTTGATGACCACCTTCCTCGTTCTCTGCATTTACTTCGCGATGACGAACGTGCTGCTGTTTGGTCTGTCCGGCCAAGCCCTCGACCTGTTCAGCGGCTTCCGCTCCATCATGGCCGGCGCATCGGGTTCCATCATGCACCTCGGCATCGGCCCCATCGTGACGGGCTCCATCATCATGCAACTCTTTGCAGGTGCGAAAATCATCCGGTTGGACCTCTCCAACAGCGATGACAAGGCGATGTACCAGGGCGTTCAGAAGTTGCTTGTGCTCATCATGATCCCAATCGAAGCGATTCCGCAAACCTACGGCTTCCTCGACCCGGCCGAGTTCCTCGTCGACGCCTACGGGCTTGGGTGGGCCAACGCCGTGATTGTGGCCCAACTGTTTGCAGGTTCCTACCTCGTCTTCCTGCTTGACGAGTTGGTCAGCAAATGGGGCATCGGCTCGGGGATTTCGCTCTTCATTGCTGCAGGTGTAGCGCAGTCCACGTTCGTTGGGACGCTCTCCTGGCTGCCCACCACCACGGGCGTCCCCTACAGCATCCAAAACCCGCCCGCGGGCACCCTGCCCATGATCTTCTACATGTTCCGCAGCGCAACGAACACGCAGATGGTTCAGGTGAACGGTTTCGAAACCATTTTGCTCACGCACGTCAATCCCTTGGCTGCGTTGTTCTCCTCAGTTGTGGTGTTCCTCATCGTGGCCTACGCCGAATCAAGCCGCCTCGAGCTCCCCTTGACGCACGGCAAGGTTCGTGGCCACCGTGGCAAGTACCCCATCCGTCTGGTGTACGCATCGAACATCCCGGTGATCTTGATGGCCGCCCTGCTCGCGAACATCAACATGTTCACGCTTCTGTTCTGGAGCCATCCCGTGCTCTCCCGCACGCCCTTCCTCGGGCGCGAGGGCTTTGCCTCCCTGTCGGCGTACATCGGCACCTACGAGGCTGGGCAAACGACGCCATCGGGTGGGTTTGCATGGTACTCCAGCATGGTCAACGGCGTGAACGATTGGCTGATTCCGATTTTGAACCAACAGGGTGACATCTTCGGGCATTCCGTCTGGCAAATTGTGCTGCACGTCATCACGTACGTGGCCCTGATGACCGTGGGCTCGATGGTCTTCGCCAAGTTTTGGATCGACACCACCAACATGGGCGTGAAGGACGTCGCCAAGCAAATTGAGCGTACGGGCATGCAGATTCCCGGTTTCCGGAAGAACCCCAAGGTCCTCGAGAAGATCCTCGAGAACTACATTCCGCCTGTGACCTACTTCTCCGGTGCCTTCGTGGGGCTGCTTGCGGCCGGTGCTGACCTGCTCGGCACGGTTGGAAACGCGACCGGTACGGGCTTGTTGCTCGCCGTGGGGATCATCCTCCGCACCTTCGAGCAGATTCAGAAGGAACAGGCCATGGAGATGCACCCAATGCTCCGTGAGTTCATCGGCGTCACGGGCTGACGGGCACGCTGTGCACCGCTCGCAACCGCCGAGGTTGGGGCCTGGCGCCCTAAGCACGTCACTCGCTTGTTGCGAAGGCATGCAGCGCGTACCCTGTGCATCCTCGATTCCTTCCAAGAACCTGTCAGAAGACGGAGCAGTGCGCCGTTTTTGCGTCGGATTCGGGCCCACCACCTTGATATAGGGGAGGTCTGTCGGTGGGTTGCTCGCGTTGTGCGGAACGGCGTTGGCGGCAGAGCCCCCCGGGGCGATGAAAGCCGCCATCACCGCGCGACGAGACGCCGAAGCATACGCGATT
>JAYPDK010000026.1:0-24135 GCA_038125145.1 Candidatus Poseidoniaceae archaeon
CAACTGGAGGCCCGGGTTCGAAACGGCGAAACGGACCTCACGTGGGAGGAGTGGATCTCGCTCTCGCCCTACCTCCGTCCCGCGGACGAGGGGGACTTCACGTGGAACCACAACGACCGAGCGGGCGTGAACGACAACAGGTACGAGGCATGGTTGGACGTGTGGTTTGGTCAACAGGGCATTGACGCAGCCATCGAACTCAGAAGGGCTACGCTTGAATGGGTCGAGGAGCAGCGCAGGGCGGAGGAGCAGCGCATCGAGGCATCAGACATGGAAGCAGCAATTGAAGAGCCAACCAACTGGACCGAGGCAGAGGTGAAGTCGCTCGTTAGGATGCTGTTTCCCATCGTGAAGGAACTGCACGGCAGGGTGTGGATCAACAGCCAGCACCACCTCCGGATTGAAGGAACGTCAGGCCTTCACTGGGTCCTCAGGCCAGTCGCATTCGCCTTAGATGGACAAAGGTACCGCGTCAACGTCATGCTGGAAGAAACCTCCAAGGGCGTGTGCATCCAACGTCATCGAGCCTCGACCGAGACCGCTGGATTGGACCTGTTGTGCAGCTACGTGCTGGCGCTTCAGACCGACCTTCGGTCCAAAGACGACATTCACACCATGGGCGGAGCGATGGTCGAGGGAAAACGCGCCCAGAAGAAGGGGACAGCCGATCGACCAAGGGACGATTGGGTGCTCCTGAATCCATCGGACCTGCTGGCCTGAAGGTCAGGCGCCGGTGTACGTGGCCCGACGGCCCTCGATCAAGGCCGAGAGGCCTTCGAGCGCGTCCGCCGTCGAGAAGATCGCGTCCAAGCCGTCGAGTTCAGCCTGCAGGCCTTCCGAGAGGCTGGTCGAGGCCGTCAGGTCGATGAGGTCGCTCGCCATCCGCAGGCCAACCGGAGCCACACGGAACAGCGCCTTGAGTTGACGGGCGACCGTCCGGTCCTCTGCATCGTGGCCGTCTGGACAGCCCCCGGACAGCAGTGTTTCGACGTTGGCGTCGGAGAAGAACGAGGAGGCGAAGGCGGCCACGGGATGGTCTTCGTCCGAGGGGTGTCCGGGGTACTTGTTCGCCGGCTTGCCTTCGCTGGCAAGGCCTTGGACGGTGGCGTCCACGTCCGCGTGATCGACCAGGTGGGTGAGGAGGCCGAGCGCTGCAGCGGTGCCGGCGTCCATCATGTTCCCCGCGAGCACGGCCCAACGGGCCGCGGGGCGTCCACTGATGCGCGCGGGGCGCTGCGAGCCGCCGAGGCCCGGATAGATGCCGATCCCGGTCTCGGGGAAGCGGAAGGACGTCCGCCGGGTCCCAATGCGGTAATCGCAGGACAGCGCCAGTTCCAACCCGCCACCAAGCGCGAGGCCGGTGGTCAAGGCGATGGTCGTGAGGGGGGACGACTCGAGCAGGTGGAGCACCTCGTGGCCTTCGGCGGTGAAGGCTTCGATGTCGGGGATGGCGTCGGCCCGAATTTTGTCGACGAAGAACTTCACGTCCGCCCCCGCGACAAAGGCCTTGCCTGCACCGTCGAGCACCAGGGTGTGGACGCCTTCGGTCGCGTGCGCTGAACGGATGGCGTCACCAAGTTGGCCGACCACGGTTTCGTTCAGGGCGTTCATGGCCTCTGGGCGGTTGATGGTCACGGTCGCCACACCGTTGTCGACGTGCAGGTCGACGTACCTGAACGCCCACGGGGCGCCGGAACCTGCTTGGGTGGAGAAGAAGCCGGGCACGGACCAGCCCTCGCCAGCGAGGTCCGCGTAAGCGACGCTCATGCGATGGGCTTCGGAAAGCCCAACCTTGTTCATCAGCTCAAAGGGACCTCGCGCCCAACGAAGCCCAACCTTGGCGCCTCGGTCGACGTCCTCCATGCTGCAGACGCCTTCGTCCACGATCTGGGCGGCCACGCCGAACACGACGCCAAGCAAGCGCTCGCTGACGGTGGTGTACGTGGCTTCGTCGTACGCGCTCTCGTCCTCGATGGGCCACATTGCGCCGGCCTCGACGAGGGAGCGGAGGTTCGCCGCACCGATGTACCGGGGCGTGTTGAGTTGTTCCGCGAGGTAATCGGTGGAGTGCAGGGCGATGGGCGGTCCTGTGAGGTTCATGAGGCCGAAGGGCCCGAGGCCGATGCGGAAGGCACGGCACGCGATCGCGTCGATCTGTGCCGCGGTGGCCACGCCTTCCTCCAAGAGGAGGCAGGCCTCGTTGAGCCACGGGACAAAAAAGCGGTTGACAACGAACCCGGGGCGATCGCTGCACACGATGACCACCTTTCCAAGGGTGCGGCAGTACTGCACGGTGCGCTCGATGGTGGACGCGCTGGTGGAGGCGGCCGGGATGACCTCGACGAGGCGGTTCTTGGCCGGGTGGTAGAAGAAGTGCAATCCCACGAAGCGGTCCGGTCGGCCGGTGGCTTCGGCGAGGGCGTTCACCGACAGGGACGAGGTGTTGGACGCGAGGATGGTGTGCTCATCGCACACCGCGTCGAGGTCGCCGAAGACGGCGGTCTTCACGTCGAAATCCTCGAACACGGCTTCGATGACGAGGTCGGTGTCGGGCGACGTGGTGCCGGTGCCCACAACACCTGTGATCCGTCCCGTGATCTCCTCGACCTCGGCTTCGCTGAAGATGCGACGCTCGACCGCCTCGGACAAGAATCCGGCAATGATGCCTTGGCCTCGCTCGACCCAAGCCTGCTCCCTGTCCACCATTTGGACGTCAAAGCCTTCCTGAGCAGATTTCTGAGCGATACCAGAGCCCATGTTGCCGGCACCGATGACCGCAACGCGCTGAACGGGGTCCATGGGCGGGCGACCCAAAGGGGATTGATGAATGCACCTCAACGTCCGGGCTCGCCCTGCAGCAGGCCGTCGAGGGCTCGCTTCAACTCAGCCGCCTGCGCCTCCGTGGAGTAGAGGGCGGCGTGGGCCATCAGGGCCTCGTCGGGAACCCGCGGTTCCCAGTGGGTGCCCGCCTCGGTGCGGAGGGTCCAGGTGGCGTGCAGGTCGCATATGCGGTCGACCCACGCTTCCACGTCGTCGACCGGAAGCAAACAGGACGGATGCACCATGCTTCCGTGGTTCGGCATGTCGGAAGCCAGCACCGGCAATCCAGCGGCCATGGCCTCGACGGGTGGATAGCCGTAGCCTTCGGCCACCGAAGGAAACAGCAGGGCCTCGCAGCGCAGGCGAAGGGCTTGGAGTTCCTCTTCCTCGATGCGGTCGCGAAGCGTCAGGCGGACGTCCGCCCATTCCATCGCCGTGCGCAGCGCTCGGCGACCGGCGTCCGTCTGCCCGCCGCCGACGCGGATCAGGTGGAGGTCGGCTCGGACCTCTTCAGGGCACGCGGTCAGCACGCGGGCCAGGAAATCCATCCGCTTTCGGGCGTGGTCGTTGCCGACCACGAGGAGGGCGCAACCGCCGGGCGGGCCGTGCACGTCCGGCTCGTTCGGTGCGTACCTGCTGAGGTTCACGCCGGACGGGACGTGCACCGCGTCCACGTTTGGGAAGACCTCTGCGCAGCGTTGACGCGTGGCCTCGGACACGCAGATCAGCAGGTCCGCACGCCGGAGCCCCCGCCTCAAGCGACGAAGGTCAAGCCATCGAACGGGTCCAATGCGCTCATCGAACTCCTTCATGGCCCCGTCGGACAACTCGATCGTCCGCGGGGCGAGCGCAAAGAGGTCGTGCACCACGACGGCCGTGCGCAGGCCACGAATGCGGCGTTTGGGCACGAGGTGGGCGTGCTCTTGGTCGCTGACCAGCATCACCGTCGAAGCATCGTCCTTGGCTCGGGACCGAAGGGCCCGGCGAACCCGCTTTGGGTGGCGCCACCACCGTCGCATCAAGCGCCATGGCGCGAAGCCTCCCTCGCGGTGTTCAACCTCACCGGCAAGGGTCCACCCTTCGATTTCACCGCTTGCGAGCAGCCGCACGACACCCGCATGCGCCGCGCCGAGACCGGTGTCCCGGCCCAAGGCTCCGCCACGGACGACGAGCGCCTGACGGACCATGCCTTCAGCAACGGCCCTGACCGTTTGAAGATGTGGCCGATGAGGCCAATGTTGCAGGGCGAGGTTTCAAGCGAAGGTGCACAAAGCGCACCGTGAGACCCATGCCCAATCCACCACGGGACCTGTCGAAGGAAGCGATGGCGGACGTGCGCGCGCGCATCGAAGCCACGGTGGACCACGGAGCCTCCATTCGCAACGTTCTGGCGGCGCAAACCGGTGCCTCCGATGCGGCCGTGGCGTGGGAAGTTCAAGCCGCGGTGGAAGCCCTCGACGTGTTTGGCTCACGCTGGACCATCGAGATCCTCTCAGCGCTTTACATCGCTGGACCAACCCGCTTCAACCAAATGAAAACGCTGCTGGACGGCATCTCGTCGAGGACCCTCTCGGACAAATTGACCCTTCTCACCGAGCGGGAATTGGTGGTGAGGAAGGTGGACCCGGGACCGCCTGAACGCGTCATCTACGTGCTTTCCGACCACGGGACGACGTGCGGGAAGTTGCTCTCACCGCTGGTCGCTCACCTGAAGATCCGCTCCGGCGCCTTGCGTGACCCCCGATGAGCACGCAAGGAAAGCGAGGGTTCAGAAGGGCCACGTCCCACGTGCCTCCATGCCTTTGCTCCAGCAGTGGGTCCGCCAGCGGCCCTGGCTGGCCGCAGGCTTGGCGGTCGGCGCCTCCGGGCTCGCAGGCCTGGGAGGCGGTGCGTTGGTCGCAGCAGGCGCGCTCGGTCTCGCCGTCGGCGGTGTCTCTGGGAGCCGCCCTGTGGACGACGCGTCCCACCCGTTGCGTCGTCGAATCCTCAGCACGTTGGAAGCACATCCTGGTTTGTGCTACCGTGAACTGCAAAAGGCCCTTGGAGCAGCCAATGGGACGCTCCGCCACCATCTTGACGTGCTGCAGGGCAGTGCTCGCTTGACGGTGCTGCCCGTCAACGGACGGACCTGTTACTTCGCAGGCCCACCGGAAAGCGTCGAACTGCTCCAGGGTTCTCGGCTCTTGGAACGCGCCGCCGAACGTCTTCCCATTGGCCTGTCTTTGGTGCAACGCTCCATCGTCCGATCGATCCGAGAAGACGGGGTGCCGGAGAGCCAATCCGCGTTGGCCCGGCGACTCGGTCGAACTCGCGCAAGCGTGCATTCTGCCGTCAAGGTCCTCCGGCGACGCGGTCTGCTTCGTCACGATTCCCTCGCGCTCTCGGCGCACCTCGAGGAGGATGAGGCGTGGACCGCGGGTGGCATCTCGGGATTCTCGAACGATGACTGAGTTCGGCTTTCTTGTCGCTCCAGCGGCACACGCTTCAAGAGCCGCGGACGGCCGCTTCACCGACGACCACCATGTTTCGCATGCGCATCGTGGAACTCCCGCTGCCGACAAGCCAGCGCGACCTTGATTCGCTCATCGCGTGGCTCATCGAAGCCTTCGCTCTGATCCGACGCCAAGGTCCCGCCTCGGCCGATGGAGGGACCGCATCGCCCGTGCACAGGCTGCTTCGGGACCACATCCTCCCGAACCCCATCGCAGCATGGGATGCGGGGAGCCTGGCTGAAGAGTTGGGCCTCACAGCCGCCTCGCTGAACCACCACCTTGGGCGCATGGTGGAGGCGGGCATGCTTGGCTACACGGACGAAGGGAAAGGATGGCGACGGTACTACCTGCAAGGAGGAAGCCTCCGTGCCGCCGTCGCGCGTGTGAAGGTCAACGCTGTGCTCGTCACTGCGCAGCGATTGTCCGTCCTGAAGGAGCACTGGACGCGATGTGGCGAAGCCATGGACCTTGACATGCCGGACGACGCCCCGCTGCCCCTGCAGCTTGGCATCGCGGACCGTCGGCCTCCAAGCGAGGAAAGCGGCGCGAACGATCTGACCCTCTGGATGGCCGATACTGGGCTCATGGGTGACCGCCCCGGCAAGGAACTTCTCGTTGGGTCCGCAACCCATCGCCTCTTGCTCATGTTGCTGGAGCGTGACCTGCCCCTTTCCAACGACGAAGCGTCGGAGGCGATCGGCATCCCCGCCGCTCGTGTTGGCAGGCTGCTCGAGCGCTTCCGAGCGACAGGGATCGTGGAACGCGTCCCACGAACCGACCGCTTGCCTACCTCGTTGTGGTCTGCGATGGTGTCGCAGCACGAACGACGAGGGTCGGAATGGTTGCTGACGAAAGGGGGCTTCCAACGCCTGCTCGACGAGGCTTCGCAATCGGCCCTCGTCGCCGCGCTTGAGGAGGGGCGCCTTCGACCTGAGGAGGTCGGCGCCCACGTTCAACGCCTCACCGTGAACGACCAGATGCTGCTGCTGAACCTGCTCGGTGGCCGGCTCGCGCTTGGTCACCGAATGGCAGGCTCGAGCCTCGAGCGGCTTGAACGGCTGATCATCGAGCGGCTCGAACGCGCGCTCCGCCGGGTGGACAGGGTCGCAGAATTGCTTGAAGAAGCCCTCGCAGAGGAGTGAGCCTCCGGATGAACCTGGCGCTCCATTCGCCTTGGGCCATGAGCGCAGGGCCGTGGACGTCGCCCGGCCCATGGGACGGAGCGCGCCGACCGTTGCTGCTGGCCCCAATGGCCGGCGTCACCGACCTGCCGTTCCGGCTCCTTGCGCGGGAGTGCGGTGCTGACCTTGCCATCACTGAGTTCACCAACTCGACGGCCCTGACGCGGGAAGCCACAACGTCGTGGCGCCGGATGGAAACCCATCCAACGGAACAGCCGTTCATCCCGCAGATCTTTGGTGGCGACATCCACGACATGGTGAGCGCTGCACGTCTCCTCGAGGACAACGCGGACGTCATTGACCTCAACTTCGGCTGCCCCGCACCCAAGGTCACCCGCGTCTGTGCCGGTGCGGCGTTGATGGGTGAACCAGGCCATCTTCTTGAGATCGTGAGGGCAGTTGCGGACGCGGTCGAGGTTCCGGTGACGGCGAAGATGCGCCTTGGAACGGGCAGCGGCCCCGACACGGTGCTCGACCTCGTCGAGCGGCTCCCCGCTGCGGGTGCGCGGCGGGTGTGCATCCACGGTCGGACCCTGAAGCAGCGCTACGCAGGGACGGCCAACTGGGACGTGATTGCCGAGGCCGTGGAGCGAAGCAGCGTTCCGGTCATCGCCAACGGAGACGTGGTGGACGGCCCCTCAGCGGCCGCGTGCCTGGAGCGCACCGGTGCAGCAGGCGTGATGATTGGCCGTGGAGCCATCGGCCGACCGCAGGTGTTCGGTGAAATCGCTTCCCACCTCGGATGGGTGGAGGAAGCGTCCCTGCCGTGGGTGGTGCACGACCCTGAGGCATGGCACGCAGCGGACGGCATCGGTCGTGATTTCCTTGCTCGGCGTTGGTGTTGGTCCCGCTATGTGGAACTGGCAGAACAGACGACGGGGCTGCGCACCAAGTGGATGCAACGGCACGCTGTGGCCTTCACGAAGGGCTTACCAGGCGGCAAGGCCGTCCGTGCCGTGATGCACGAGCAAGCGGACGGGGCCGCCTTTGCTGCACGGGTCTCCGACTTCCTCATCGCTGGAGCGTGAGGCGTTCAGAAGGACGACTGCCATTCTTCGAGGTCTTGGGCTTCAGCCCACGCTTCGTCGGTGGTCTCGCCGCGGATCTTGAGCACCTCACGAGCGAGGAGCCAGTACACGAGCGCGAGGGAGCGACGGCCCTTGTTGTTGGCAGGGATAGCGATGTCCACGTTGCGGAGGTTGTTGTTCGCGTCCACGAGGCCAACGATGGGGAGGCCGGTGTTGACCGCCTCGATGAGGGCCTGCTGGTCGGCAGCAGGGTCGGTCACGAAGAGCATGTCCGGCTCAACGTAGGAGCGGAGCACGGGGTTGGTGAGGCTACCCGGGATGAAGCGGCCGACGGAGGCGTTGGCACCGATGGCTTCCGCGAAAAGGCGGGCGGGGCGCTGGCCGTACTGACGGGCGCTGACCACCATCACGCGTCCGGGTTCGTAGCGGCAGAGGAACTGCGCCACGAGGCGGATGCGCTGGTCGGTGGCGCCGACGTCGAGGAGGTACAGGCCGTCGTCGCGAACGGTTTGGATGAAGCGCGCCATGTCGGAGCTCTTCTGTTGGGTCCCGATGTTGACGGCGTTCTCCTCGTAGGTGCTGGCGGACACGAGGAGTGCACCTTCTTCGGACATCAGAGACACCTGCGGTCCGCCGACTTGAACCCTCTATTAAACCGCTTCGGGCCACGGCAGGGGCCCGCTTGCCCGGGTTCGGCGCTGACTCCTTCAACCCAAGGCCGCACGCCTCACCCGTGGAGGGGGTGAGCAACGCGATGGACGAGGAGACGTACCCGGCCATCAGCGCAAGCGATCTCGAACGCCATGCCTACTGCCCAATGTCGTGGCAACTGGCGCGGGACGGCGTGGACGCGCAAGGCGACGCGGTGGTCGAAGGAAAACGCCGGCACGCCGAAATTCACGAGGACATGATGGCCTTCAGCCGGGAGGCGGTCGCCTTCCGACGCTCCGTCACCATCTGGGCATGGTGGTTCACCGTCGTGCTGGTCTTCAGCCTCGAAGGTTGGCTCACACGGCAACTCGCCCAGAGCAGCGTTGACCAAGGTGCCCTGGCACGCCTGCTGTCGTTGTGGGCGTTGTCGACGCTGGTCTGCGGCATCGTCCTCGTCTGGCTGCCATGGAGGAAGGCCGTGGGCTGGAGCATCCCTGACCGTTCGTCTGAATTCGAAGTTTCGGGCGTGGAGCCTGTGCTGAATCCACCCGGGTTCATCGGCGGTTGGTTCGAGGCGGGTCGAACCGAGGCGAGCATGCTGCTTGGGGCCATCGTGCTTGGCCTCCACGCCATCGCTTTGGTGACCGTCGTTGACGAGGCGAACGCCTCCTTCATCCTCATCGCCGTGGCCTTTGTGTGGACAGGCCTCGCCTCGTGGCGCCTGCAGATCCTCTTGACCACCTACCACCGCGCAGAGGTGGCACGGGACCGTGCTGGGTTGGACCGTGCAGCTGAGGCCGTGGCCTACTCGGACGATGAGGAGGGTGACGGTTTGCTCGTTGACGGGACCACGGGGCTCCGAGGCCGTCCGGACCAGATCGTCATCGTTGACGGCGAGTTCATCCCGGTCGAGCAAAAGACGGGGAAGGTCCCCGCCAAACCCCACGACTCCCACCGCATGCAGGTGCTGGCGTACCTCCAACTTGTTGAAGCCACCACGGGACGGCCGTCCCCCTACGGCGTCCTGCGCTACGGCGATGAGGACGCGTATCAGGTTCTCTGGGACGATGGTGCACGCCGTGACCTGCAGGAGGCCCTCGTCGAGGTTCGCCGCCTGATGGTCGAAGGGGGCGCCAAGCGCAACCACGAGCGCGTTGGGAAGTGCAAAAACTGCTCGCGCCGCTCGTCCTGCCCGCAACGCTTGGATCATTCGCAGGCATCGTCAAGCGGGTACTGAACGCACTCGCGGTGAACCGTGACCACGACGTTGAAATTGTCCTTGAACTGGTTCAAGAACTCCTCACCGACGCCACGGGCCTCGACGGACAGCACCCACTCGCCCCGCTGAAATTCGGGCTGCGGCAGCAGGTGTTCTTCTGGAGGGTTGGCGTTCTCGCAGACTTCCGTCTCCCATGCTGCGGTGTTGTCCGGCATCAGCAAGGTGGCCCGAACGAAGCGGGTCACGCCAGCGTCCGCACATCCAACCTCGTCTGAAAACGAGAAACTGGCCTTGAAGTAGACGTCGATTTGGGTGACGCTGTCGTCAACGTAGAAGCTCGTTTGGTTGGTGTAGGCCTCCGCGAGTTCGGTGAACGTGTGGGACAGATCCTCGCGGTGGTACACCGTCACGAGTTGAACATCGTCCCGCTGCCATTCAAGGAATTCCCTGGCCGGCACCAAGGCCAAGCAGCCAGAAAGGGTGCTGCTGAGCAGCAGCAGCGCAAGCGCGACGACCACAGGTCGAGCACCCATGACGACGCCTTCCCCCCTTCGGATGTGAAGGTGTCGTCCGCGCGAGCGCGGTCACTCGAAGACGGCGCCACAGGTGGAGCAGGACGTTGCATCGACCGCGATGTCCGCGCCGCACGCACCACACTGCGCAACCGTCGGTTCGGGCTTCGCCTCCGCGCGGCGCGGCGCCCGCCGTCGGGGAGCGGCCCGCTTGGGTGTGAGTTCGTCGTCAACGGACGCTGAAGCGGGGTTGTCGTCCTCGAAGGTGAAGTCGGCCGTGGCTTCACCGACCTCGTTTCCGGCAAGGGAGCCGTCGGTCAGGCTCATGCCGACCTTGACCTCCTCGCCGGGCAACACGCCCTCCTCGCCGGTCAACTCGAACAAGCGTTCACGAATTCCGGCATCGGAAGCCGACAACTCGCTGCCGTCGTCCTTCAGGGCCTGCACCTTGCCCTTGCCCTTGCCCGCGATGATCGAATCAATGTCCTGCCCAGCAAAGCTGTCCGCGACGCTCCGCAAGGTGGTGGTGACCGAGTTCTCGAGCGCTTCGAGTTCCTCTGGTGTGAGGTCCGCCGGGTCAACCTCCTCCGCATCGAGCCGTTGCTGAGCGGCACCGACCTCGGCTTCTGCAGATTCGATGTTGGTGTCCCACTCGTCGTCGAGGTCGTCTTCGTTGTAGCCGAAGGCCTTGACGGCGTCCGCGAAATCTTCGCTGCCGCTGACGATCTCGTCGGGGTCCTCCTCCTCGTCGTCGGGAAGCGCCTGCAAGGCCTTCTCTGGAGCAGCACGCTGAACGCGTTCACGTCGCTCGAAGTAGGACGCGACGTCCTGCTCCGTCCCGCAGTAGGGACAGTTGTCCAGCAGGTCTGGAACGGACTCCCCGCACGCCGTGCAGTTGTGGAATTGCTTGCGGGCCTTCGCAAGGTCGAAGCGGCAATGGGGACACGTGTCCTCGTCGCCTTCCAGTTCGCCATCGCACGATGGACAATACTCGAAGATGTCCCGATCCACCTCTTCGTCCCTCGCGCGCGTGATGGCCCAAGCGGTGATCAAGACGCCGACCAACAGCAGGGCGAACAACGAGGCCCAACGGAACAAGCCTCGCATCGAGCGGGCCTCATCGCTGGGACCGTCGTCCGCCACGTCGAGGCTGGCCCACGTGCGTGCGAACGTGGTGGAGACATCGGGGTCGCTGGGGACGAAGCGAACGGTGGTTTGACCCTGCGACGCGACGAAGGAGCACGCCACGGTGCTCGCGGAGACGGTGCGCTCAAGCACGGAGACCGGGATGCTCTCGAACACGTTGCCTGCGCCGTCGTCGCAGGTGTAGTTCACCGCCCCCGTTTCCTGAGACGTGGCGTTCACCGTCATGACGTAGGTCGTCCCGGGCTGCAACGGAGGTTCAACCATGTCACCTTCGGCGTTGGTGAGCACGAGCGTCGAAGCGCTCCACGTCAGGCGCAGCGGTGCCGTGACTTCCACCGAACCACGCGCCACGCTGTTGGACGGGTCAGCGTCCCACGAATCGGAATCGGCCTCAAAGCGCGCCTCAAATTGAGCGGTATGGGCGCCAACCGTGGTCGGGAGGTGGGGATTCGGGTACCAGGTCAGGCTTTCACCTCCGTCGAGAACGATGCGGTCGTCGTAGGACAAGCCGTCAAAGGTGACCTCGAGCGTTCCGCGGACCGTGACGGTCCCCGTGTTGATCATGAACACGCTCCAGTTCACGCGCTCGCCCGAATCCACGCTGGGGGATTCCGGAATGGCGTTCAGATCGAGGTAGACGTCCGGGATCGGGTCAAGGTCGAGTTGAACGGCGTCGCTTCGGTCGTTGCTGGTGTCCTCTTGAACGAAGGAGGCGGTCCCGAAGGGATCGATCACCGCCACCACGTTGTGCGGAACCCCCCGTGCGAGGGTGCTGACCTCCGAGGAGGTGATGGTGCGTTCCCACGTGGCGGTGGCGTAGCCGGCACCCTCGAGCAGGACCTCAAACGGAGCCATGGGGACAAGGTGCCCCTCTTCATCGATGATTTCGAGGCGCATCGGCACGGTGTCGGTGCCGGTGCCTGCAACACGCTCGATGGCGCCGCTGACCGTCCACGGTCCGTTCAGCGCCCCTTCGTCCACCTCGATGCTCAGGGCGCCGGTGTGGCGGACGTCCATGCGAGGGACCACGGTGAAGTCCACGTCGAGGAAACTGCCTTCGTTGGCTTCTCGAACGGATGCTTCCACATCGGGCGTGACCCGAAGCGTGTGGTCGCCGGTCGCCGGAGCCGTGAACGTCGTGTTCACCCACGCGCTTTCGCCCGCTGCGAGGGCCGGCACCTCTTCCGAGGGCAAGGTGATGCTGCCGAGTTGGAGGCCGAGCAGGCTGGCCGAGGCGTTCTCGCTTCCCGCGTTCAGGACGCGAACGGACAGGGTGGCCTCGTCGCCGCTGAACAAGCCGTTCGAGGGGCCAACCTCGGCCTCAGCCACCCGGAGGTCAGGAAGGCCGTTCACGGTGAAGGCCTTGTTGAAAATCGCGTCCGCGTCGCCCCCTTGGTTGAACTTCACGTACACGCGGTGCTCGCCTTCCGTGATGCTGTTCCAGGTCACCTGAACGTCGACGGAACTTCCCCCTTCGATGAGGCTCACAACGTTGCCGTCCAGGAGGTTGTTCAGGCCGTCCTTGTAGACAAACCAGTTCACTTCGGTGGCCGCACTGACCTGCGTGTTGACGAAGGTGATGGTGATCGTCACGGCATCCCCCGCGTACAGGGTCGAGCCGTCACCGACGGTGACCGTCGCTGCGGAGGCCTCGATGGCGCCGCTCGACTCCGACGCGGCCGGGCTTGGAACGACGAGCGTCAGCAGGAGCAGCACGACGAGCCCTGCCGCACGACCTCGGAGCATGCCGCCATGTCCCTTCCACGGCTCTTCAATTCATCTCCGCCCGGAACGCGTGCGGACCTCACCTGTGGCGGTCCTTCCGCGCTTCGCACGGGGGAGGGTTGAAGGATGGCTCAGGACCACTCAAGGGCATGCGCAGCAGGCCCACCGCGCTCCTTCTGGTGGCGCTCCTGCTCCTCGTGCATACCAACCACCAGCCGGGCATGCCCGGCGACCTTGGTGCTGAACTGCCAGAGGTACCGGACATCGCGCGGAGTTCGGGCTTGACCCTCAGTTCCTCCTCCCTTCCCTCCGCAGGCGACACCGTGACGGGACAGTTGACCCTCCTCGTCACCGTCAGCGGCACCGGAACCGTCGGGTGGATGCGGATGGACCTCGTCGGGGACAGCACGACGACCATGGGCAACACCACCTCAAGCCCGTGGTACACCTCCTTCAACACGAAGAGCGTCGACAACGGCACCTACACCGTGCTCGTGACGGCCTTCGACAGCGACGCCAACGCGACGGTCTCCCTTGAATCCGGATCCTTCGACATCGCCAATCAGGAACCCATCATCACCGCCTTCACCGTGCTCAACGCGGCGAGCGGAAACGGCACCTCTTCGAGCGACCGGTTGTGGTTCAACGTCGCCGCCACCGGGACGCTCGCCTTCCGCTGGGGCGCCAGCGACGACGACCTCGACCGCGCCACCCTCGCCAACGTCCCCGGCAGCGGTACGCCGGCCACCGACGGGCCGGGAACCTTGGCCTACGGATGGGATTGGGCGCCCGGAGACCTCGACGAAGGCACGTGGAACACCGTCCTGACCGTCTCGGACGAATCAGGGTACAACGTCCAAGACACGGTGTTCATCGGCATCGACAGAACGGGGCCGAGCCTCAACAACGTGCTCATCGGCAGCAGCGGCGGTTGGCAATCGACCTCGAGCGTGGAGCTCAGTGGCCTGATCAACAACGCCGATGACGGCTTCGGAAGCGGCGTCGCCTCGGCGGCCTGGTCGCTCGACAACAGCACGTGGACGAGCACCACCGAGGACGCCATCACGCTCGAATTCACCGAAGGCGAGCACACCGTGTACCTTCGAAGCACCGACCGAGCCGGCAACGATGGGGAAGTGGTGGAGGTGGCCGTGGCGGTTGACCTCACCGCACCCGAGGGACTCGGATGGACCCTTCCTGAACTCACGACAAGCCGCACCGGAGCCATCGCCGTGACCTTCGCCGCAGAGGACGATGGGGCAGGGATTGACGAAGGTTCGTCCTACATGGAGTACGGCTTCGATGCCAACGGTGTCGGCGCCACGCCAGACCTCACGGGACGCTGGGTGAGCCTCGGAACCGGGGGGCTGAACGGCAGCCTCGGACTGGCATCGTGGGCCACGAAATCCGGGCAGTACCTGATGGTGCGGGCCGTGGTCACCGACGCGGCGGGGAATTCGATGACCACGTCTCCTTCGTCCTTCCAAATCCTCCCGGGACTGGACCTGCGGTGGAACGCGTCCGGCACGGTGATCGACCGACTCGTGGTCAAACCCACACAGGCCGAAGGATTGGTGCGGATCACCTCCACCTTGGAGACGAACGAGGCGTATTTTGGTGGCCCCGTCAAACTGCGCCTCGAAACCGCACCCGCAGACCGCTTGTCCAACGTGGACTGGACGGTCCTCGAAACCCGAACGGTGGACAGCGCAGATCTAAACGACGCCATGGAGATCATCGAGTGGAACCTGACGGTCACCACCCAAGGTCAACTTGACATCCGCGTCGTCATCGACCCGTTTGACGGCATCGACGAATACAACGAGGCCAACAACGCCGCCTACTTCGTGGTCACCGGTGCCTCGATTTCGCCCGGCCTCGTACCGTCGTTTGCACCTTCGCTTGGCTTGGTGCTGCTCGCCGGTCTGCTGGTTGGCGTGCTCGGCCGACGTCCACGGGATTGAAGAACGGCAGCACCGCCGGAACACCATGCGACAGGCGCTGCCCCGCATCCCTCGGGACCGGATTGCCGTGCTCATCGGCGCGAAAGGAGTGACCCTGAAGGCTCTGGCCGAGGCGTCGGGAGCCGTCGCCCTCCACGTGGACTCTGAGTCCGGTGATGTGGAGGTGGAGTGGGGGGAACCCGGCTCGTACGACCCCGTCCGGGCGCTCAAGATGCCGGACGTGGTGAAGGCCATCGGACGAGGCATGGCGCCCAAGGTCGCTGTGAGCCTCTTTGATGACGGGTGTTACTTCGAGATGGTCGACCTGCGAGACCACGTCGGCAAGCGCGCGAAGCAACTTCAGCGCATCCGTGCTCGCATCATCGGCAGCCAAGGAAAAATCCGCCAGCGCATCGAACAGATCACGGGCAGCAGCATCACGATCTACAAGTCAACGGTGGTCATCATTGCCGAAGAAGAGGGGCTGGCGCTCGCACGGCAAGCCGTCGACATGCTTGCGGGTGGAGCGGAGCACGGGTCTGTGATGAGCTTCCTTGAGCGGGCGACAAAGAGGAACAGGATCGAGCGCCGCCAACTCGGCAGCATTGAGGTGCGGGACCAAGGTGGCGCAGAGGCAACAGGGTTCGAATCCTTGGTCCCCGGATTGGATCAAGCACGCGAGCGCCGCAACCGCCGCTTCCGAGCCGCACAGGTTGATCCGGAGGACGACGAGGCCGTTGAAGCGATGATGGGATTGGCCGACGACGAGTCCATCTCGTGGGACGAAGAGGAGTGATCACACCTCTTCGACGTGGTCCAACGGCATCTCCAGCACGTCGACAAGCGCGTCGGCGACCTCGACGTCCAACCCTTGACGCTGCCCCCATTCGACGAGGCGCGTCACGTCCCGAACGAGGAATTCACGGGACTTCGGATGGGAATCGATGACGGCTTGACCGACATCGATGACGACTGGAGCACCGTTGTGCCAGAGGATGTTGTACGGAGAGAAATCACCGTGCACCAACCTCGCCTTCTGCCACGCCACGGCGAGGAATTCGAGCAGCGCCACGTAGACGGTTTCGGCGTCCTCAACCTCGACCTCCCGGAGTTTTCGTGCGGGAGAGGCATCGTCGCCAATGTACTCCATCACGAGCACGTTGCGCTGCACGCCAAGCGCCGCAGGAACGGACAACCCCCACTTCCGAAGGCGCTCAAGGTTACGGTGCTCTTTCCTGACCCAGATGTCCACCAGGTCGCGGTGCCGGCGCTTCAGTCCTCCGAATCGTGGGTCCCCTTCGATGTACTGGACGAGGTTCTTGAACACGGCATTCGACGTGTGGAAGATCTTCACCGCCACCGCCTCGCCGTCCATGGTGGTCCCATGGAAGACGTGGGCTTCCTTCCCACGGGCGATGGGGTGGTCCAAGGTGTCAACGACACCATCGGACATCAGTTTGTACACGGACATCAGGGTAAGCCGATCGAAGACCTGATCGAACACACGACGGTCCACCCATTCGAACGGACCCGCACCGAGCACCCCCTGCAGTTTGTCCTCAATGTCACGGAACATCCGGCGGTAGCGGTCTTCCTTCATCCATCGGTACCCCGACCCTCCGTCCTCCAGACCAGCGAGGAAAGCGTCCGTTTCGCGGCGCTCATGGGCCAGGTCCTCGGCCTCATCCTCGTTCAACTCAGGCCGGCGTCGACGCCCGCGTCGCCCGCGCCGCTGACGTGAGCGTTCGGTCAGTTCGTCCCAGTGGTCGTCGTGCGCCATGCCGAGCCCACCGCCTCGCATGACGTCCGAGCGTTCAACCAAAGAGTTCGTCGACGCCGTCCGTCACGTCCTCGTCGTCGTCTGCATCGTCGAAGGCGACGGGCGTAAAGGCCCCCTCTTCTGCGGCGTCCTCGTCGGACGTGTCCAAGGCGTCGTCCTCCTCATCGTCGTCTCCGAACAGGTCGTCGTCATCGTCGTCGTCGCCTCCGAACAGGTCATCGTCATCGTCGTCGTCCTCATCGTCGTCACCAAAGAGGTCGTCGTCAGCCTCCTCATCGAGCATGACGTCGTCGTCGTCCATGTCACCGAACAGGTCGTCGTCCTCGTCGAAGTCATCACCGCTGTACGAGGTACCGAACAGGTCCACAACTTCGGGAAGCACGCCCTTGCGTGAGAGGTACATGGCCTGCGTCTTGGTGTAGCGGTGCTTGACGTCCGCTTTGCTGTCCTGGAAGTCCCACGGCCAAACGATGATCAGATCGCCTTCACGAACCCACTGCCGACGACGCATCTTGCCCGGAATTCGCGCGAGGCGGGTCTCGCCGTCGGCGCACAGAACGGTCACGCGACGGCCACCGAGCAACTGCTCAGCAAGGGCGAACATCTCGTTCACGCGGGTGTTGGGCATCTTCACGCGGATCTTGCCGACGTTCCCTTCGTCCTCGGAGGACTCGAGGCGAGCGAGTTCTTCTTCGTCGACCTTCTCCTCACGTCGTCGTCCCATCGTGCTTCCCTACAACGGGCGAGCGACCGACCCCTCTTGAACCCAACCGCGCACGAGGCTCAGCCAAGCAGCGCTGCCGCCGCGGAGCGGCAGACGTCGATGAGCGGGTCGCCCCAGATGCCGAAGAGCAAGGTGCCAACCAAGCAGGCAGTGATGGCCACGGTGGCAAAGACGGCGCGAGGGACGGGGTGGTCGCGGCCAGCGGCGGGTGCGTCGAAGAACATCACAACACCAATTCGGAGGTAATAGAAGACGGAGATGGCGCTGTTCAGCACCATCAGCAGGGCAAGGCCCCAGACCCAGTGCAGGTCCATCCCGAGGAAACCGACGCTTGCACCGCTGGTCCCGACGTCGACGGCGGCGACCTTGACGATCCCCATGATGACGAGCAACTTGGAGAGGAAACCGGAGAGCGGCGGCACGCCTGCAAGGCTGAGCATGAAGATGAACATCGTCACCGCCAAGAGCGGGGAGCGACGTCCAAGACCGGCCAGAGCACGGTCGTCGCGGATTTCACCCTCGTTCTCCAGCACGCCGAGCACAAGGAAGGCGCCCATCTTGAACGCGACCAGCACGACGAGGTGGAAGAGGAGGGCCGTCAGCACCGCTTCCGATGCTTCCTGAGCCGCCGGGCTCAGGGCTTCTTCACCGAGGTTCCAGACACCAACGGCGGTCAGCGCCGCGAGCATGTAGCCAGCATGCGCGACGGAGGAGTAGGCCAACATCCGCTTCGGATTCGTGCTTCCGAGGGCCGCGATGTTGCCCCAGGTCATGGTGACGGCCGCGAGGATCCCGAGGAGCACGAGCCACACCGCGCTTCCTTCCGTGCCGTCCGGAAGCGTCACCACAAGCAGGATGCGGAACAAGCCCACCATGCCCATGGCCTTGCTGGCCGTGGCGAGCAAACCTGCGAAGGGGGAGGCTGCTCCAGCGTAGGCGTCGGGCGCAGCGAAATGGAAGGGCGCTGCACTGACCTTGAATCCGAAGCCAACGAGCATCAAGCCGAGCGCAACGTATGGAAGCACTTCCTGACCGATGTTCGACCACGCGAGCGCCAAGGCGTCCACCTGAAGGGTTCCAGCCCAGAGGTAGAGCAAGGAGAGGCCGTAGAGCCCGACGCCGGAGGAGGCCGATCCCACGATGAAGTACTTCATGCCGCCTTCAGAACCCGCCTTGGATTCCTTGTTGAACGCCACCAACACGTAACTTGAGAAGGAGGCCAGCTCAAGTCCGACGAAGAGCACGAAGAGGTTCTCCGCCAGGGCCACGGTGCTCATGCCGAGGGCACACGTGAGGAGCAGGATGTGCAAATCCGCCTGACGCCTGTTGTTGTACAGTTCCCGAACGCTGCGCACGGCACCGGGTTGGGTCGAGCGGTAGCGGTCGAGCGAGGCGATCGCCACCAACAGGAGCGCCCCGATGAACAGGGTCTCCATCAAGCGGCTGAAGGGCGTCGCAGCGAGGATGCGCACCGACGTGTCGCCATGAGCGTGGACGAGGGCGCTCGTCGCGGTGCCGTTCCATCCATTCAGAAGGTCGTTCAGCAGGAGCATGAAGGCCGTGAGCAGGACAAAGACAGAGATGAAGCCCGGCACGTCCGGACGGCCCGTGAGCGCGTAGCGCTCGCCACCGAAGAACCACGGAACGCGGGCCTGCGTTCCGGGAACGCGGAAGGTGCCCTTGCCGAGGTTGGGGACGACGATCAAGAGAACGAGGCCGACGAGCAGGACGGTTTCGGCGGCAAAGTAGCCGAAGAACTCCGACGAGAAGGCTGGGACGCTTTGTTCCGACATCTCAAGCACCTCCAAAGAGCACTGCGAAGGCAGCCTGCGTCCACGCGTCCATCATGTCCAACGCAATGAAGGGGAAGATGCCGAAGAGGACGGTGGCTGCGGCGAGGATGAGCATGGCCACCTTCTCGCTCGTGTCGAGGTCGGGAATGGGCTTGCCTTCCATACCTGCAGGGGGCTGGGTCGCTTCGCCGCCTTCGAAGATCGTGCGCTGCATGGACCACAGGTAGTACGCCGCCGTGATGGCGAGGGCCAAACCCGGACCGAGGATCCACCATCCAAACGTGGCCCAGTAGGCCACGAGGAGCATGAATTCAGCCACGAATCCCGCGAGCAAGGGGAGACCCAGGCTGGCCATCCAACCGAACATCATCGAGGTCGCAATCCACGGGGAATGCTTCGCCATGCCTCGCATCGCTCCAATCTCCATGCTGTGGTAGTGGTGCTTGAACGCGCCACAGACCGCGAAGAGCATGGGGGAAATGATGCCATGAGCGAACATCATGAAGAGGGCTGCAGCGTAGCCGATGGGCTGTTGGCTGGCAATGCCGAGCAGGATGACGCCCATGTGGGAGACGGAGGAATAGGCGACCATTTTCTTGAGGTTCGTTTGCCCGAGGCACACAATGGCGCCGTAGACCAAGGAAACAAAGCCGAACAGCATCAGTGCGAATTGGAACTGCTCGAGCGCATGAGGGAACAGCGTGACCGGAATTCGGAACATGCCGTAGGCACCCATCTTGAGCATCACGCCGGCCAGCAGCATCGAGCCGCCGGTGGGGGCCTGCACGTGTGCGTCTGGGAGCCAGGTGTGGAACGGGGCCGCGGGCAACTTGACGAGGAAGCCGAGCATCAGCATCGCAAACAGGACCGCTTGCATGGTTTTCCCGAGGAACACCCCGTCGGCGTTGGCGGCCATGGCGACCTCCGAGAGGTTGACGAGGTCGAAACTGCGGCCAGTGAAGGTTCCAGCATAGGCACCTGCTTGCGTGGGCTGCTGCAGGAAGTACAGCGTCACGAGGCCAAGCAGCATCACGACCGAGGCGGTGAAGGTGTAGATGAAGAACTTCTGAGCCGCATACCGGCGTTCTGCACCGCCCCATTTCAGGATGAGGAAGAACATCGGAATGAGCGTCAATTCCCAGAAAATGTAGAACATGAACAGATCGAGGCTGACGAAGACACCGATCAGCGTCGCACCCATCAACAAAATGAGCGGGTGGTAGACCTCACCTCGCTTTTCGTTCCAGGTGGCAATCTGCGTGACGGGGAGCAGGAAGGCCGTCAGCCAAACCATTGGGAAGGAAAGGGCATCAAGACCGACGTGCCATGTAACGCCGAGGCTCTCGATCCACGTGTATTGTTCCTCAAACACGTAGGTGTTGAAGCCGATGCCGAGCCAATCCACCTCACCGAGGGTGCCCAAGAACATCCCCGTGGTGACCAAGAACAGCACCACGCCGACCACGAAGGTGACGAGGCGCATCGGCACGGCCAAACGCGGACGGAGCGCTGCGGGAACCAGCCCGACAAGGCTCAGCAGCAGCAGGCTGACGACCATGGGCAAGCCAACGAGAACGATGCTCACGAGATCCATCAGGCCACCCCCCACAGCACGAGCGCGATGAGCAGCGTCCCAAGCGCGGCCATCATGATGTAGTCACGAGCGGAGCCCGTGGTGAGGCTTCGAACCTGACGGGAGGTGCTTTGGCTGCCCGACTCGATGCCCTTGATGGCGCCGTCAACGACGCGGCGGTCGAACACAGCGGCAAGGTTGGAGAATCCAGCCACAAGTTTCTCGCAGGCCGCGTCGTACCACGCGTCGAAGTACAGACGCTCCTGAAGCGCAGTAGCGAGCGAGCCCTCCGCCAAGGCAGCGTTGTCGAAGCGGTGGCGCTTGTTGACGCGGGCCGACAGGGACACGAAGGGCTTCAGCCACGGCTTGGCCACTTCACCGTCCGCCAGTTGGCCACCGTACAAGGCCATGGCGGCCATCGGTCCTACAACGAGCGACAGCCCGATGGCGATGTAGGTCAGCACCAGGAAGAAGGGGTCGTGGTTGGCAAACGCGTGCTCCATCTCGTAGAGGAATCCGTCGAGGAGGCCCATCTCGCCGAGGTGGCTGCCCGTGTCGCCAAGGTAATGCGTTGCTTCGAGGGAGGCGAAGACGATGGCCGAGAGGCTCATCGGAATGAGCACCAGGAGGGGAATGGGGATCCACGGGGTTTGCTCGTGAACGTGCGCGGCCACCTCGCTCTTCGGCTTGCCTGCGAAGGTCATGAACCACATGCGTGACATGTAGAACCCGGTCATGCCGGCCGTCACGAGCACGAGGATGGCGGGCAGGAAGAAGCGTGGATCCTCCAGAGCGACGCGCCAGGTGTTCGCGATGATGCCTTCCTTGGACCAGAATCCACCGATGAGCGGAAGCCCGATGATGGAGGCGGATCCGACCAGCATGGCCGTCGCTGTGATCGGAAGCTTGGATGCAAGGCCACCCATGTTGGCCATCGATTGGGCGTCGAAGTGGTCCTCGTCGTGGTGGTCATCGTGGTGCTCGTCGTGGTCGTGGTGATGGTGCACGTCGTGGTGGGCGTGGTGCATCTCGTGAATCACCGAACCGCTGGCCATGAACAGCATGCCCTTCGCCATCGCGTGGTTGAACAGGTGGAACAAGGCTGCACCAAAGGCGACCACCACGATGGTGTGGGCCGCGTCGTCGTGGTGCCAATCGAGGCTGTTCGCGAGCCAAAGCGCGGCCCCGAGACCGGTGAAGATGTAGGCGAGCTGGCTCATGGTGGAATACGCGAGGACCTTCTTCAGGTCCATCTGCACGAAGGCGATGAGCGCGGCCATGCACGCCGTGATGCCGCCAACCAGGGCAATGAGGAAGGCGAGGTCGGTGAAGGCGCCGTGCATGGCTTCGGCGCCAAAGATCGGGAACATCCGCGCCACAAGGTAGAGGCCGGCGTTGACCATGGTCGCCGCGTGGATGAGCGCAGACACGGGGGTCGGGCCCTCCATGGCGTCGGGAAGCCACACGTGCAGCGGGAACTGCGCTGACTTGCCGACCGCGCCGATGAACATGAAGCCAAGCGCGAGCTGGAGCGCACCGCTCTTGCCGGCATCGGCGATGGCCTGCAGGTTCGCACCATCGAAGACCACGCTGTACGCGAGGGCGTCCCCGCCGACCGCGTGCGGCTGGAAGAGGTTCCAGAGCATGGCCAACCCGATGACGAGGAAGACGTCACCCACACGGGTCGTCAGGAAGGCCTTCTTGGCGGCGTAGGCAGCCGAAGGACGCTCGTAGTAGAAGCCGATGAGGAGGTAGGAACACAGGCCCATCAACTCCCAGAAGATGAACAGCCAGAGGAAGGAATCGGACAACACCATCCCCAGCATGCCGGAGCAGAACAGGACGAACTCAGCATAGAAGCGGTGGTTGCGGTTGTCGTTCACCGGGTCGGTGTTCATGTAGCCGATGCTGAAGATGTTGATGAGCAGGCAGAGGAAACTGGCCACGAAGAGCAGCATCACGGTCGTGTGGTCCACGTAGAAACCGAAGTCCATGCTGAAGAGTTGAATCTCGCCGGTGGCGGCGTCCTGCCATGCAAAATTGACCCAATGCATGACGGTCGAGGTCGCCGAAGCAGACGTCTCCCCGAGGAAACGACGAATGACGGCGAGCGAGGCGATCAGGCTCGCGGCCATGACCGGAAGGGCGATCAGGCCGCCTTCCTTGAGGGTCCCGCGCCACCAGTCTTTGCCGTTGAAGAGACGGCCAAGCAGCAGGATGACCGGGAAGGCCAGCATCGGCAGGAGGATGATGAGCAGGGCGAACGAAGGGACCTCGAGGCCCGTTCCGGAGACGGTTTCTGCGGACATGGGCTCACCTCAGTGCTTCAACAGCTCGACCTCATCGAGCGAGATGGTCGCGTGCTGGTTGTACATGGACAGCAGGATGGCAAGACCGATGGCCACCTCTGCAGCGGCGATGGCGATGGCGAACACGGTGTAGATCCATCCAGTGACGTCGCCGTGGTGCACCGCCGCAGCAGCAAATTGGAGGTTGGCAGCGTTGAGCATCAGTTCGAAACACATCAAGACGATGATGGCGTTCTTCCTGGTGAACGCCCCCCAAAGGCCCATCACGAAGAGCATCGCTGAAAGGCCGCTGACGTACAGGGGGTCGATCATTCCTCTTCACCTCCGTCAGCGCCGTAGCGCAGCATGAGGTTGTGAAGTTCGGGCAGGTCGAGTTGCCCGGTGCCGTTGACGTCAAGCGACCGCAGCAGGGCATCGACATCTCGGAAGGCGAGGTGGTCGATGCCAGCGCGGCGCAGCGCCGCTTCGAACTCCACCACGTCGATGGTGCCCGAAGCGTCAAGGTCAATCGTGGCGAAGAAGGACGCCACGTCCTGACCGCTTTGGTTGAGGTAGGCCGCGAAGCGGGTGAGTTCGTCGCCCTCCATCGTGGAGGCCCCCATGGCCTTGATGGCTGCGACGTTGAGTCCGGACTCCTGCCAGACGAGGTTTTCGAAGCGTTCGTCGCGCACAAGGTAGGCTGCACCAATCATCGCGACCGCGAGCAGCACACCGAGCAGGGCGAGCGGGAGCGACCACGCGCCAAACATGGCATCGGCCAGCATCGGCGTGTCGAGCACGGTGCTGGAGGCCCCTTCCCAGAGGCCCTCGTCCGCAAGCACACCAAGGAGCACGAAGAGCAGGGCGAGCAGGCCCAGCCGGGTTGTGATGGAGGTCAGCCTCATTCAAAATCCTCCTCGAGGATTTGCCGGCGGGTCAGCATGATGCCGAAGAGCACCACAAGGCCGACGCTGGCGATGTAGACAAGGATCTGAATCGCGGCAAGAAATTCCGCCCCGAGCAGGATGAATATCCCTGCGATGGCCAGGAAGGCGAAGATGACGAACAGCATCGAATGCGCCACCTTCTGCGCCTTGATGAGCCCGTAGGATCCCGCAAGGGCCACCGTGGCGAAGACGAAGAAGACGGCCGTTTCGGCCGCGGCTCCGAGGTCCATGTCACGCCCCCTCCTCGGCCTTGGCCGCCTTGGCAGCGGCCTTCTCTCGCTTGGTGCGCTCCTTGGTCGCGCGCTTGGCGAGT
>JAYPDK010000027.1:0-21825 GCA_038125145.1 Candidatus Poseidoniaceae archaeon
TGGTGGGCAGCGGCCTCCTCCTCGTCACGGTGGGCATGGTGCTCTTCGCCACGACTGCGGAGGTCGGGACCGCATACTGGGTGCTGGGCCTCGTGTTCTTCGTGCTCGGCCTTGGCATGGGCCTGACGATGGCTCCCTCGACGGGCTTGGTCATGGAATCGGTACCGGACGACAAAGCCGGCGTCGGCAGCGCCACGAACGATTCCAGCCGAGAAATTGGCGGCGCACTAGGCATCGCCATCGGCGGCTCGGTGCTGAACACCTTCTACCAAGACGCCTTCGTGCTCCCTGAGGCCTTGAACGGGGTCGCCTTCCCTGTGGACCCCGCCTCCTCCTTCCCTGCGGCCATGCGCCTCGGAGGGGAACTGCTCGCCCAAGGCAACCCTGCAGGGAACCTGCTCATCGATGTGGGTCGGGAGGCCTTCATGACGGGCATGACCACCGCCACGGGCGTCTCCGCCCTGATTTCGTTGGCGGCGGCCTTCGTCGTGTTTCGCTGGATGCCGGAATCCAAGGGATACACCTCCGAAGAGGAGTGAGGGCGACACAACCTTGCCGTGGAAGGTCCAGCGGCAAGCATGGCCGGCCTCGAACATCCAGATGCAGTGCTGTGGGGGGCGCTTGTGGTCTGTGCCGTGCTGCCATGGCTCCTTCGAAAGGTGACGGTGAAGGCCGTGCGATGGGCCCTCCTCGGGCTATTGACCGCAGACCTGCTGTTGATGCTCGCCACCTACCTTGGGTTCACGACGTACCACTACATGGGGCCGCAGTTGGGATTCTCCCAAAGCGGCAACCCTCAGTCGTGGCTGCTCGTTGCGGCCGCGGTGCTTGTGGTGCTCCCAATGGCCGTCGACGTGGTGCTGAAGAAGGCCCTGAGACCGTGGCGAACGCTGGTGCTCATCGCGGCCGTCGTGTTCGTCGTCGCCGGCCCCGCAGTGTTCAACATCA
Source organism: Candidatus Poseidoniaceae archaeon (assembly GCA_038125145.1). Classification (GTDB taxonomy): domain Archaea; phylum Thermoplasmatota; class Poseidoniia; order Poseidoniales; family Poseidoniaceae; genus MGIIa-L3. The sequence continues at coordinate 949 of JAYPDK010000027.1, forward strand.
TGAGCATCGAGATGTACCTTGCCGGAGGTGGGGGTTTCGGACCCTACGAGGGGGACCACGCCGGGGAGGTCACCGTGTGGGACGACCCAGCGGCGTGGGCGAGCAGCATCCGGGCTGCAGCCGCCTCAACACTCGCGTTCCCTGCCGTGGTGGTTGGGGGGTTGCTGGTCTTGCGTCGCCGGTTCGCAGCCTGAGCCTCAAATGACGTCCAACGGGGACGTTTGCGGGGCGAGCCGGCGCACCTGCCCGTCGGTTTCGATGAGGAACTTCTCGAAGTTCCAACGCACGTCGCCCGCATGGCCGCTCGCGTCGCTCACCTGGCAAAGTGCTTCGTAGATCGGGTGACGTCCGGGGCCGTTCACCTCAAGCTTCGCGGCCAAAGGGAAGGTCACCCCGAAGCGTTCCTCGGTAAAGGCGCAGATCTCCTCGTGGGTCCCTGGCTCCTGCGCGCCGAACTGGTTGCATGGCATGCCCACGACGACAAGGTCGTCGTGCTCGGCGTGCAGCCGCTGCAAGTCGGTGTATTGTGGGGTCAATCCGCAGGCACTGGCCACATTCACCACGAGCACGCGTCGGCCAGCCGACAAGGTGCGGAGGGTGGTGGTCGTGCCGTCGATCATCTCGAGGTCGTGGTCCAAGGGGTCCGTCATGGGTTCCGCCTCACGCCGTGGGTTTTCAACGGCTGTGTCGCGCCGCAGCCTGACGCGCGAAGGCTCAAGGACTCCGCACACGAGGTCGCTGCATGCAGGTCCGAATGCAGACGAGCGCAGGTGACATCCTTCTGAACCTCTACGACGGCAGTGCCCCCGATACGGTGGCCAATTTCGTCAAACTGGTGCGCGACGGGTACTACGACGGACTGCACTTTCACCGCGTCATTGAGCAGTTCATGCTTCAGGGCGGCTGCCCCCACTCCCGCGACCCGAACTCACGCCGCGCTGGCACCGGAGGCCCGGGTTGGCAGATCCCCTGCGAAGCCTCCGCGCTCGCCATGAAGCACGACCGCCCCGGCATCCTCTCGATGGCCAACGCTGGCCCAAACACCGGCGGCTCCCAGTTTTTCATCACCACCGTCGCGACGCCGTGGCTCAACGGAAACCACGCTGTGTTCGGCGAAGTTGCGGAAGGCATGGACGTGGTCAAGGCCATCGAAGGCTGCCGCAAAGGACCGGGTGACCGCCCCGCTGAGCCCCAGCAGATCATCTCCTGCACCGTCGTCGAGTGAGGGAGCCTCGTGGCCCTGCTCGCCGTTCACGGCGGCGCAGGAGGCGACGGACCGTGGGGTGGCCCCACGCCCATGGACCCGCCCCGCATCGCGTGCATGGAAGCGCTGTTGTCGGACCTCGGCCCTCGCCTTGACGACGGCTCCCTCTCCGCCCTCGAGGCCGTTCGCCTCGCCGTGATGGCGATGGAAGACGAGGGCGGTTTCAACGCCGGGGTCGGCTCGGTGCTCGACGAAACGGGGGCGGTGAGCATGGACGCCTCGATCATGCGCGGCGAGGACGGCGCGGCAGGCGCCGTGGTGGGCGTTCGCCGCATCCGAAACCCCATCGACACCGCACACGGGTTGTTGCAGGGCGGCTGGCCGCTCATGCTGTGCGGAGAAGGGGCCGAAGCCTTCGCTGCCAAGCAGGGCCAACGCCTCATCGACCCGGAGACCTTGGTCACCGACCTGCGACGCGCCCAGTGGAGGAAATGGCGCGATGCGAGCCTTCGTCCGGGCGCCACCGACGAGGACGACGCGGCCCTGGACCACGACCTCGGCGACGAGATCGACGGGCCCGGGACGGTGGGCGCCGTGGCCCTCGATGCCCACGGACGCCTCGCGGCCGCGACCTCCACTGGAGGCATGACCGGGAAACCCGTAGGGCGCGTCGGCGACACCCCCGTCATCGGCGCAGGAACCTGGGCCGACGAGCGCGTCGCGGTGTCGTGCACCGGTGTCGGCGAAGCCTACCTGCGCGCTTGTGCAGCCCATGAGGTGGGGGTTGGGATGCGCGCGGACGGGGCCGACCTGCGAAAGGTGTGCGACCATGTGCTCGACCTCGTGGAACCCTACGGAGGGCGTGGAGGCCTCATCGCCGTCAGCGCCGACGGTGACGTCGTGCTTCCCTTCCGTGTGACCCTCATGTACCGCGGCGTGTGGAGGAACGGCACCGTCACGACGGCGATTGGCCCCGACGTGTGAAGCGAACCCAAAGGTCCACCTTCATAGGGACCCAACGGACGCCACAGCACGTGGGACGTACGAAATCGACGCTTCAGGCGCAGGTCTTCGAAGCCTGCGCCACGCGCCTCACGGAGGCGCTTGAACGCGGTACGGTGGCGTGGCCGCTGCCGTCGCCCCCCCTCATCGATCCGGACTTTCCACCGCTGCCACCCAACGCACCCGCGGACGTCACCACCGCTGGACTGGCCTTGCTTGAGGCCGACCGCGGCACCTTTGAGCGGCACCTGGACGACGTCGTTGACCTCGTGGTCCCACAACGCATGAGCCTCTCCGATGACCCGTACGAGGTGCACGCTCGCTGGTTGAACCGGCGCGTCGACGACCTTGCTGAACGGATCGTGTACCGGCTCACGACGGCGTGGCTCTCGCAGGCCCTTGACCGTGAAGCGCCGAACACCGACCGATGGTGGCTCGCCGTCGCCTTGCTCAACGGCCTCGCGCAGAACGCACACGGGCAGGCCGTCCACGAGGGCTACCACCTGCTCGAATCCATCGCCCTCGCGCAGCGTCCCGGCACCTGGCACACCCAACCTGACGTTGGCCCCCAGCACCTCGGGTGGAACCCGCATGCCGTGGTTCCACGCACAACGAACGTCGAGGCGCATACCGCGGGGACGGAAGCCGCCTCGTGGTTGCTCGACCGGCTGGAAAGCGGTGACGTGGACCGCCGCTTGCTGCTCATCCGATGGTGTGAACTGCTGCTGGAGCGTCCCCCCCTCGTCGAGCCGCTCGCGCTCGTTGACCGGCTGGCGCGGCGAGCGAACGACCCCGATGCCGAGGTTGCTGCTCGGGTCTGCACTTGCTTGGCGCGGCTCGTCGAGCGCTCCCTTGAGGGCGGCCTTGACGTCGTGCACAAGCTGCATGCACGCGAGGACGTCGCCGTTCGTCGCGCCCTCGCCGACGTCTTGACCCGCTTGTTCCGTCGCGTGACGTGGGAGGCCGTCCCGCTGCTCGACGCTATGCTGGAGGACGAGGACGACAGCGTCTTGGCGGCCGCGAGCGCCACGATGCACGACCTCCGTTTCCTCGATGAAGACCGCTGGGTCGCCACGATGAAGCGGGCCCTCCATCACCCGGCTCCGGTGGTCCGTCGCAACGTTGTCGCTGGCCTGCGTGACTACGTCGAACAACGGCCCGAGGACACCGATGGTTTGCTTGCCTTGGCGTGGTCGGACGGCGACGAGGTGGTGCGCACGCGATTGCGCGAACTGCTGTTGCGCATGGACGAGGTCGCACCCGAACACCTCGACCAGGTTCTTCGGCGCACCGAGCAAGGCGTGGAAGACCTGCTTGCCTCCATCGACGTGCGTCGCGAGGGGCGTGGCGCTGCATGGCGTGCCTACCTCAGCGACGAAGGTCCGCGACCTGTTGCCCTGGTGGCCGAGCCGGTTCGCCCCGAAGCACACGACATGAGCGAGGTGCCGGCGCCGGACCTCGACGATGCGCTCGACCTGCTGGACGACGACCTCGGGTTCCTCGACTGAGGTCATTCTTCCTCGTCGAGCAGGTGCACGACCGCGGCCACGTACAGGCCGTTGAGGAGGAGCAGGAGGCCGATCAGGCTGAGAACAAGCCCTGCAGGTTCGGGCCACGCTGCTGGCATCCATCCAAGGCCGCTTGCACGGGCGAGGAGCAAGGCCACCAACCCCGCAGCGACCACGGTTGGCCACGTGCTGCGGGGGTCTTGCCAGCGGTCCAGCGTTGGCAGGAAGCCGTCGCCAAATGTTCGCCGAAACCATGCGAGGTAGAGGCAGCCAAGCCCAACGAGGCCGAGGCCACCACGGCCAATGGCGGCGCTTCCCCATGGGCCCTCAGGCACCACGTCGACGAAGGTCTGGAGCACCAGAAGGACCCCAGTGACGGCCCAACCGACCCAGCCCGAAGCCATGCTGTGCTGAGTCGGCCCATGCTTGAAAGGGTGTCCGACCCTCCTTGCGTTGTGGCCCCCGTCGAGGACGCGCTCATCGTGGCCGGTGGCCTTGGGACACGGATGTTTCCTGCGAGCGCGATGCTCCCCAAGGAGGCGGTCCCGCTGGTGGACGTGCCGGTCCTGACCCACCTCATGCACGAAGCCGTCGAGGCGGGCGTCCACCGCATCCACCTGATCACGCGGCCCGGAAAGGACCTCAACCCGTGGGTCGAAGGACGAGGGGAGCATGCTGGGCTTCGACCGGAGGTCGCCGTCCGTCACCTCGACCCCGGAAAGGACGTGGAGGTCTTCGTCCACCATCAGGCCCAACAACGGGGCCTCGGGGACGCGATTGGATGCGCCCTGCACGCCGTCAAAGGACCCTTCCTCGTGCTGCTTGGGGACAACCTGCTCATGAACGAGCACGTGGGAACGGACCAGGTCCGGCCGTCCGCGGCCTCACGGCGCTTGGTCGACGCCTACGAACGAACTGGACGGCCGGTGGCCGCGCTGATGCAGGTGGCTGAAGCGGACACGGCGTCCTTCGGCATCGTCGAACTGGACGGGGACCGCATCGTTGGCGTGGTCGAGAAGCCCGCTCCGGGAACGGCGCCCTCCACGCTTGCCCTGTGCGGGCGCTACCTGTGGACGGAGGACGCACGCGACCTGCTCAACCGCTACGACGTGGACACGCACGGCGAACTGCAAAGCATCGCCGTGCAACAGCACTGGATGGACGGCGACGGCCTCGTTGGCGTTGACCTTGAGGGCATGCAGTGGTACGATGCCGGCCGGCCGCTGGCCTGGTTGCAGGCACAGGTGGACCACGCGCTGCGCCGTGACGACATGCGTGCGGACCTCGAGGCATGGCTCCGCGCCCGGCTTGGCTGAGCATCACGCGTCGGCCGCCGCCTCTGGCGCGGCCACACGGCCGGTACCAAGGCCGCGAAGGTTCCACAGGATGAGCGGTGTTCCGAGGACGGTCGGGAGCAACCACATCACGACGCCACCGCCAACGGCCGTCAAGGAAAAGGCCGTCACGGTGGCGATGGTCCCGGCGCCCATGAAGAGGCCGTGCTGACGGATGCGGTCTTTCCCTCGAGGAGCGGTCCCATGCTTCATCGCGCTTCGTTGCGTGAACGCCAAGGCAGCGCAGATCGCTGCAAAGACCAGCGGGACGACGGCTGTGGCCCCCGCCACGCCCGCATCGCCTTGGCCGGGCAACGCCATCGTCACAGCAACGGCCAACAAGCCAAGTGCGCCGATGACCCCCACGCCAAGCAGCGCTGCATCGACGCGGCCGATCACGCCGCGGCGGTTGTGACCAAGGCGCCACCCAACGAGCACAAGGTAGGTCGAAAAGAAGGCGATGAACAACAGAAACGAGGAACTGCCAAGCGCCCAGAGCACGGCCGCCGTCGAACCCACGCCCACCATGGCCATCGCGTAGACCTGCCCAACCTTGGCGTGGAAGCGTGGACCCTTTTCGGTCAGCAACGCCAAGGCAGCCGTGAGGAGGGCGATGCTGCCGAAGCCAACGTGGAGGACCAGCATCATGCTGCGAAGGTCCATCTCAACCGTCCCCCGACGGGCAGCCGTCCGGACCCACCGTTTGACCTTGCGGCGTGCCCGCACACGCATCGAAGCGGTCGTACACGCCGTCTCCATCGTCGTCGATGGACCCGTCGGCGTTCGTGTCAAGTTGCGAGGTGGTGCACCCAAAACGGTCGACGGATTCCCAAAACCAGTCGTCCGAGTCCTCGCACACGTCGTAGAAGATGACACCGTCGAGGTCCGGGTCGTCCTCAATCAACGCATAGGTCGGGGTCCCCAAGGTCATCCCCACCACCATGCCGAAGCCGGTCAGCACCACAGCCGCGTCGCGAACGTGGTGCGCAGGCAGGTACAGGGGGGTCACGATCGCAATCCAGGCGAGGTTGACGTACAGGCCCAAGCGAGCCGCCGTGCTGGTGCGGTAGACCTCCGTGAACGAGCCGGTCACGTCGTGGCTGAAGGACATGAAGGCCAAGATCATGCTCAGCATCGTTACCGTGGTCCACACCGGAATGCTCGACCGGATGAGCAAGAAATGGCGTTCCATGTCCAACGTGCCGTCTTCGCTTGCCTCGGGTGAGGCGAGTTCCATGAGGATGTAGAAGCCGCCAGCAAGCAGGGTCAGCGCGAGGGTGGAGAAAGGTGACAATTCCACCGTCGGTTCGTCGTACGCAACGTTCCACTTGTAGAAGGCGTGCCAGGTGAGGCTGACGATGGCGATGAGCAGGAGGATCCACATCGTCAGCATCCAGTGCAGACGGGGGCGCTCTGGCCCGTTCAGCACGGCGCGCTCCTCGACGATGGAGCCCAGGGAGATGAACAAGCGCGACATCCCGATGCCGGTGATGAGGACGTAGGAGACCGTGAGGTACTCGAAATTGTCCATGTGCGGGGAACCGAACGTTGGATTTCAAGCAATGGGCCATGGTCCACGCAAGGAACGTCGAAACCGGCGGCAAGGGCCCTCAGCGTTGACCGGGCTTCCAAAAACTGAGCGGCTCTGGGGCTTCTCCTGAAGCACAACGGCCTGCGAGGTGGTCCGCCCGCTCGTTCCAGCGGTGCCCACGGTGCGCACGCACGTGCTCCCACGCAAGCGGTCGCTGCCGCTTCACCTCGTCCCACAGCGCCTGCAGGCGGGCGACCAAGGCGCGGTTCGCCTTGGGCTTCCAGGTGCCGTCGGCAAGGTTGCCGGCGTAGGTTGAATCTGCACGGATCAGGACGCCCCCGTCGTCGGGTTGCTGAAGCACCCAACGCAGGGCATGGGCGAAGGCACTGAGTTCGGCGGTGTTGTTTGACCCCACCTCCGCACCGAGGTAGCCTTCTGCATCCGCATCGGTCACCACCGGCCCGGCATCTTCGTGCACGAGGTCACCGGAGCCTCGACCGAGGCCGTCGTCGTTGACGACGACGACGAGCCCCCACGCCGCAGGCGTGCTGGCGTCCACGTTCTGGTTGCCAAGGCAGGACCCGTCGACGTACACGGTCCAGGTCGGTGCGGCGTCCATCGCCGCCCACCGCTCACTCGCCAAGCATCGCCGCGTAGGCTGCGGCGTCCATCAAGCCGTCAAGGGCACTCATGTCCTCCAGGCGCATGCGAACAATCCACCCGTCCCCGTACGGGTCGGTGTTCATCAGTTCGGGGGCGTCCTCGAGGGCCACGTTCACGTCAACAATCTCTCCGGCAAGGGGAGCGAAAATCGGGGAGGCGGACTTGACGGATTCGACAACAGCAAACTCGCCCATGTCGCCGACGTTGTCGCCTTCACCGGGCAGTTCGATGTAGACGATGTCGGTCAGTGCGTCCTGGGCGTGGTCCGTGATGCCGATGGCGACCAGGTCGCCCTCGACGCGCAACCATTCATGCTCTGGGGTGTAGCGAAGGTCGGCCGGGATCTCGCTCATGGTCTCACTCCCCCCGATACGAGAGGACGTGGTTCAAGAACACACCGAAGGGCTCAGGCCTCTTCGTCGAGGGCTGAACGAAGCGCGTCGGCCTCGAGCCGGGCCCAGGCACGGCTGCTCTGTTCGTCCTTTTCGAGGTCGGCCATCTCCTGCTGGAGCCTCACCTCCATCGCAGCATCGCCTTCGTCAGGGAAGAGCCTCAGCATCGCGGCGGAACGCTGCCCCAGCGCGACACCCGTCAGCATCAGGACGGCGCCGAGCAGCAGGATCGCCGTCCCACCGCCATCCCCGGCCACCGTCGTACGGCTGGATTGGAGGCCCATGGCCCATGCGAAGAGCACCGCGGCACCGCCGCCCATGAGGAGGCGCTGCGCTGCACGGGCCGGCGGCATCATGCCGATGGCGTGGCGGAGCCGGTCTTCAACGTGGTGCGCTCAGTAGGTCTCGCGCATCAGCTTGTGGATCTTGTACGGCAACAGCGCCCTGTTGACGGGCGTGACTTCGAGAATACGTCCATCGTCGCGGCGACGGATGTCCTGAAGCAGGGGGTGACGGCTCTTCTTGTGCAGCGTCAAGAGGGTGGGCTTGTCCACCTCAAGCACGCTGCGGACGGCTTCGACGTAGGCTTCGGACTCGACCGTGAACTTGCCGATCTCGTCGATGACGATGACCTCGGCCTCGTCGCGGGCACGCATGAGGGCAGGCACAGCGATGCGTTCGATCTCGGCGAGGTCCAACCCCAAGCCAAGCACGCGCAACCGGTCGTCGTTGGAGCGGTGAGCAATGATCGCTTCCTCTTCCGTGACGATGTCAATGAGGCGGTAGCCCATCCGCTCGCTTCCTTCGAGGATTGGCTCCATGCGCAAACCGGCAATCAGGAGGGTGTTTGGGTCACCGCCACGCATCCTGAGTTCCCGCTGACGCTCATCAACGAGCATCTCGAGCACCTTGCCCATCACAGCGGACTTGCCGGAGCGGGGAAGCCCGGTGATGCCAATTTTCGGATGAAGGCCCATGATGAAGCACCTTCCCGAAGCGAGTACAGTGAAATAGGTGGTTTCTGATATAAACCCTGCCCCATACGCATCTATCGTGACCGGAATCCGGTAATCAGACCGCTTGGCCACCGACACCAGCGGCCCACATCAGGCCATCTTCAACCCATTGGAAGGTGGCGTTGAGCACGGAAGGCTCGAGGCCTGCGTCGGAGCACATCGACTTCAGAAGGTCCACTTCGTCGTCGTCGTAGGCCCCATCGACCGCGGCAACGTAGGCCGCAAGGTGCAGGAGAAGCACGTGATGCTCAGGGGCGATCGAGGCCAGAGGCCCCGCCCAGGCTGGAGGTTCCAGAAGCTGGTTTCGAAGCGCGTTTCGCGCTTCGGGGTGCAGCATGGCGGCCCCCATGATGGCTTCCAAGCAGGCCGCTTCTTCGGCCACAACGGCCCCGTCCGCAGCCGCGACGGCAATCAAGACCTCGAGCATCGCGTGACGTTGCTCGGCCGGGACGGCCGCCAAAGGAACGTGAAGCACGCGATCACGCCAGTTCGTTGAGGAGGGCGAAGCCCTCGTTCATCCACGCAAAGCCACGCTCGGTCCATGCGAGCAACTGGTCGACCGCGTCATGACGCAGGCCAAGGTGAACGGTGATCTCGTCCAGGATGGCGCGTTCGTCGTCGTCAACGTTGCCGTCGGCAGCGGCCATCAGCACGGAATCACGAAGGGCGAGGCGCCCCGCTTCAGGACCAAGGCCTTCGAGGCATTCCTGCAGGCTCGGCGGGGATTTCAGGGCCGCACGGATCTCCTTGCGCTGGTTCGGGGAGAGCAAGGCGGTGCCAAGGCGTTGCTCAAACATGGCCATTTCATCGATGGTCAATTCGTCGTCCACGCGCGTCATGAAGGCCAGAAGTTTCGCATAGGCGAAGCGCTCGGCTTGCGGCAGCTTGTGCAAGGTGTCGGGGAGCATTGCACCTCACCGCGCACCGCCGTTCATGAACTCAGCGGCATACCTCCATCAGGAAGGGGCCTCCCGAGGGGGAGCATGGCGCAGCCGGAGGTCGAGGTGTGGAGCCGGGCCAACTGCCCGGCCTGCACCGCCGCAAAACGGACCTTGGACGGATTGGACGTCCGGTGGACCGAACGGCGGGCGGACAAGGATGCAGCCCATCAGCGGCGCTTTCAACGGGCCACCAACGGCGCACGTACGGTCCCTCAGATCGTGGTCGATGGCACGTGCATCGGCGGCATGGACGACCTGCGGTCGTTGGTGCGCTCCGGCCAATTCCATGCGTTGCTCGGCCGCGAACCTCCCGCACCACGCCGGCGACGGTGGGCGTTCTGGCGGCGTGACGAGGCTCAAAACCCGTGAGGTCCAGCAGCATCCATGGACCCCTCACGAAACGTGCTCGGTGGCCCGCTCGACACCTGTTCGACGGAGCCGCTGACCGGCTGGTACCGCGACGGATGCTGCAACACGGACGGCACCGACCGTGGCCTCCACACGGTGTGCGCCGTGGTGAACGAGGCCTTCCTCGCACACGCCAAAGCGCAAGGCAACGACCTTGTCACGCCTGCCCAGCAGTTTGGGTTCCCGGGACTCGTTCCAGGCGACCGGTGGTGCGTGTGCGCAGGCACGTGGTTGCGAGCAGCCCAAGAGGGACAAGGCTGCCCTGTGGACCTCGAAGCCACGCACGAACGTACGCTCGAGGTGGTTCCCCTCGAGGTGCTGGAACTGCACGCGCTGTGATCAGTCGTCGTTGGTGACCACGTCGGACGGCTTGCCCGTCAGGACGGTGCGGAGGCGGGCGTTGTCTCGCTGCATGGCGTCCATGAGGTCGTACTTCACGCCGAGGTCGGCCGCCAGCACGCCAAGGGCCAGGCTGTCTTTGGGCAGGCACTTGCCGCCAAAGCCGCGGTTCAATCCAAAGATCGGGTCAAGATGAGAGGGACCAATGGGTTGCGCCTGGGGTGCTGTGATGATGTCGCGGATGGCGTACCAATCTTCACCCAGGCCCTGGCAGATGTCCCACATCTGGTTGGCAAAGGTGACTTTCAGCGCGTAGAAGGTGTTCTTCGTGTACTTCACGAGTTCAGCCTGCGTCGGCGTCACGCGGAAGGTCTGGTCCGTGCGAAGCACCCCGGCGTCACGGTGCTGCTGGAAGACCATCTCAGCGACCTCTGGGTGGTGGGTGCCGCAGACGAGGATGTCCTGGTTCGCAAAGTCGTGCAGGCGCTGGCGCTCCACGAGGAACTCGGGCGAGTAGGCCATCTTCAGGTGGGGGTGCTCCTCGTGCCAGCGCTGCGTGGTGCCCGGCACCACGGTGGACTTGATCACCGCGGTGAAGCCCTCAGGAAGCGCCGCGAGGATCCCTTCAACGATGCTCGTGTCGCAGGCCCCCGTCGCTGGGTCGGGGGGCGTGGGGACCGCGATGTACGCCATGTCCACGTGGTCGATGACGTCCTCAAGGCGCGTGCCTCGAGCCGGGTCGTGCACGAACAGTTCGTGTGCGTCCGCGAAGCAATGCTCGATGGCCCCGCCGACCATGCCGGCTCCAATGATTCCAACCTTCATGCGCTCACCTTGTTGTGTCCCGGTGTGGGGTGGGGTCAAGTCGGCCTTCCTTGGCCATGATGCTCGCCTGCAAAAGGCTGGATGGGGTGCCACAATCGACCCACGTCTCTGCACCAACGTTGAGCAACTCCGCGGAACCGAGCGCAACGTACCGTCGGTTGATGTCCGAGATCGAGAAGTTGGCCCCCTTGGAGGCCACCTCGTCGTCGAGGAAGGACCAGAATCGCTCGTCGAAGAGGTAAATGCCACCGATGGCAAGGTTGGACACGGGCGTCGAGGGCTTCTCCACGATGTCGACGACCGTGCCGTGCTCGTCGAGCACGGCCACGCCGAAGGCGCGAGGGTCCGCTTCCTCCCGCGCGAGCAACACACAACCCGGCGCGTGCTTTGCCGACTTGAACCGCTCCACGTGTTCGGTCAGTTCCACGGTGGTGATGTTGTCGGAGAAGTAGACCAACAGCCTGGCGTCCTCGTTGTGCGGTCGTGCAAGGGAGAGCGCGTAGGCCACGCCAAGCGGCTCTTCCTCCATGACGTAGTGGATCCGTTCGCCCGGCAAGCCAGCACCCACGTGCTGAGCGATTTGCCCGATGAACTGGTTGGCCACGATCGTGATGTCTTGAATGCCAGCCCGTCGGATGGTGCCGAGGGCATAATCGATGACGGGGCGTTCGTGCAAGGGAAGGAGGGTCTTCTGCGTGTACCGGGTGAAGGGCGCAAGGCGACTGCCGTGCCCGCCTGCAACAAGGATGGCGCGGACCTTCACGGCACCGTCCAGACTTGCCCCCTTCAAGGCGTCTTCGGCTCGTCCGTCTTCATCCGTCGGACAAGCCCGCCCGGGTCGGGGGTCCGAGCAAAGTGGCCCGTCGCCACGAGGTCGCCGAGACGCTTCACGCCGGCTTCGATCAGTTCCGGGTCTGCGGCCTCTTGGGCGGCCCAGCGCTCTGCGGCTCTGGTGGCCTGCCGCTCGTCGGCTTCAGCACGCAACGCCTCTCCAGGTTCCAACGGTGCCTCCAATCCGTCCCACGCTCCGTCGTGCGACGAATCGTTCCTCCGTTGCCCCTCCCCAAGGTCGAACTCCGATCGGCCTTCGGTCCACCCAGCAGGGTCGGCCCCGCGAAGACCATCGGACGGTGGCACCTGTTCCCATTCCATCTCAAACGTGCTTGGCACGAGCGTCAAGGCCGCGTAAAGGCAGCACAGTCCGGTCGTTCCGAACGCGATGGCCAACCAACGCCCTTCGCTCGTGAGGCCGTCCGGGACGAAGTACCACGAGGCGGGAGCGAGCACCACTGCACACAGAAGCGCAGCGAGCAGCCAGCGACGTTGACGTCGCTCGTGGTCCTGCATGCGCTCACCGCTGCTCAAGGAAGCGGTCAAGGCGCTGCAGCACTTCCTCAGGTGAGATGTCCTCCGCAGCCCATCCAAGCGCCTGACGGCTGCTTTCGGCCGCTGCACGGAGGCGTTCCTTCATCCGTTCCATGGACACCTGAAGGAGCACCCCGAGGAGGAGCACGGCCGCCACACCGAACTGCAGGTTCACCATGCTGATGGCCGACGAGGCGGCCACGATGGCGACGACGGCCCATGGCAGGCGAACGCGGAGGCGTGCTTCGGCACGCAAGGCCTCGCGCCAGCGCTCGGCGGCGTCGCGTCGGGTCGCGACCATGCGCCCACCTCAACCGGCGCACGGCACAAAGATGTCGTCGTCGATTTCCAACAGAAGCTCAGAGGTGAGCAGGTGATCAAGGGCTTCGTCGATCTCGTCAGGGGTCACGCCAAGTCCAATCATGCCTTCGAAAATCTGGGTCAAGGTGGCCACGCCTTCGTTGGCTTCGCAGACCTCATCGACCACGCCCAGCATGGCGTTCGCGGCGACGGCCAGCAGGGGGTCGTCGTTGGCCTCGCCGGGGAGCAGGTCGATGTACAGACGGGCCGGATGAGGCTCCTCGGCGACGTCGGCGGTCGCTTCCTTCGCCGACGAAGAACGACGGCCAAGGCCTGTGAAGGCGTCGTTCCCCACCGGGTCAAAGCAATCGAACAAATTTCGCTGCACGGTGGACGTCTCGTCCTCCTCGGGCGCCACCCTGCGCTGAACGGCGTCGAGCCGGTGAAGGCGTTGCTCCAAGCGAAGGCGCTCACGCATCAGGTCGGCCTCGACGAGGTCGAGGTGCTGTTCGGCCATGTCTTCCAACCATGCGTTGAGCTGCCACTCCGGGTCCAGCCCCGCCATCACGTCAACAAGGCGCATGACGGCGTCCGGGACGCTCGCTGAAGGCAGCGACGGTAGGCCCTCGTCCTCCTTTGTCATGCTGAGTGAACTTCCGTCCGACGGACTATGAAGCATCGGGTTGGCAGGCCCGTCCACGCCCTCGTTGAAACGCTCGATGCCGATGGGTTCCGTTCATGTAGGGGTCGGGCGTGGCCGGGGCATGGGTGACCACCGCATTGCCGTGCTGCCCGGTGACGGGGTTGGTCGAGAGGTCGCCGTTGAGGCGGTTCGCATCCTCGACACCATCGCTGAGCACACGAACCACGGGTTCGAGATCGACGACATCGCGTGTGGCGGTCAGGTCTGGAAAGAGACCGGGCTCGAATGGGCAGAGGGGTCCTTCGACCGCGTCAAGGACGAGGCGGACGCCATTTTCCTCGGTGCGATCGGTTTGCCCGGTGCTCGGCTCGAGAACGGGGACTTGGCCGGTGGCAGCGTCATCCTCGGCCTGCGTGCAGGCCTGCAGTTGTACGCCAATGTGCGCCCCATCAAACTCCTCGAAGGGGTACCGCACAAGGTCCACGGGGAATTCCGTCGGGTGTGGGACCACGACAAGGTGGACATGGTCATCCTCCGCGAGAACACCGAAGGACTGTACCACAGCCTCCTCCAGCGTTCGTCCGACCGGGCCGCTGGACGACCGGAATACGAACCGCCGGCCCTCGACTTCCCTGGCCTGGAAGGGGAAGTCGCCTACGACCCCCGCCCGATTTCGTCCCACGGCAGCGCCCGGATCGTGGACATGGGCTTCCAGATCGCCGGTCGCCGCAACGGCGCCCCTGGCGATGGCGTGCAGCGGGTGACCTGCGTCGACAAGTCGAACGTCACCCGCGGTTGCCAACTGTTCCGCCGCACCTACGACGACGTGGCCGCCCGCTACCCGAGCATCGAGCGTGACTACAGTTACATCGACGCGTACATGCAGTGGCTGACGCGCAACCCAGAGCACTACGACGTCGTCGTCACGAGCAACATGTTTGGCGACATCGCGACGGACCTCGGTGCTGTGCTCCAAGGCGGCATGGGCATGGCCGGGTCCGGCAACATCGGCGACGACCACGCCATGTTCGAACCGGTGCACGGTTCCGCGCCGAAGCACGCAGGCCAGAACGTGGTCAACCCGATTGCTTCGATTTCGTCCGTGCAGATGATGCTCGACTGGCTGGGTCGTCGAACGAAGGACGACGACCTTGTGGAGGTCGCCGACCTCGTGTGCCACGCGGTCGCGGACCACGTGCGGGACGGGACGATGTTGACCTACGACCTTGGCGGCACGGCGTCGACCACCGACGTGGGGACGGCCATCGCGGAACGCCTGGCCACGTCGCTCCGCGAGCGATGAGTCACGCGTCCCTGAACCGGGACGTCAGGTGGGCGACGATCCCGTCGAGGGCGTCCTGAAGCACCGCAGCGTTGTCCCAGGCAGCGTTCGGCGATGGCTGCGCCTCGCGGACGGCGAGGTCCCGCAATGCCGCAGCCACGCGCACGACGTCGTCCACCATCGTCACCGTCGCCGTCCGAGCGGTGCGGGACAGCGGGTTGAGGTCGACCACCAGCACCTGCTTGCCCATCGCGATGAGGGCTTCGCACCTGTCGCCGTCCTCCAAGGGGACAAACACGACGTCGGCGGCGGCAATGCCGCGTGCTTCACAGCGCGAACGGGGGCCTTCGAGGCCGAGGATGCGCCCGTCGTCACGTGCACCGAGCACCTCGACATCGAGCCCGTCCTCGGCCTTCCATGCCTCGAGCCGGCCAAGCAACGCCGCCATCCTCGCCTCGGTTCTGTAGAAGATGTTGACCTCGACGGGGCAGCGAAGCGCGGCGGCCACGTGCAGGAGGTCACGACCTGCAAGCGCGACGGTGTTGCCGTTGACCGATATCACGGGGCGTGAGGCAGCCCGCATCCGGGCCCATGCCTCCGCCGTGGCACGGGCAGCCGAGTCCGAGGTGGCTTCCCCGAGAAGGTAATCGTAGGCCTCGCCGCGACCGTGCGCGATCATCGCGCTGCCGGCCAGCAGCCCTTCCGCCGCGGCCGTTTCGATGAGGTGGCGACGCAGCAGCGAGGCGTACCGCGGATGCGTTGGGTCGGCGGCGATGTCCACGCTGCCCCCTCCTCAGGCCCCGTCCATGAGCATGCTGAGGTCCAAGGGCGACACGCCCCGGTTAACGGCGCTCGTGCTGAGCACGTCCATGCCCGATTCTTTCCAATCCTTGAGGTCCTCCAACCGGATGCCCCCGCTGGCTTCCAGCACGACGTGCTCCCGTTGCCCCATGCCCTTGAGTTGATTCGCCACCTCACGGCAGGTTTCAGGGGGGAGGTTGTCGAGCATGATGACGAAGGGCACGGTCGCCTTCAGGTCCTCTCGCAAGGACCACGCCAAGGCGGCCGTCACCGCCTGCCGCTCGGACCTGACCTCGATCTCGACGAAGGCGTGGTCTGGCTCGACGTGGAGGTTCCCGAGCGCGTTGTGCACCTGCTCAAGTTCGTCCTGACCATGCCCCGCGAGGTCGTTTTCCTTCAGCATCAGCGCGTCCGCCCGGTCAAGGCGATGGGTCAGCCCTCCGCCGAGGTGCACGGCCCACTTGTCGAGCAGCCCGTAGGTGGTTTTCCTGGTGCAAGCGATCTGTCCCGGCGCAAGGTGCGCCCATTTGCTGGTGGCCGTCGCGATGCCGCTCAGGTGGCCGAGGAGGTTCAGCACCGTGCGTTCGATGCGAAGCATGGACGCCATTGAGCCTCGAAGGGTCCCAACGGTGCCGCCGGCCGACACCTTCCGGCCGTCGCCGGCCGACCAGTCAACGTGCACGTCCATCGCCCAGATCTGAAGCAGGTGGTCCACGGCCGCGGTTCCGGCCACAAGCCCGTCCGCCCGTGCGACGATCGTCGCGCTGGACGACGGACCCCCCTCCATCACTGGAGCGTCGATGCCGTCGTCGGCCAGCATCGCAGTGACCCACCGGTCGATGCTCCCAAGCAGCCGCTTCGACGGCCCGTCCGCCGACGTCCAGAGCAGGTCGCCCCGGTCGTGAGGAAGTCGAGACCTTTTGCCCATGGGCCGATGAAGGCCGGAGGGCCTCATCAAGCCACCCCATGGATGCGGAAGGCCCATGCCTGTCACGCCGACCATCGGCCCATGCGGCGCGTCGTTGTGGTCGGTGCAGGCCTCTGCGGCCTCGCCGCCGCGCTTGAGGTCGCGGCCGCAGGCTTGGCGGTGGTGATCGTCGAGGCGCGCGACCGCGTCGGCGGTCGGGCCACCACCACCGCCGGACGCTACGCCGACCTTGGGTTCGGCCCCCACATCCTGCTCCGAGGGGGAGCGACGCACCGGATGGCCTCGCGGGTGGCCCGGGTCAAGTTGGTGACCACCCCGCTGCAACCGCACCGCATCGACGTCGTGGGCCATGGCCCAATGCGTTCCCTACGCAGCGTACGCGCCACGGCCACCACGCGACGGGCCCTGCGGCGAGGCGAAGCCGGAGGACCAGCCGCAGCGGCTGCGCGGCTGCTCGCGGGTTGGGGCTTGCCACCCGCATCAACGGGGCTCGATGCGAGGGCAGAAGCGCTCCTGATGGGGCGCGGGGTGTTGCTCCGGGAGGGCTGGGCTGGCCTCGTGGGGCGGTTGGTCGCCACGCTTGACGAGGTCGGGGTGCCCATCGAAACCGGAGCGCGGGTGGTCGATGCGACCGCCGGAGGCGTGGTGCTCCACGACGGCCGAACGGTCGAGGCCGACGCCGTGCTCATCGCGAACGGGCCCGGTGGGCGTCCCGCGGCCCGCGAGCACGAGCAGGGCCACCGCGTGAGCACCATCGACGCCCTCGTGCAGGCCGTCCCGATGCGGGACCAACACGGCCTCGTGGACGTTGACGAAGGCTGTGCAGTGCTGCGCATGCCGCACGCGGATTCGGACCTCACGATGCTCAGCGCCATCGCCCTGCCGCGATCGGAGGAGGAGGACGTCGTGCGGCTCGCTCGGCTCGAAGCATGGCTCGACCGTCACCTCGCGGGATGGTCCACGCACATCGCCGAAGACCGGCGGCAGGGCGGCATCACCGTGGCCCTGAACAACGGCGATGCGGTGGTGGACGTGGACGGTGTCCTCCACGCACGGCCGGTGAACGGCCTTTCCGACGCCGCCATCGACGCGGGACGTGCTGCAGGCAAGCGGCTCGTGGCGCGCGGGGAACGATGAAACCCGGCCGAGGCCCCGTGCCTCCCATGCGCCTCGTCTCATGGAACGTCAACGGCCTGCGTGCCGCCATCCGCAAGGGCTTCGACGGGTGGGTCGATACGTTGGGAGCGGACGTGTTGATGCTTCAGGAAACGCGGGTGCTCGAGGAGCAATTGCCTGCAGGGTGGTCGTGGCCCGAAGGCCACGCCATGCACCTGCATCCCGCCGAGAAGAAGGGATACTCCGGGGTGGCCACGCTGTCCACCGGCCCGCTTGAGGTGCTCCCCGGATTTGCGTGGGGCGAGGACCCCGACGACGTCGAAGGGCGCGTCCTCGTGACCCGCCATGGCGACCTGGTCTGCGTCAACACCTACCTTCCAAACGGCGGGGGTGGGCCGGAACGTCAGGCCTACAAGGAGCGCTGGATGGACGCATGGCGCGCGTGGTTGGCTCCTTGGCTCGACGCCGACCACCCGGTTGTGGTCGTGGGCGACCTCAACATCGCGCACACCGAAGACGACATCTGGAACCCAAAGGGGAACGCGAAGACCAGCGGTTTCCTGCCTCAGGAACGGGCGTGGTTCAGCGACCTGCTCGGGGACGGTTGGGTGGACAGTTTCCGCCACGTGAAGGGCGAAGGCGCGAAGGTCTACTCCTGGTGGTCCAACCGCGGCAATGCGCGCGCCGACGACAAAGGGTGGCGCATCGATTACCTGCTCTGCAACCCGGCCGCTGCGGCACAGATCACCGGCGTCGACATCGTTCGGCAGGCCGGGCTCGAGGTCAGCGACCACGCGCCCTGCATCGTTGACCTCGCCGACTGAGCCTCACCAGAAGGGGGCAGGTGGCTCGCCGTCTTCGCCAAGGTCCACCTTGGGCATGAAGTCGTCACCCGACGTCGGCGCTGCATCGGCATCAACCTGCGCGGGCAAGGGGTCCGGAGGGAGGGGGCCGGTTTCGGGCACCTCAGCAGCGGGGACGGCGGGGGTCTCCCAAGGAGCGGGCTCGGCGGGGGCGAGGACGGGTGCCTCCGGAAGCGGCGCGGACAGGTCGATGGTGGCCGGTGCGACGTTGGAGTGGTCTGGCACATCGGCATGGTCCACGTCGTGGCCAAACAGCCGACGAAGGCTTTGGACGAAGGGCATCAAGTGGTGAGGTGGAAGGGCGATGGCGAGGTGGTCCCACAATGGGCCCTCGTCGATCGTTTGCCCTTGCCACTGCAGCACGACGGGGTACACTTCGCCGGCCCACGCCACGTCGTCCACGGGCTCCTCGTGCAGGAGGCTGGTGCTGCCGTTGGGCATGACGCGCGCGAGGCGAGCGACACGGTTCGATGGGTCAAGTTCGAACCGGTTCACGCCGCGGGAGGAGGCGAGACCAAGCGCAGCCACCCCACCAAAGACGGCAAGCCCAACCTTGACCGGGAACGGGACACCGGCTTGTTCAGCGGTGCTTTCGTCCTCAAAGCGGCGCTCTTGGTCCGCGGACAGGGCGTGGGAAGCATCGAAGCCGTAGTCGTCGGTGCACTGCCACGACGCAGCGCCTTGTTCGCACCAGCCCCACCAGATGGAGTCGTCCCACGATTCGCTCGCCGAATCCTTGCAGTACCACGCCGGGTCCGGGTCGTCGGGATCTTGATTCGGTTGCCCTTCCCATTCGCAATACCCTTCCGTTTCCCAATGCACCCAATCAAAGCCCGTGATCCCGAAAAACGCGACCGACACCATCCCTGCAAGGACGCCAAGAAGGATCCCGCCGAAGAGAGCGACCACAAGGTTCGGCAGACGGGAAATCTGCGCAACGAGGACGGTTCCGCCCCGGTCCCACGACCACGTGGTCCCTCCAACCGCTTTCTCGTTCACGTAGGTGGCGTGCATCTCGCCGCCGTGCTGGTTCAGGACCTCCGACGGAAAGGGCTCCATGGTTGGGCTTCGACCTGCGTTGGCAAAACACTTGCGCCGAAGCACGGTGCGCAGCCGTCCGCTTCCCTATCGTTCAACGAATGTGCATCCCGGCCGTATCAGTCGACCAGACCGTGACCGACGACCAGCAGCACGAGGGCCGCCACGGACATCGCCCGCTGCATGTGGAGCAGGCGTGCCCCTTTGCGGACCTCCTTGGGCGGCCACTTCCACTGCATCATGCCTCCAGCAAGGCTGAGCAGGCCCATCAGCGCCATCGCGAGCCACAACATCCAGTGGCTTTCCGATGCCAGACCGTGCAGGGTGCCGGCCACCAGCATGGCGATGGCGATCCACGTGTGCACCTTCATGAAACGCCGGTTGAAGGTGCCGAGTTTCTTCTTCCACGCGCGCGCATCCTCGATCTTTAGGGCCTCGATGCCGCCCTTGCGCAACCAGCCAAAGAGCGGTTTCCAGACGACGATGCTGAGTGTCAGCACCAACAGCACCTGTGCGGCTTCACCGAGGCCTTCCCCGTCGAGGCCGAGGACCGAGCCCTCCTCGTCGTCATCGTCGTCATCGTCGTCATCGCCGTCGGCATGCACGGGGGCAGCGAGGAGCAGCAGGGCCAGCAGCGCGGCCAGCCACCGTGCGGAGGTCATGCCGACGCCTCCGCGGAGGACAGCAGGGCGAGGACGGCATCGGCGAGTTCCTGAGCGCGGCGGAGCGTGGGTGCCGTGATCTGCACGTCCAAGCGGTCGCCCTCAACGGACGCCGTCACGCCCTCAATGCCTTCCTGCAGGACCGCCTCGAGGTGGCCTGCGTGGCCGTCGAGCGTGATTCGAAGGTCCACGTCGTCCATGCACTGTGGGCGAAACAGGTCCTTCATCAGCCTAATGCTGCTCAACCGGAAGCCATGTGCCGTCCGGTGGGGTGGGCCCGCCATGGCGGGAACGGACGTGCTCGCTGGCGCGGGGGGGATGCTGCTCGGGGCGGCACGCACCGACCATGCCGGTCGGCGCGCCGTGGTGCTCGTGCGCGGCGAGGAGGACCCGTCCGAGATGCTTGCCTTGGCGACCACGATGGGGATCGAGGTCGTGGACACCGTGCGGCAAAGCGGGAGCGTGGACCCGCGCACCGTGCTCGGTCGAGGACGGCTGGACGAGGTGGCCGACCTCGTGCAGCACGTGCCAGAAGGCCACCCATGGCGCGGGGTCGACCTCGTGCTGCTGCACGTCAACGCCACGCCGCGCCAACTTGTCGCCACCTCCACCGTGCTCGGCGTGGAGGTGTGGGACCGCGTGCGGCTCCTGCTCTCGCTCTTCAACGCGCACGCCTCGTCGGTGGAAGCGAGAACGCAGGTCCGAATCGCCCGGCT
>JAYPDK010000028.1:0-21647 GCA_038125145.1 Candidatus Poseidoniaceae archaeon
AAGGTTGCGGATCAGGCCGTGCGAGTTCGTTTCACCGTAGCCCGGATAGGTGGCGCAATACAGGTCGTGAAGGTCATCCACAACGCACGACGTCCACGAGCCACCCGTCGTCGAGTTGATCACCGTCCCAAGGCCGGGCACCGTCATGTGCGGGTCGTAGCCGCTGGTTGCATCGAGGTCGGGGGTGTACCGGCCTGTGCAGTACACCGAATCGTCGTCGAGTTGGAAGCAGGTCAGACCGGAGGTGTACGGACCAATCCCGCGAACGGCCGTGCGCCCCGCAGGCATCTCCAACAGCGCCATGTCGCCGTTTTGCAAGGTTCCTTCGGCAACGTCGAATTGGGATTCCAAAATCCATTCCGTGTTTCCCGTGTCCTTGTAATAAGTGCAGGCAAGGCTCCCGTTCGTCAGGATGGCGCACATGTTGTTGCCGAAGACGACCACCTCGGTGGCCGAAGCGCCGCCGGGCAAGGAGCGCCAATAGACACCGTTGCTTTCGGTCAAGCCAAACTGGCTGTACGAGGACCAACAGGCCACGGAACCGTTGGTCAGCACGGCACAATTTCCAGCGTCCGACTTGTGCTGCACCGTCGCGCCGTCGTATTTCGCGTTCCATTGAATGCTCGGAGTGTACGAACCGACGCGTTGCGGGCAGACGACGACGCTCGTGCTGTTCAGGGTGCATGAACCCTCGAGGTCCTCAAGGCCGAAGTCACCGCTCAATTGAGAGGGAACAGGGCGGCTGAAGGTGTTGTCAATCGTGGTGGTGTTGGGGAACACGTAGGGCTGATAGTCCAGGGCCTGCCATGGGTAGGCCGCGTTCGAGGTGTACCGGCCCCAGCAGGACAGCCCGTCGTCGCCATCCGCGCAGAACATGTTGTTGTACTCACCAAGTGCGTCAAAGCGACGGTCTTCCACCTGCAAGGTGAAATTGAAGTCCGGTACCGTGCCTTCGAACGAGAAGGATTCCGACGCCACCATCAGGGGCATCAAGCGTTCGAGGTTGGCGTCAAAGGGGAAGCCGTTCGCCACGACCGGGAAGGTGCCGTAGGAACGAAGGCTTGGTCGCATGGTGACGACGTTTTCGAAGGTCGTGATCTGTGCGCCGCTGTTGAAGGAAGGAATGGTTGCCGTTTCGTAGGCGTCGACCCATTGCTGCGCCACGATCGAGAAGGTGGTGTTGATGACGTTCGCCTGCGCGGTGCCTTGGAAGGAATAGAGCCCAACGTTGCTGCTCATCTGGTTCACAAGGTCAAGGCCACGGGGCTGTTCAGGAGCGAAGAACACGTCGCAGCGCTGAGCCGCAACGCTGTTGTCGCACAGGTCACGGATGTCGATCGGCTGGTTGACGGGCGTGCCAATTTCGTATTCGTAAATCGGCGCCGTGAACCGGAAGGGGTCGGTCACGACAAGGTCCACCAGGACCCGGCTCGATGTCGTTGAGGTGTTGTACCAGAGCACGATGCGGAAGGTGCCTTCCTCGTCCGGAGCATCGCCCTTCAACACATGGCTCGGGAGGTCCCAGCCGTGCCATCGTGCCGAGGAATTGTAGGACCCATCGTGCCCGGTCCACCCCGCAATGGATTTGTTTTGGTAGTTCCCACGGTCCAGCCACGACGAACTTGTGTTGTAGCGCGTCCAGAGTTCGTTGCTCGAGGTGAGGACGAGGTCGACACCGTTGGCATCGTCATGGTCTTCCCCCCGCGCGAGCATGTCCACCGCGCCGGTCGGAAGGTGTTCGCTGAAGAACGGCGTGGGCGCGGGCGTGCTGTACGGGTCCGGTTGGGAGGGTGTGTAGGTGGTGGCGTTGTTGCCCCAGCACCACGCCTCAGCGCTGTCCGTTCCCACACAAAAGTGGATGGCCTCATCGTAGTCTTCGAGGTCAGGTCCGGCGATCATTTCCGCGTTCATCCCGCTGGGAAGCGCGACGTAGGACAGCACGTGCGCATCGGAGGGAGCCGTGCCGCTCGCACCGAGGCCGCGGAAATTCGGGAAGGTGCTCGTCGCCGTCGAGCCGTAGCAGGCGACGCTTCCGTTGGTCAGCACCACGCAGGTGGTGCCGTACGGCTCGGAGGCCATGTCAACGATGGCGCTCTGGGCGTGAAGGGTCGAGAGGGTGTTCGACGTGTCGGGGGTCGAAACATGGCTCAGTCCTGTTGAGGTTGGTAGGCGGCCGAGGCAGTGCAGGTCACCACCGGTCGTGTCGATGCAGATGGCTTCCTTTCCGGTGTGCATCGCAGTGGCCTCAACCCCGACGCCCAACGAGTGGGTCACGGCCGTGGACGTCCAAGCACTCGTCATGGAAGAGCCCAGCACGGCGTTGTAGTTTCGGCCCCAGCAGGTGACGGAGTCGAGGCTTTCGTCGAAGAGCGCGCAGAAGGTGCCGCTGCGGACGGAAACCAGGTGCGTCAGGTTTCCAGACGTGCTGTGGGAAATGCTCCCCATGGTGCCGGTGCCAAAATTGGCCCCCCAACACCACACTTCGTTGGCCGCGTTGCTCGCGCACATTTCCATCGCCGTTCCCGCGACGTGGGTCCAGGCTTCGGCGCCTTGCTGCATGACCTCCGACGGCGCCCTGTTGGAGTAGTGATAGTAGTAATTCGGATTCTCATGGTCGGGGCTTTGGTACTGCGCACCGGCGTACCCATGGCAGAACAATCGTCCATGTTCCGTCACCGTACACACCAGCGATTGCGGACCGTTCGCCACCTCGACGATGCCAGAGCGGGGCGGGACGTAGGTCATGCTGGACGGAAGCCCTTGGGCTTCCACGGTGGTGCCTTTCGGTACCCACGTGGCTCCAGCACCAACGACGTTCGAGAACTGCGATCCGGTAGCGACCGTCAGGATGTGATCGGCGGGGGCAAGGTAGTCGGTCACGTTGACGACGAAGGTGGTGTTCACGCTCACGACGTCGGTTCCAAAGGTCGTGTTCGCGAAGACCGTGACCTCGTCCTGAACCCCCACGGAAAGCCCGGTCAGGGACACCACACCGGCGCTCGTCACGGTGGCGTTCACGTTCCCGTTGGTGGATTCACCTGCTTCGAAGGTGGCCGACGGCGGCACCGCGAGGGGGTTGATGGTGAGCGTGGAGGTGTTGACAACGGAAGCGTACACCGTTTTTCCAAGGGTCGTGTCGACCGCATTGGGGTAACTCAACCGGGTGGTTGGGTCGAGCGAGCCCGTGTCGGAAGCGAGGGCTTGCAGGGTCACAGGGTCCGATCCTGTGCCGTCGTGGCAGACGAAGTCGCCGTTGATGTTGGACGATTGGGTGGAGGTCCCAAACCAGTACGCCGAGGTGGAGTTGCGGTCGATGTCGTGGTCGCCAAGCACCGTCCACGGCATGATGAAGGTCAGCCAGTAGTCGGTCGTACCGGCAAAAGCGGAATTCGCTGCGGTCACGTTCCACCAGTTCGCCGTGTTGCTGAACTCGACGGACACGTCTTCCGCGGAGTCCGTCGGGTCGTCGGGTGAGGTGGTCTGCGTGTTGTTCTTGATGTACAGCTTGTCGCTGCCCGCGCCGTTCATGATGATGAGGTGCTCGTATGTTGAGAGGTTCCCGTCGGTGTCGAACTCGAGGCCCCACGAGAAGGACTTGAGGTTCGTCGACGTTTGCAGCGGGCTCTCATCGAGCAGCATGCGGATGTAGAGGTTGGTGGCGTCCGAAGCCGTGGAAATGGCGGGGTAGGTGTCGTTGCCCACGACGTCGAGCACGGCGTTGTTCACGTCCGCCACGGTGTCCCACATCGTCTGGCCACCGCAGGTCATTGGTGAGAACGACAAGGCAGGCGAGGACGGCAGCGTGGCGTTGCCCTGCGAAAGGGGCACACCCGCGAGAAGCATGAGAGCAATCAGCACAACAGCACGGCGGCGCATGTTCCCTTTGGAATAGGTTGCGCATTTAAGTGGACCTCCGACGGCTTCAGACGTCGAACGGCGTCGCGTACTCGTCGACGTCTTCAGCGAGGCGCAGCAACTGGTTGTACTTCGCCGTGCGGTCGCTGCGGGCAGGCGCTCCGGTTTTGATCTGCCCTGCGCGCGTGCCGACACAGAGGTCGGCGATGGTGACGTCCTCCGTTTCGCCGCTGCGGTGGCTGACGACGTTGTTGAAGCCATGGCGGCGAGCGAGTTCCATCGCTTCGAGCGTTTCCGTCACGGTGCCCACCTGGTTGACCTTCACGAGCATGGCGTTGGCCGCCTCGGTCTCGATGCCACGTGCGAGCCGCTCGGACTGGGTCACGAACAAGTCGTCACCGACGACCTGCACCCTATGCCCCTCGCGTGCTGTGAACCGGGACCAACCCATCCAGTCGTCCTCGGCGAAGCCGTCCTCGATGGACAGCACGGGGTAGGCGTCAAGCCAGCCAGCGTACAGGTCTGCGAGCCCTTCTGCGTCGAGGGTTTGGCCGTCGATGTGGTAGGCGCCGTCGCGGTAGAACTCGGTGCTGGCCACGTCGAGGGCGATGCCCATCTGCTCCGTGGAATACCCCGCCGTCTCGATGGCTCGAACGAGGTACCGGAGGCCGTCCTCGTTGGAAGGGAGGTTCGGAGCAAAGCCGCCCTCGTCCCCGATTCCACCAAGCAAACCGTCCTTGCGCAGTTCCGCCTTCAGCGCGTGGTAGGTCTCCACCCCGGCGCGCAGGCCGTCTTCAAACCGGTCGAAACCGTGGGGGACCACCATGAATTCCTGCACGTCAACGTTGGACGCAGCGTGCGCACCACCGTTGAGGATGTTCATCATCGGCACCGGCATCAGGCCCCCGGCCACGCCGCCTACGTAGCGCCACACCGGAAGTTCGTGGAGGGCAGCGCCCGCGTGCAAGCACGCCAAGGAGACGCCAAGGGTGGCGTTGGCGCCCAATCGGCCCTTGTTTGCGGTCCCGTCGAGTTCGACCATCGCCTCGTCGATAACGCGCTGCTCGTCCACGGGCAGGCCGACGATCGCTTCGGCGATGGTTTCGCTCACGGCGAGGAGGGCCGCTTCAACGCCCTTCCCCATCCAGCGCTCACCACCGTCGCGCAGTTCAACGGCTTCGTGGCGGCCCGTGGAGGCACCGGAAGGCACCGCAGCGCGGCCGGCCAACACACCGTCCACGAAGCAATCCACCTCGACGGTGGGGGTACCCCTGGAATCGAGGATCATGCGGGCGTCAAGTCCAGAGATGTGGCCGCTCATGCTGCTCCCTGAACGTCCGAATCCGGCCCGAACCTTCAACGGTGCGGAGGTTCATGCCTCATTGAGCCAGCGCATCCAGCGGGCAGCAGCGGCCTGAGCAGCGGGCACCTCCTCTTCGAGGTAGCATTCGAACAGCCAGCAGAGTTGCTCATCGGCAGGGGAGATCGAGAACAACTCAACCCTGAACAGCGGCCCCTCCGACAGCGTTTGGAGCCGTTGGTCGTCGATGAAAAGGTGCAACAAGGGGCGTGGATAATGCCGCATCGAGCGGTTGGTGGGTTCCACCATCACCACGCCCATGGGGAGGAACAAGAGGGCGGCACCGGTCAACGGCTGCACGTCGTGCATCATCACGTCGCTGCCGTCGAGCATGGCAGCCACGTCCACCTGCACCCATTCACGGTCCTCGGGTGTCAGGTCGAGGTCGGCGACTTCGTCGAGGAAGTTCTGCAACCGTTCAATGCCCTCGACGCTCGCCACGGGGGGAGGTGGTGAGCCCCGTTCTTGAAGCCGAGCCTCCTCAAGTCTTCCCGAAATCGGGAAAGGTTGGCCTCAAATAAGGAGGGAATCCGGGAAAAGGAGTCATAAAGGAGCATGCGCCGGGGGTGGACATGAGCCGCTTCACGGAAATCGACCGCGCCATCCTCGCTGCCCTCCGGACGAACGGCCGGATTTCCTACGTGGAACTCGCGAAGGAAGTCGGAGCCAGCGAGCGAACCGTGCGCACGCACGTGCGAAAAATGGAGGAAGACGGCACCATTCGGGGCTACACCATCCGCGAAGGTGGGATTGGACTCACCGCGCTCGTTCGCATCAAGGTCGCCCCGGGCGCTGAGATCGGCTCCTTCGCCGCCGAAGTCACCCACTGGGCGGGTGTCGAGGTGGTGTACGAAGTCTCAGGTGATGCGGATCTGATTGCCCTCGTGCACGTTGCGGACACCATGTCGCTCCGTCAACTTCTGGACCGGATGTGGATGGCAGCGCCCGACGAGATCGCGTCCACAACGACCGAACTCGTGCTCGAGCAGTATTGATCAAGCCGTTCGGATACGGTTCCATCCCACCGCGGCCAAGGCCGCCCCGGTGGTGGTGGTGAGCGCATAGAACACGAGCAAGCCCTCTCCCGAGATGAGGTTGGGTCCGAAGGTCCGCGCGGGGTTCATCGAGGCGCCCGTCAGGGGCCCCGCCACCCATGCCAACACCGCGACGGTCGCACCAACCCATGCGGCGACGGCCACCGTGGATTCGTCCTTGAGGGCAACGATGGCGTAGATGGACGCCATCAGCGCAGCGGTGATCAGCACTTCAATCCCGACGCCTTGGAGCGGGGAAATTCCCGAGGCCAGCACCGTTGGAGCCACCTGCTCAGGTCCAATCAGTAGGACGACGGCGGCGCTTCCAAGCAGGCCACCAAGCAATTGGGCGAGCACGTACCCCAGCCAGCGTTCACGAGGCAGGTGGCCACTTAGGACGAAGGCCGTGGACACGGCGGGGTTGATGTGGGCCCCGGACGAGGAGCGAAGCACGAGGATGGCCACCGCGACGGCGATGCCAAAGGTCAGGCAGACGACCACGTGCGAGGCGTGGAGGGCAACGCTGCCGGTGCCTACGGCCACCATCCAAGCGGTGCCGAGGCATTCGGCGCCGTAGGCGCGCAGGCGCTCGTCCATGCCAAGGCCTCAGGCCTTCCACTTCACGGAGCAGCCAATGCTCTCGGTGCGTGACACCGCGGGCTCGTGGCCGGCGAGCATCGCATCGAGGGCCAACCGGAGGTCTTCCACCTCGACCGCGTTGGGGTCGCGGGGTGAATCGTCCATCCTGCCGCGGTACACCACGTCGCCTGCTGCGTTGAGCAGGTAGACTTCGGGGGTTCGCTCCGCTCCCCATGCGTGGGCGGTGGTTTGCTCTGCATCGTGCAGGTAGGGGTACGGCATCCCGCCGTCCGCCCGCTTGACCATGTGCTCCCAGGAGTCGTTTTCGTACACCACTGGGTCGTTGCTGTTGATGCCAACAAATCCGATGCCAAGGCCAGCGGCGTGCTCGGCCATCGCGTTCAGGCGGCCGACGCTGGCGACGACGTATGGACAGTGGTTGCATTCGAAGACAACGATCGCCCCGTGCTCGCCCATGACGTCCGCGAGGGTCATCCGCGAGGGACCGACCGCGCCGTTCGCGTTCGGGAGGTCAAAGTCAGGCGCCGCATGACCGGGTTCAAGGCCCATGCTGCTCGCTTGGGGTCGAAGGTGATAGCCGTTGCCGGCGTCAGGCCGTCAGCATCTGCTCGGTTTCCTGAAGACGAAGCCGAGCCACCGCGTGCTCCGGGTCGATGGCCAAGACCGCACGCCAGGCTGCCGCCGCCGCGTCGTGGTCGTCACGCATGTGGTGCGTGGCGGCAAGGTGCAGCCGCGCGTCAAGGTGATCGCCTCGGCAGCGAATGGCTGCTTCAAAGTCCGAAGCGGCTTCGTCAAGCCGTTCCCATTGCAGGTAGAGCAGCCCGCGCTGGTGCCATGCATGGGCGTGACCAGGCGCTGCCCGCAGGGCTTCGTTCAGCGGTGCTTCGGCTCGTTCTGGCCGGTCCTGCGCCACGTAGCACGCCGCAAGTTGCGTGAGGGCGTGGTGGTGATCTGGCACGGCCTCGATGATGACCTTCAGGTCCTCGAGGGCCCCGTCCCAGTCGGTGAGCGCCATGCGTGATTCTGCCCGCCGCAGGCGAGCAAGCAACAGGTCCGGAGCCTGCTGAAGCAACCGCTCAGCGTCCTCAAGCGCACGCTCCGGGAGGTCCCCGCCAAGGTAGGCCGAACATCGGTTGAGGCGAGCCCGCACGTGGTTTGGGTCAAGGCGCAGCGCCTCGTCGTAGTGTGCAATCGCCGTATCGAGGCGTCCACGGCGGGCCGCGATGTTGCCTCGGACGTAGGCGATGAGGGCCCCTTCACCCCGGATGTCCGCGGCATCGGTCAGCCGTTCTGCCTCGATGTCGTCACCGTGCTCCAAGGCCAGCAATGCGGATTCAGCGCACAGTGCGGGCAGGTGCTCATCGAGCAGGCGTCCAGCACGGGTGAGCGCTTCCCCGGCGTCGTCCAGACCACCCAACAGGCGTCGAACCCGTCCCATGGCAAGCCAGGCAAGTCCGTTCTCTCGGTCGAGCATCAGGGCCTCATCGAAGGCCGCCGCAGCCTCCCGCAACCGTGCCCCGTCCAAGGTGCCGGTTCCGTCGCGCACGAGGTCCGCTCGGGCCAACGCAAGCCGGCCTTCGACGAGGTGAAGCGAGGCATGTTCCAGGCCCGAGGGGGCACCGTCCAGCAAGGCTTGTGCCTCGGCGAGCCGCCCCCGTTCAAGGTGGCGAGTGGCGATGGCTGCCCGAAGGTCGGGATCGTCGCTGTGGGCGGTGATGGCCCGTTCCAGACCCTCCTCGGCGGCCGTGAAGGACCCGATGGATTCCTGAAGTTCGGACTTGAGCATGATCATCGTCCAACCGCCCGCATCCAGAGCGACGGCATGGGTGGCCGACTTGAGGGCTTCATGCGCACGGTCCGGGAGGCGTGCGAGGCAGCGTGCTTTGAGCGCCCACGCAGCGCCGTGCTGGCGATCGAGGTTCAGGCAAGCCTCCGCAGAGGCAAGGGCGGCGTCCACGTCGTCGGCCTCCAGCAGTTCGCCACGCCGGACCCAATCGTCGGTGCGTGTCGGGTCTTCGTTCAGCGCCGTCTCGATTTCAACGAGGGCTTCGTCGTGCGAACCTGCGCGAGCACGGAGGCCGGAGAGCAGGCTTCGATCGGCTGCGGTCACCTCACCAAGCGCTTCGAGGCGACGGACGGGCCTCTCGGCGTCGGCCTCGCCCGCAGAGGCGAGCAGGTGCGCTTGCCGTCGGAGCAGGACGGTGTCGTCCGGGCGTTCACGCAGTTGCGCTTCGAGGTGGCGTCGGCGAGCGCTTGCGTCGCCTCGGCGCGCTGCAATCGATTCGGCAACAGCGTGCAATCCGGCATCACCGGGTCGATCGAGCAGGGCGGCATCGACCAAGGCTGTCGCAACGCCGTCCTCACCGAGGCTCACAGCGAGTCGAGCAAGCCTCGACATGCTCTCGGTGGTCAGGCGCCCTTCGATCGCTCCGGAAGAGGACGAGACCGCGTTGAACAACCGTTCCAGCATCGAGCGGCGCAGGGGGTCCACCACCAGCGAACCGTCCTCTTCGACCTGTACCGCCATGGACATGCGGTCCAGGGCGGACCACAGGTTGTCGAGCCCCGGGTGGTCTTCGGTCAACAGGCGATGCGCGAGGATCGCCCCATCGAGGTCAGGCAACACGCTTCGTGCATCGTTGAGCAAGGACTCCATGCGGTCCAGCCGCAGGAGCACGTCGTCCAGCACCTGCTGCTGATGGGAGGCGTGGGCAGCGTCGGCGTGGGCGGCCACCAGTTGACGCTCGTCCTCCACCCTCCAGCGCCGACGAACCGCGTTCCATGCGGTGGCTCCTCCGAGGCCAAGTCCGAGCGAGGTGGAGAGCAGGGTCGCGATGACCGGGTCCATCGCTGCCGTTCCGCGTCGGGGCGGCTATAGGCTCTCCGTCCACGGTGCGTCAACGAAGGTCGCTTCGCGACCCTGTCCTCGGCGCCGGAGGGCCTTCGGAACGTTGACCATCGCGCACATGTTCAAGGACAAGGTGACGAAATGGCCCTTTGGAACCATGGGTGAGCATCCTGCTGAGGACGACCGCGAAGCCGCGGTCAGGGCGCGCGAAGCGGAGGGATGGCCCGTCCATGCCCTCCGAGCGGCCCTCGACGCAGCACCGCATGAGGCGGACCTCGTTCTGGAAGCGTTCGACGCGCAATGCACTCGCTTGATGCGCCTCAACGAGCGCATCGCGAGCGTGGACGACGCCCTCGCCATGCGAGCACCACCTCCCGCACCTGCCGCCCGTCAGGACCTCGTACGCATCGATGAACTTGAAGCCCAATGGGCCGCTTGGTGCGCCGGCCACCGGCCGCATGCACCGCTTGCAGAAGCGGCCGAAGGCGCCTGGCGCTCGGCCGACCGGAGCGACGAATTGCGTGAATTCGTGCGCAGGCTGGACCGCCTCGACCCCGCCCTCGCCGTGGAGGTGCACGTTGTCCAACGCCTGCTGAGGGACCCCGGCCACCGTGTTGAACTGCGTGCCGGCATTGAACGGGCGGAAGCCGAGCAGGTGCGCCAGCAGCGCGCTCTGGCCATGGCGGCGGACCGCTTGCGCGAGGAAGGCATCCCTGTTCCAGACCTGAACGGGCTCCTGCTGATGGACGGCTACGACCTTGTGGACCGCTGGACACGCCACGCCGACGACCTCCACAGGTTGCGGTTGAGGATTGAACGGGACCTTCGAGGCTTCGACGCTACCGTGGCCGATGCCCTTCTTGATGCCGTGGCAAAGGCCGCTGAAACCACGGATGAAGATGCGATTGCTCAGGTGTCCGAGAAGATCGGTCTACGCGTCGTTGGCTTCCAGCGGCGCCTCGACGACCTGAACGGAACCTTGGATGGCTGGCGTGAGGAAGGATACCGCCTCCCGACGCCGGACCGAATCGCTCCCGAGGACCTCTTGGATTGGGAGGCCAACCTCGCCGACATTGAACGCATGAAAACGCGTCATGGGCATGCATGGCGCCGGCTCAAGGAATTGGCGCCCATCGTTGGCCTCGAGGCCGAACCTGCACTGGCCCTTGCGGGGGACTTGACCGCAACGGAGGCCTTCATCGACCACGTCGATGCTTTGCACGCTTCGTGGGGCCAAGCCTCCGCGCAGGCGCTGAACATCCTGGAAGCCTGGGAGATCGAGGGCATGGACACCGCTGCATGGCACTCCATGGTTGAGCATGACCCGTCCAGTGCGCTTTCGCTGATCGAAGGACGCATCCCCTTGGTCCACCGCGCCATCGACCTGCGCAGGCGACTGCACGCGCTTGACCTCTCCATCGAAGGCGAGGAAGACCGAACACGCCACGACACCCTCCTTCGTGGGGAGCACGTCGACGAGGAGCACATGGCGGACGCCGAGGCGTGGATTGCCAAAATGGAACGACGAACAGAACGCCACATGCGTCTGATCCTCGACGAATGGACGGCGCTGCGAAGGGAGGGGTGGACAACGGACGCCAGCCCCCCGCCCGGACTCTCGCTTCGCGCGGCAGAAGCGGCCGTGAGCGCGCTTCGACGCGGCACGCGTGGCCGCAGCGACCGGGCCTCCTCAAGCGGTCGAATCCTGACTCGCTTGGAGGACGAACTCCTCGCGTGGCAGGCCCAAGGATGGGACGTCGAGGACCTGCTCGATGCTGCGCGAACGAACCCCATGGAGGTCGGACTCCGCATCAGCAGCCTTCGCAGCGCCGTGCTTGGCCACCGTCGGCTTGTGCGGAGGTTGGAAGCGCTCCCATGGGAACGTGATATGGACCTTGGAAACGAGGTGCTGCGACGTATGCGTCGACCTCAGGACCTCGAGCACCTCGCGTCGGACATTCCCGGGCTGGCGCGACGTCTTGCCGCATCACCACCAGACCCGTCCGCACCGACGTGGAGGGCATGGACGCCAAACGCTGTGCAGCCGACTGTTGACCAGGAGGGCGTCAGCCCTTCAGACGAGCCACCTGCACCCCCCACCGTCGACGCGCCGACGTCCAAGGCTCCACCCGACCCCCCGCCTGAGGATCACCGCTCGACCGAAGGACATGTGGAACGAGAGGCCGGACCTGAACCGGCAACTGACCCGGATGAACCGATGGACGAAGCCCCGAACGTGGTGGCGGGCGCTCACGCCCGTGCCGACGTGAATGCGCGATCGTCGGTCGAACCTGAACGCAACGATGGTCTCGATGACGAGGTCGAGCAAGCGTTGGCCGACGACGACGACGTGGCCGAGACCACGGTCGAACACGACGATGACCGGTCGACCAAAGGGACGCCTTCACCGAAGATCACCGACGAGGCGGAGGGCCCGTCCAGCACGTCCAGGACGTTGCGTGAAGTGCACGATGAGGTGGACCTTGAACCAACAACGGTCTCCCGGGCGAACACGGCCACCCGGGACGTGCCAGGCGGAACCGTCGACCTCCGCCCAGTGCTGACCGACCTTGTCCAGAGCCTCGGCCTTGAGATGCCGAAGCCGGTCGACACCGGCGCGCTTCGGCGCTTGTTGGCTCCGCATGCCAACACGGCACCGCGTGACCTTCGCGTCGGTCGTTTGCTCCGCTTGGTCCTTCGGCTCCTTCCCGAGGACCTTGCGTTGGGTCGCGAGGAGCAGCGGGAGATGCTTGAGCGGCTCGTGTTCATGACACAGGACCTGAGCACTTGGACCACCTTGCGTCTGCGCGGACGCAACCTGTCCAGCGATCGAGGTTTGCTCAAGGACGCTGCAACACTCGGGTCCGCCTTGGAACGCATTCCAGGACCGGGCCACCCCCTCCCGTTGGGCACCGACGAGGAGGATCTCCCGTCACCTGCAAACCTGGAAGCGCTGCGGCACGAGGTGGACCTGCTCCATCGCGCGGTCCGCCTTCCGGCGGCCGGTGGGGTTCGCTGAGGTCAAGCCTTCGTGAACCACACGTCAACGTCGTCGGTGGCCTCGAACCCCTTTCCGGGCTTGGTGCCCACAAGGGTCGGGATCGCCGCCGTCGATGCGATTTCGATCATGCGGTCGTTGATGGTGCTGTTCACGACGATGGCCACGGCGCCGTCGGCTTCTTCAGCACGCTCAGCGAGTTCCTTGGCAGGAATCGCTTCCGAGGTGCTCCCGTCCGCCATGACGAACTGAGCATGGTTTCGCTCAAGGCCATCAACAAGGCCCATCATGTCCTGAATCTCCTCGGGAGCGTCGAACTCGTCGTTCATGCCCTCGGCCCAGTCCTTCTCAGGAACCCCGGCCGCTGCATCGTCGTCCTTCTGCTTCTTTTCAAGACGGGCTGCGAACTTGTTCGCATCCTCTTTCTTGGAAAGCGACGTGGTAACGGTCTTTTGGGGGAGCAATTCCCACTCCTGACCGACCGGCGCCTGAGCAACAAAATCGACCTTCATCATGCCGTGCAGTTGCTGGAAGAGCATCTCGCCGCCGCGGTCGCCATCAATGGCGACGATGACGGTGTCCTTCGTCGCAGCCAAGTCCACAAGTTCCTGCTTGATGTCGCCCGCACCGTCGGCGCTGATCGCGTTCTTGATGCCGCAGTTGAGCAGGTTCTTCACGTCGTTTCGGCCTTCGACGATGATCAGCGAGGCGCTCGATTCGACGTTGGGCCCGCAGGTAAGGCCATGGAAATTCTGGGCCTGCCCGACCGTGAGGACGGAGCGGACTTCTTCGATGACGGTCTTGGTCGCGCTTTCGCCGTTGTTGACAAGGTCGAGCAGCAGTTCCTTTGCGCGCTCGACGACGGTGGTGCGCTTCGTCGCGCGAATGTCACGGATTTCCAGGACCTTGATGATCGCGTTGCACGGTCCGATGCGGTCGATGGTTTCGAGGCTGGACGCGATGATCGCCGTCTCGACGTTGTCCAGGCTGCTCGGGATGGTGATCAGCCCGTGCACCTTGCCGTTGGACGTGTTGGTCTCCACGTCGACGTGCCCAACGCGGGCCGTGCGCTGAAGCTTCCGGAGTTCAAGGTCGTCACCGAGGAGCCCCTCGGTCTGGCCCATGATCGCTCCGATGATGTCCTTCCGCTGGACCGTTCCGTTGATCTTGATGTCCGCGCGAATTTCGTACTTCATCGCGGTCGATTTTCCACGTCCGCTGTCTTTTCCGCCGCCGCTGCGGCCTGCTTTGCGTTGGTTGCTCATGTGATTCTCTCCTGTGCTTATCCACTGGCCCGAACCCCGCCGTAGCGGAGGATGCCTCTGCGCTCAGCACGGAGGCGTGAAGGTGAGGATGTTCCGAGGCGGGAACGCGGCCTTTTGAATCCTCGCACTCGGAAGTTGAACGGCGTATCGAATGTTCGATGTCTGCACGCTTGGGCGAATGGGTTGATATGGCTGAGTTCAGAAGCGGTGATGTGCCCGCCGCCGATGCTGCTGACCTCGACCGCATCGAGGTGTTTCGCTCGACGGTCGAAGTCATGCTCGAAGACGGTGTGCTCACTCGAGAAGAGAAGCGCATCATCATTCGTCTTGCAAAGGCCTTGGGTCTCCAAGACGACGAACCCGGCAGGATCTATGCGGCCATCCAACGCGGTGAAGCCATGGAAGCCGGAGAGGCTCTGAGCCACACCCAACAGCGGGAAGTGTACGGGAAAGTCGTGGAGGTGGCCTTGCTCAACGCATCCTTGAGCAGGGACGAATTCAGGGTGCTTCAGCACCTCCAATCGCTGATGCACATTTCCGTCGACGAGCACAACACCTTCCTCGCTCGAACCGAGGAAATCGCGCGCGACCGCTTGCGGGACCCGCGCGCGATCGAGCGGGTGATGGAGACCGTCAGGGACCTGAGCGACATCGTGGTTGACGGCATCCGGCGCCCCTTCAACGGGCGGGAACGGGCGTGACGAGCGACGTGCTGCACGAGGCCATGCAGGCCAATCTTTCGCGGCTGCCGCGCCCTCGACGCTTGCCTTCACGACTCGAATCGGTCTATGCCGCAGCGGGAAGCGGCCTTGCGATGCGGCATCACCTCGACCGGTACGACGAGGTCTCCTCCGGGCCTTCAGCGCATGGCATCGATGATGAGGACCTTCGTGCCATCGCCTCCTTCCTGCTCACCAGCGCTGAAGGACGGTGGCGTCGCCTGGCGCGGTCGCTTCCGCACCTTTGGCGACGGGGGGGGCGAGAACACCGACGCTTGACGGGGATGTTGTTGGCCAACTTGCCCGAGGACGTTCTCGGTGACGATCGATGGACCGTGTTCACAAGCCTGCTGCAATCGGACGTCGGCCTGTCTCCGGTCGCGGACGCTGCGGAAGAACTGCGCCGCGCTGCTGACGGCCCAAGCGATGCTTGGTTGGAAGCCATGGCCGCTCAAAGCACCCTGTGGACACGGTATGCTGCGGTGATCGTGATGACCGGGGAGCCGAGCAAAGCAAGCGAGGCAAGTGTTGGCCTCGTGGAACGCGCCGAGGGAGCCACGCCAATGTTCGATCGGCTGCGGGAACGTTGGATGGAACGGCACCTTGATTCGCAGCGAGGCTGAGGCGTGGTCATGGTCGAGCGTTTCCTGCCGACCGAGGACCCGGTGCGGGAGGCCGTGCTCCGCTGGACCGTGCACCGGGACGCAGCCGACATTCGTCGGCTGTTGGAATGGCTCCCGTCCGCCCGCTCCGCGCGTGAACGTGACGTCCTGATGGGGAGGGTGCGTGGGCTCCTAGACGAGTTGAGCAACGCCCTCAACGCCCTCGACGCCCTGGGGTGAACGCATGGTGGGCCTCCTTTTGCTTGCGGGGGGGCGAAGCGAGCGCATGGGCACGGACAAGGCGTTGCTCGACAACGCCATGCTGCGCTTGGTCGACGAAGCCCGGCATGCTGGCTTGACGCCGATTGCGGTGTTGGCAGGCCCACCACCGCGAGGGAACGCGCTCGCCGACGCAGGCCACCTTCCGGACGACGTTGAGGTGGTGGACGACCCTCCGGGTGCCACGTGCCTGCACGACGCCGTTGTCGCTGCACTGGACGGCCGATGGCCATCGATGCTGCTCTGCCCCTGCGACGCCGTGCTCGCGAACGCGGCCCTGTTCACACGAATGGTGGAGGTCGGTCCCGGCGTTCCCGTCGATGCGCAGGGACGGCGGCAAGCCCTGTTCGCTCACCTTCCTCCCGGTTTTCTCGCCACGGCAGACCTCAATCAACGTACGACAGCGCTGTTCGATGGTTTGCGCGACCTGGATGTTGGTCCGCTCGCGTCGCACCTGGCGTCCGCCAACACCCCAGAGGAACACCGGGCCCTCACCGCATCACGGAAAGCAAACGGTGCCTGAAGCATAGGCATCCAAGACCTCTGGATAGAGACGGTGCTCCTCCCGTCGGACGCGGGCGGCCAACGTGCCTTCGTCGTCGTCCGGTTGGACCGGCACCTCCACCTGAGCGATGATCGGTCCAGTGTCCATGCCCTCGTCCACAAAGTGCACCGTGCACCCGCTCCGTGTGACGCCGGCCGCGAGCACGTCCCGGTGCGCGTGCGCTCCGGGAAAGGCGGGCAGCAAGGATGGATGGATGTTCAACAGGCGACCTTTCCATGCACGGACGAAGGCAGGTGTCAGGAGGCGCATCCACCCGGAGAGCACCACCACCTCGATGCTGTGCGTTGCCAACTGTGCCTCAATGGCCGCCTCATGCGCAAGGCGACGTTCCTCCCGGTCCTCTACCTGAGGCAGAGGGACGACCGCCACCTGGAGGCCGAGCGCTTCGGCCCGGGCAATGGCGCCGGCCTCAGGCCGGTCCACGACCACGAGGCTCGTGCTGTGGAGCACGTCTGTCATGGCCGCCTGATGGCGAGCGAGCGACTCCATACCCGACCCGGACCCCGAGGCGAACACCGCCAACCGCAAGGGCGCATCTGGCGTCGGAGCACGCGGTCGCATGGTGCACGCCTCGTGCAGGGGGCTGATGAGCGCTCCGCAGCCCTATGCACCCCTTTATTCACGGGAGGCGACCGCAATTGAATCGTGGAGGGTGCCGGGGAACGATTGAGCACCGTAGAAGCGGTGCTTGACCGCTACGCGGTGGATGCATCGCCCGTCAAGCGAACGCTTTACGTCGGCCTTGGGTTCATTTTCGTGGTCTTTGCCATCATTGGCGTGTGGATCCCGGGATGGCCGACCGTGTCGTGGGCCGTCCCGGCTGCATTTTTCTTCTCCATTTCCAGCCGCCGGCTCTTCACCTGGACCCTCACCAACCGATGGTTCGGACCTGCGATTTTCGAGTATTACGCCACCGGAAAAA
Source organism: Candidatus Poseidoniaceae archaeon (assembly GCA_038125145.1). Lineage (GTDB taxonomy): Archaea > Thermoplasmatota > Poseidoniia > Poseidoniales > Poseidoniaceae > MGIIa-L3. The sequence continues at coordinate 17,048 of JAYPDK010000028.1, forward strand.
CGGTCCCGAAGCACGCCAAGATGGGCATCGCCGCCTTCATCACTGCCTCGTCCTTGCTTTCCGCGTACGGGGTGTGGGCGGTGTCGGTCCGTGGCGACGACGGTCGATTGTTCGAACCGGCGTCGTGGTCTGGCGCCGACCCTGGGTTTGGACCCGCGACGGTTCTCCTCGTGGGCCTGATTGGTGTCTGGTTCATTCTTGGGAAGGTCCGCACACGGACCCTCTGAAACATTGGCCCCTTTCATGCACGATGGCCCACATCGTTGGGCAGCAGGAGGCGACGGGCCCCGCGTCCACGATCGCAGTGCAGGTTCAGTGACGGAAAAGCCGCCTGCCTGTGAACACCATCGCAACACCAAGCGCATCGGCGGCCTCGATGACCTCAGCGTCCCGGATGGAACCTCCGGGCTGGACGATGAGTCGGGCGCCCGCTTCAGCGGCCTGCTCCACACCGTCGGGGAAGGGGAAGAAGGCGTCCGAGGCCAGCACGCAGCCGTCCGCACGGGCACCGGCCCTTCGGGCCGCAATCCGAACCGCCTCGACGCGGCTGGTTTGACCGGGGCCAATACCAACGGTGGCGAGGCCCTGTACCATGACGATCGCGTTGGACTTGACCTGCTCGCACACGCGAGCGGCGAAGCGCATCGACGCCTCGTCGGCCTGATTCATGCCTCGCGTGGTGACGGTGCGGATGGCTTCCGTGTCGAGGCGGGGCGGCTCTTCGGTTTGCATCAACCACCCGCCCTCGATGGGTTTGTGCACGAGGCGGCGCTCAAGGGAGGCCAACCTGTCGCCCGGCGAGGGGAGGGTGAGCAACCGTCGGTTGCCCTTCCGTGCAAGGTGCTCTTTGGCTGCTTCTTCGTAGGCCGGAGCCATCACGACCTCCACAAAGAGGTCCCCAATCGCGTGGGCCGTAGCCACGGTCACAGGGGTGTTGAACGCGATGATGGACCCAAACGCGGACTCGCTGTCCGAGGCGAGGGCGGCGTCGAACGCCTCCGCTTGGCTCGCACCGAGGGCTGCTCCACAGGGGTTCGCATGCTTGACGATGACGCAAGCATGCGGTGCTTCGGGCCAGTCGTCCGTCGACAACGAGCGGCAGAGGCGAAGGCATGCATCGGCGTCGGCGTAGTTGTTGTACGACATCGCCTTCCCGCCTTCGACGAGGGCCCCCACGAGCGTGGAGCCGCCCTGCGCCTCCTCGGCCTCGACGAACAGCGCTGCGGCCTGGTGCGCGTTTTCCCCGTACCGGAGCACCTCACGCCGGGCGGCAGCCACCCGCATCGCGCTGGGCAATCGCTCGGTCTGTGCTTCGACGGTGTCGTGGTCCTCAGGCGAACCAACCCAACGGCGGTGCAGGCTGTCCACGATGGCTGCATCGTAGGCCGAGGTTTGCGCGTAGGCTTCGAGCGCAAGATGCCGTCGCATCTCCATTGGTACGCCTTCCTTGTGTCCAAGGGCGTCCAGCACGTCACCGTACCGAGCAGGATCAACGACAACCACGACGTTGCGGTGGTTCTTGGCCGAAGCACGCACGAGCGTCGGACCACCGATGTCAATCATCTCGAGCAGGGCGGCATCGTCGAGCGGAGGGTCGTGCGCTGCTGCCGCAGCAAAGGGGTACAGGTTGACCGCGACAACCTCGATTGGAGCGTAGCCGAGGGCCTGAAGCTGCCGTGCATCGTCCTCACGCTCAAGGCGCGCCAGCAACGGACCATGCACCGCCGGATGAAGCGATTTTACCCGGCCGTCGAAAATTTCGGGGTGGCCCGTGACCTCGCTCACGTCAAGGACGTCCAATCCTGCCTCTCGCAAGGCGCGTGCCGTTCCGCCGGTGGACAGCAGTTCGAAGCCCAGCGCGGCCAAGCCTTGGCCGAATTCAACGATGCCTGACTTGTCCCAGACGCTGAGCAGGGCCCGGGGACGAGGGCTGGTTTCTTCCATCCGCGTGACCCGTTTCTGCAACCATCGGTGGACCTGTTATGAACGTGGCGTCGACCGCCTTAGTCGCCTCGTGACGAGATGACCTGGTCGATCCTCAACAACCCACACACCGACTCTGTCGCCACGTCGAGGGCATGCTCGAGGGTGAAGGCGTTCGACCACGCCGAGGTGATGGGGCACGACGTCCCATCGGGCCCAACGCCTGCCTCTGCGGTTCCGTTCCGGTGGGCCGCGCGGAGCTCAAGCAGGACGTCGAGCCGGTCCCCGCCTGCGTTTTCAACAAGGGTGCCGGGCACGGCTTCAAGGGCGCGCGCATAGGCGTCCATGGCCAAGCGCTGCCGACCCGTCGCGGCTTCGGCGGCTTCGCGGACGGCCAACGCAGCGGCGACATGGAGGCTACCGCCTCCGAGGAGGAGACGACCCGAGTCCATGCCACCCAGCACGGAGCGGAGGGCGTCGAAGAGGCCTCGGATGACTTCCTCGGTGGCGGTCCCGTGGCCTCCACCGACATCGATGGTGGCCAACCGACTGCCCGAGTGTTCGAGATGAAGGCGCTCTCGGCGACCGTCCTCACCTTCCATGGTTTCGACCTCAAACCGGTCGAGGTGCCCAAGCGCCTCTGGTGACAGGTCGTCCAGGTGTTCGCACAAGGTGGCACCGCACACGTCAGCCACGTCCTCGATGCCGGCCCGCTCGAGGTCGGCGAGGACCACGCAACCTGCGTCGACGAGGCGATGCAGCACACGCGCATCGACCTCTTTGGCGCAGGCGATGAACCGGGCTTCGGTGGCCAGAAGTCGCGCCACGAGGTCGTCAAGGAGGGCCTCCTCCGCGTCCATGAAGGCATCGAGTTGGGCCACGTCACGGACCTCAATCTCCGTCTCGCGCACCCCTTTCTCGAGGGTCAGGGCGCGCGTGATGGCGGCCACCCGAACGTTGGACAAGCGTCGTGCTTGTCGGTCAAGGGCGACGCGACGTTCGAGGACGATCCCCATCAAGAGCGTCGAACTGTCCATCGTCCCGTCGCCACGCTTTGCCATCCGAACACGTTGGTGACCGGTCGATGGGAGGTCTGGGTTGTGGACCTGAAGCGCGGCGTCCACGACCAATCCGGCCAGCGCGGCTCCACCGGCTTCCGCGCTGGTGCCGGTCATGGCGGTCAGGGCCACGTCGAGCCACCGAGAACGGTCCGCCGTCGTTGCGTCCACGGCACGGGATTCGGCCACCTGAAGCGCGACCTCGAGGGCGGCACGGTACCCGTCCACCAAGGTGAGCGGGTGAAGGCTGCGTTCCAACAACCGACCGCCTTCTCGCATCAATTCCGCGGCGAGGATCAAGCAGCCTGTGACCCCGTCCCCGCACGCGTCTTCTTGCCCTTCGGCGAGGGAAACGAAGGATTTGGCTGCAGGGTGCTTCACGAGCAGGTCGGCGACAATCCGCGCGCCGTCGTTCGTGATCGCCGTCTCCCCGTTCGTCTTGTAGAGCATCTTGTCGAGCCCGTTCGGACCAAAGGTGCCCTTCAGGAGGTCGCCGAAGGCGACGGCTGCGGTGACCAGTTTCTGGGTGACCGCAACGCCGCTTGTGACGTTGGTCGTCGGTCGAACAATGACCACCGGGGCTCGGCCCCCGCCCTCATCGCCATCCATGGCGCGGGCCTCAGGGCCGGCCCTCATCAACCCTGCCGAAGGCCATGAGCGGTCTTCGCTCATCGAAACCTCGCTTGCGGGAGCACGCGCTCGTGACGCGACAGAGCGGCAGCGGAACAGGCGTTCAAGTACGCATGTTCACAACTCATGGCATGGCCAAGGTGCTCGTTGTCGGTGCGACCAGCGATGTTGCCCATGCCCTCATCCCTCGCCTCCTTCAAGGGGGGCATGAGGTCATTGGAATCGGCCGTGACACAGACCGGTTGGAGGCCTTCAGGAGCGAAGCAGCCTTCACAGGCGTGGTGGGTGATCTGACAGTGGATCGCCTGACGGAAGCCATCACGGCTGCAGGTGACTCCGGCGTTGACGCCGTGGTCCACCTCGTGGGCTCCATCGCCCTCCGGCCACCGCACGCCATGACCGTTGAGGCCTTCGAAGACGTCCTGCGCACCAACCTGACGTCGGCCTTCCTCACCCTGTCCACCTTGGGCAAGGCGATGATGCGTTCCGGCGGAGGGCGCATGGTGTTCGTTTCGAGCGTCGCGGCGTCGCTTGGCCTGGCCAACCACGAAGCCATCGCTGCGGCAAAGGGCGGCCTCGAAGCCATGGTGCGAAGCGCAGCCGCCACCTACGCACGCCGCGGGCTTCGCGTCAACGCTGTCGCGCCCTCGCTCACCGATACCCGCATGGCGGCCCCCCTCCTTCGAACCGACGCCGCACGCGAGGCGTCGGAACAAATGGTCCCCACAGGCCGATTGAACACCGCCGCCGATGTGGCAGAGGCGGTGCGCTGGCTTCTGCTCGATGCCCCAGACGGCATCACGGGTGAAGTGATGCACCTCGACGGTGGCTTGGGACGGCTTCGGGCCACGGGGTGAAGGCATGAACGTCGGCATCGTGGGAGCAGGGCTTGCTGGGCTCGCGGTGGCGGCCGGCCTGCACGCCTCTGGTCACGAGGTGACCGTGTACGAAGCACAACGCGCCACGGGTGGGCGAATGGCCACGACCGA
>JAYPDK010000029.1:0-18748 GCA_038125145.1 Candidatus Poseidoniaceae archaeon
CCTCGTCGAGCGCGAGCAGGTCCGCAACTGAGGTCACGCCGGCGAGTTCGAGTTTGGCGATCATCGCCGGTCCGACGCCCTTCAGGTCCGAGAGCGACGCGGTAGGTGCGTCTCCGCTTGGGTCGCCTTCAGCGTCACCATCGTCTTCGGCTTCTGGCTCCTCCGCTGGGCTCGGCGCTTCCTCCTCGGCATTGTCGTCCGACGTAACCGCTTCTGTTTCGGCGGCGGGCTCAGGTTCAGCGCCTTCCTCAGCGGTCTCCTCTGCATTGGCGTCGGATTCAGCCTCAGACGTGCCTTCGGCGTCCTCCAATGTGTGCGCTGATTCGTCAACATCGCCTGCGGCCTCCGCACCGTCAGCGTCGGCCCCGTCGTCCGCTGCTCCCTCGGCGGAGTGTTCAGCGATCTCGCGTTCGATGCGCTCTTCCTTGTCGGCACGAAGCGCTTCTTCGTCGAGCCCGTCAAGCGCGGCCCCGTTGCCTTCGTCGGATGCATCATCGGCATGACCGTCGTCTGCAGCGGCCTCGGCCTGCTTTTCGGCCTTCTTCAGGGCCTTTTCTGCCTGCTTGAGGGCCTTCGCTTCGGCACGGGCCTCAGCCTCCGCTTCTGCCAGCGCTTTCGCAGCCTCGATTTTCTCCTGTTCCGCCTGACGCTTGGCCTCGGCTTCCTCGGCCAGCGCCGCGACCTCTTCCTCCACCTCAGCCGCCGTTTCCTGCGCTGCCGCACGGGTGGTGGCTTCGAGTTCGTCCAGCGCGAGGCGCTCGGCCTTCTCCTCCTCAACGAGGGCGTCTTCGGCGGCCGTTCGCTCCGCGAGGGCTTCCTCTTGCTTCATCCCCGCGGCAACGGCGGCCTCAAACCGCGACATGATGGAGGCGCGTTCGCCGGTTCGGCGCACCTGGTTCGCTTCAAACGCAGCCCGTGCTTCAAGGAATTCACGGGCTTCCTTCATGTGCACCTCCCACGCAAGGTGGACGCGGTGCTTCCCCAGGGCGCCAAGGAAGTGGTAGTGTTCTCCTTCGAGGGAAAGGTGCTCGCTGTCATCAAAGACAAGGTGGAAGGCAAACCTCCCGTCGAGGCCGACCTTCAGGTCGAGGCCAGGCGGCGCGGTGCGGTCGACGGGCACGGCCTTGAACCGACCTTTGTTGACCTCATCGTTGAGGTCCTCAAGCCGCACGATGCTTCCGGGGATCAGGTTGCTCGCCATGATGGCCTCGGACGTCTGAATCAACCCCCCGGGAGGGACCAAGCGGCAACCGCGCACCACATAGGGTTCCTCCTCGCTGCCCGTCCCTCGCATGAACGACGGCTCGCTGGAGAGCATGTCCGCCGAGGGCGCATCTGCACGGCCCGCAGAGCGTGTGTACAGCATCCCGGCGCCGACGATGAGGGCCGCGATGAGCACGGCGACGTACCACGGCACGACCTGAGCAACGAGCACAGCGACGACCGCGGCGGCACCGACGAGCACCCAAGGTTGGTCCCGTTCGCTCACGCTCGCCACCATGAGGAAACCACGTAGGCTCGCTTCTTCAGCCTTGGCCCGTTCACACCCTCAAACAAGACCGCAGCGCATCGATTCATCGACCATCACGCATGCTTCTGATTCGCAAGGTTTCGGGCCTGCTTGGCCCATTCGTCGCGCTTCACTCGTCCGGGGAAGAACTCGATGGCGACGTTGACCTCCTCTTCGATCTCCGGCGTCATGCTGCCCACCTGATGGAAGGTGAAGATGCCCAAGGCGTGCAACTTGTCCTCGATGAAGGGCCCGATGCCCTTGATGCGTTGCAGGTCGTCGGCCACGGTCACGGTCGCCAGGGCGGCGAAGGCCCGCTTGAGCCCGGTCACGCCGGTTAGGCGCCGACCGTCCTTGCCCGTCCAGGCGATGTGCATGCCACCGTCTGCGTCCGAGATGAAGGCCTCACCTTGCTCAGCAAAGCGGTCTGCGTCCTTGACTTCGAGCGCTTCGGCGCCCTTCTCAACCGGCTCTGCAATGCCGCTGCTCGCGGCGACGCCGATGGTTCCGAAATCGATGGTCTTGGACTTCTCCGCCACGCGGATGAGTTCTTCCTCCCGCTTGCGGGCCTTCTCGTCGAGATCGGCGAGGCGCTTTCGACGCTCCTCAAGCTCGGCTTCCATCTTCGCCTGACGCGCTTCGGCTTCGGCTTCGGCTTGACGGCGGCGCTCGGCTTCGGCCGCTTCGGCCTCGGCTGCTGCTTTCGCCTTCATCTCGGCAGCCTCTTGCTCGGCCTGTTCCTTCGCAGCCTTCGCTTCGGCTTCCGCCTTGGCCTTCGCTTCTGCAGCCTCTTGCTCGGCCTGTTCCTTCGCAGCCTTCGCTTCGGCTTCCGCCTTGGCCTTCGCTTCAGCGGCTTCCGCCTCGGCCTTCGCCTTGGCTTCCTCCGCTTCACGCTTGGCCTGCGCCTTCAGTTCCTCGGCCTCGGCCGCCGCCTGCGCCTTGGCTTCAGCGATTTCTTTGTCGGCCTGAGCCTTCGCTTCCGCGGCTTCTGCCTCGGCCTTGGCCTTCGCTTCTGCAGCCTCAGCCTCGGCCTTGGCCTTCGCTTCCGCGGCTTCTGCCTCGGCCTTGGCCTTCGCCTTCTTGTCCGCGGCTTCCTTCGCCTCGGCCTTCACCTTGGCCGCAGCGGCAGCCGTTTCGGCGGCCAGCCGGGCCTCAGCGTCGCCACCTTCGTCCTCTTCCTCGGCCTCACCTTCGATCTCGATCTCCCAGAGGACGTAGACCGAAGCCCGTCCGAACTTCAGACGGCCTTCGTAGGTCGAACCCTCCGGGCTCGGCGCGGCCACGTCGTCGAAGACAAGCCGCACGAGGAGCGTGCCCTCGTCGTCGGCCACGAGCCGGGTTGACGGGGCTTCGTCGTCCTTCAGGTCCACCATCGCAAAGCGACCTTCACCGCTGGGCGAGGACAGGTCCTCGAGTTCAACGGTGATGTTTGGCGTCATGCCATGGAAGCGGATGGTCTGTTCCGACTGAACGCTGCCGCCCGATTCGACGGTGGCACCGACCAGCACCCATGGGTGTTGCTTGGTGCCCTCGCCCTTGCCGGCTTCGGGAGCGACGATGGTGCGCTCTGGCTCAGGCCCGATCACGCGTTCGCGCAGGAAGAACAGCAGGAGCAACAGCAGCAGCAGGAGGAGGCAGCAGAGCCACCACGGGAATCCTGTTGCGCCGTCCTCGACGGGGTCCTCCGCGAGGACGCAGTCCGGTTCCTGCGCCGCCGTCGGGTCTGGGACATCGGAGGCGTCCTTGGGGTCGGTGCCGCACGTGGACTCAAGCGCGTCCTGCACGCCGTCACCGTCGTCGTCGGCGTCCGCCACGCGTGGTCCATCGCCGTCCGGGTCCTCGTCGGCCAGGCCGTCGCGGTCGGTGTCTTCGAAGATGCCAAGCGAGATGGTGGTGTTCACCGAGAGGCCCTCGACGGTGTCGTTGGCCCAGATGGTGTAGGTGGTGAGGGGGCTTGCGCTGGTCGGAATGCCGGTGATCACCCCGTTGGTGGACCGCGCAAGGCTGCCGAAAGAAAGCCCGTCGGGCAGCGCGGGTTCGATGGCCCACAGGTCGGCGGTGATGCCGCTAAGGCTTGGAACCAGGTTCACCTGTTCCCCAACGCCAAACCAACCGTCACCGACGCTGTAGGCGACGCCCTCGGACTCTGGGGTGTCGCAGATCCCGTCGTCGTTCGCGTCGTAGGGCACGTCGAGAACGTCACGTGGGTCGGTGCCGCAGAACCCTTCCATGAAGTCGGTCCATCCGTCGCCGTCGTCGTCCGTGTCCGAAAGGTCGCACACATGGTCGCCGTCGAGGTCGGCGGGCAGGTTGCTGCTGTCGAGGGGGTCCGCGTTGCAGAAGTTCTCCTCCACGTTGGTCCACCCGTCGCCGTCCACGTCGTCGTCGGCGCTGTCGCAACGACCGTCTCCGTCCATGTCGTCGGGCAGGCTCAGCGCGTTGCGTGGATCGCTGCCGCACGAGGATTCGTTGGCGTCCGACCAGCCGTCGTCGTCGTCGTCGAGGTCGTACAGATCGGCGATACCGTCGTTGTCAAGGTCACCGAGCACGGTGATGAGCAGCCAGGTGGAGGCGCTGTGGAGCGCGTTTCGTGCCTCCACCTGCACGAGGAGGTTGGTCCCCTCGACGCTTGGGGTGCCGCTGATGGTCCCGTTGCTCGCATCGAGCACCAAGCCTTCGGGCAACGATGAGAGCAGCGTCCAGTTCGTCACGTCGCCACCGGCAACGATGGCTTCGTTCTCCGGCATGGTCTGGTTGACCGTTAGCATCGGCTGCTGGTCGATGTAGACCACGCTCAACGGCAGGTCACGAACGTCGTCCAGCACGTCGCACAGACCGTCCCCGTCCTCGTCGGAGGGGTGGTCGTCGGCATCGAAGGGGTCGGTGCCGTTGCAGGCCGCTTCGTCCACGTCGCTCCAACCGTCGTTGTCGTCGTCCGGGTCGATGGCGTCGGGGATGCCGTCCTCATCGAAGTCAAGGTCGGCGTCCACCACGGCCATCCAGAGCACCACCGTGGCCCAGTAGAGGTCGTTCGAGGCGTTGATGGTGTAGGCAGCCAGGTTCGACACCTCGGTGGGCGTCCCGCTGATGCTACCGTTGCCATCCAAGACCAACCCGGCCGGCAGGTCCGGCTCGATGGTCCAGTTCACCACGTCGCCACCGAAGGAGAGGACGGTGAAGGTCGGCATGGATTCGTTCACGGCCAGCAGCAGTTCGCTGTCGAGCAGGACAAGTTGGATGGCGCGGTCGTCCACGTCGTCAAGCGCGTCGCACAGTCCGTCGCCGTCGAGGTCGCCCGGCCTGTCGACCGGGTCGAGGTCGCTGTGGTTGCCGCACTCGGTCTCCTCTTGTTCGGTCCAGCCGTCGCCGTCGTCGTCGAGGTCGGCGTTGTTGCCGATGCCGTCATCGTCGGTGTCCACCCACTCGGTGGGGTCCACCGGGAAGGCGTCCTCGCCGTCGTCGACACCGTCATCATCGCAATCAGCGATGAGGTCGCAGCCAACTTCTTCGTCGCCGTCAAGCACGCCGTCGCCGTCGTCGTCCGGGTCGATCGCATCAGGGAGGCCGTCGCCGTCGGTGTCGGGGCTGACGCTGATGCTGATGACGCCCGAATCGTTCGCGCCAGAAGCCGTGTACACGGTGATCGTGAAGTCCGTGGCGTTGAGTTCCTCCGTGGGCGTCCCCCAAACGGTGCCGTTGGTCGCCCCGAAGTTGAGCCCCGTCGGGAGGTCCGGTTCGATGGTCCACGAGGTGGCCGAATCGCCGCTGGTCTGGCCAGCAAAGGGTTGCATGGCCGAGTTGTTGACCAGGTTCAGGGAGCCTGTGGGCAGGGCGAGCGTGATGCTCTCCACCGGCTCGACGACCTCGATGACGAGGTCAAAGGTGTCGAAGGCCCCGCCTGTGGCGTTCACCCGGACGGTGTAGGTGGTCGCCGGGCTCGATACCGAAGGCGTACCGTACAAGGTCCCGTTGGTCGGACCGAGGCTGATCCCCGCCGGCAAGGACGGCGAGACGGTCCACTGCGCTGGAGATTCACCGGTCGTCTGCCCACCGATGGCTTGCATGATGGTCCCGTTGGTCAGCGTGAGGCGACCGACGGGGAAGACCATCGCAATCCCGCTACCCGGCACCGTGATGTTCACCTCTTGGGTGAAGGAACCGCCGCTGTTGGTAGCGGTGATGTTCACGCTCGACGTGTTCTGAATGAGGTAGGCCGTGCCGCTGAGGGTCCCCGTCGTGCTGTTGAAGGCCATGCCGTAGGGCAAGGTACCGGAGATGGACCACGTTTCGACCATCCCACCTGTATGGACCGCAGGTTCATCGAAACTGCTGTCACGAGGAATCCACAGCGAATTGTTGCCCCCGTAGGTGAAGTTCGGCGCGGGTTCAAGCACGGTCAGTTCGATGATTTCGCGCGCGCACTGGTTCCACAGGTTGCACACGACGACCACGTAATGCGCCGCGGTCATGTTGACCGTCGGCGTGCCAACGATGCTGCCGTTGGCCAACAAGGTCAGGCCGTTGGGCAAGGCGGGGCTCACGGTCGCAGGGAGCAAACCCTGTCCCAACAGCGTCGTGTTGTACACGGCGCCGTTCACGCCGCGGCTGAAGGTTCCCGAGGCCGGCAAGGTGAACGAAGCATCGATGCTCTGGACGGGTGCAACGCCGATCATCACTTCGTGGCTGAACACCCGGCCGTCCACGGTCATGTTCAACCAATACGGGTTCGGGGTGGTGGTGGTGGCATAGGAGCCGTGCAACCGCCCGCAGGTGCTGGAGAACGTGAGGCCGGAAGGCAGCCACGTGCTGCCGTTGGTGCCCACCAAGGACCAGGTCTCGCCCAAGGACGATTGAGTGCTGGTGCAGGTGCTCTCCGAGAGGTCCGTGTACCGGTAATTGTTCCCCCCCTGATTGCTGCTCAACGGCTTGTGCTCTGCCTGATGGCCAAGACCAGAAGCGAAGCGAAGCACGGACGACATCAAGCCGTCCACGTTTCGACCGTCGTCGTAGGTCCACGTCACCTCAACCGGAGATCGCATCGAGGGGCCGCTCGGAACACTGAACGCGTTGCCGTCACGGATCTGGAACACCGGCATGCCAGAGGCGTCGAAGCCAGCCGCCGTACTTCGGCCATGGCTGCCGAGGTCCGCCGTCGTGGCCATGGCGGTGGCCCGACCTCCATCGTCCTCAAGCACGACAAGATCGAACCGACTGGCCGGACTCTGGCTGGTCGTGACGAAAACGAAGATGCGGTCGCCGTCGGTCTGTGCCGAGAGGTACGTGGTCGCTTCGATCAATTCACCGATGTAGAATCTGTAGCCGAGCGGGGCGCCAGAGAGGAATCCATTCTGCATGTCCACCCCCATGATGGGCGCATCGCTCAACCGGGCACCGTCCGAAGCACGGAAGCGGAAGAGGTGAACCGGATGTTCGGCCAGTCCCGTGGTGTTGTAGGCCACGGTCCCTGCTGGAACGCTCGAAGTGGGGCGTCCTGCGGTTGTATTGGTCACGCCCATGTCGAGGTAGGCGCCGGCCCTTCCGTCGCGGGCCGTTTCACGAACGACCGCCACGGTGCCGTCGTCCATCACCATCGATTGCACATCGAAATTCCCGTCGGTCACGTTGCCGTGCTGGTACCACAACGCGTTCCCGTCCTCGTCGAACATGACCATGAAATGGTCTCGGTTGTACCTGCTGACGGGCGTGTCAGGAAGCGGTAAGATGAGGTCGCCCCAGGTCTGCTGTCCGTTGGTCTGGTAACTCAGAAGCATCTTGCCGTCGCTGGTGTGGTCCAGGTCCACACGCTTCACTTCAGCATGGTCCCACGACGGTGTCGTGCTCACGTCGCTGGTCGTCAGCCATTCGACCTCACCGTCTGCGGTGAGGGAGGCGAGCATGAGGTTGGTCTTCCTGTTGTTGTAGTCGTTGTCGTCGTCGCAATCTCCCGTCCTGCTGGCGTGGATCTCGTGCCCGCCGAAGGTCCCCACCAAAGGCGCCTCCGCGCAGAACTGGATCGCCAAGTTGATGCCGCCATCAGGGGCAATGCTCAGGTAATCGTCGTCCATCATGCCGCCGCCGTCGGGCGAATAATACTGACGGGCGTCGTAACTGCTCCAACTGACGCCCTCCTCGCCAGGGTTGAGGTACCAATTGGTGGAGTTCCCTGCCCTGTGCATGACGTGCTGCGTCCACTGCACCATGCCTCCCTCGTCAAAGGAGGCAAGCACCAACTTCTTGCGCTCACCCCATCCCTGACATTCGGTGTTGCTGCTGTACAGCGTCGTGCACGCTTCAGAGGCAAGGATGTCGTGCTCTGGGTTGGGGAATTTGATGTCGTTTTCTGAAGAGCACGACGTCTGAGAACAACTGCTCGATCCAGCAAGGAAGAGCACCAGCGGATTGCCGTCGGCGTCAAGGGCAAGGTCGAGCGGATAGGTCCAAGCGTGACTGCGGATGTTGGAGGTCCAATTGACGACCGCGCTGCCGTTGGGCCGATAGCCGGTCAGCGCCAAGTCCGAGCTGGCATGGCTGAAGCCGTTGATCTTCCCAGAGGTGTCCGTGCTGTGCCACGAGAGCGTGTAGCGGCGGCCGTCCTCGGTGGTCACCATGTGGCTGGCCTTGTTGATCGGCGAAGATGAGCTGGTCGAAAATTCGCCGACGCTGACCATCGCCGGCTCAGCGATGCGAAGCAGGACCACCATGTCGATGGTCACCCCGTTGGAGGTGATGCGCAGGGTGACGTTCTGCCCTTCGGGCACCGCCACCGTCGGCGTGCCGGAGATTTCCCCGGTCGTCGTGTTGAGCACCAGCCCGTTTGGCAGGGAGGTCAACGCGGTCACGCCGGTCACCTCGTATCCGCCGAAGGGCAGGGGCTCTGCAGCCGAAAACAGGCCGGCTTCCCACAAGAGGTCCTCCTCATCGAAGTGGAGCATGGCCCCGAGGCTTGCGTCGCATACGCCGTCGTTGTCCTCGTCCACCGGCGTCCACGACGCATCAGCAGCAGGGTCCACGCGCAGTACTGGCGCAACGAGCCGGCTTTCCAAGGTCGTCGATCGATAGGTCACGAGCACGGTCGACTGCCCGGCGGTGTCGGTGGCGTGCCCAACGGAGGCGAAATTGCTCCCGAGCGGACCGCCAGGGAGCACGGTCGTGGACACGACGCCCGAAGCGTTGAGTTCGGACAGGGCCAGCGAGAAGTTGTCAAGCACGTAGGACAACCGTACGCCACCTTCCGGCGTCCAATCCAAGCCGAAACTGTTGGTGTTGTGGTAGGTCCCTCTTCTTCCGGTGACGGCACCGACGTGGTGCACATAGGGCGCGGTGCCGTTGATGATGAGGTGTTCGTGATCGATCAAACCGGAGTTGGTTGAGTTGACCGTGGGAAGAATCCAGTGCACCTGGCCCTCGCCGTCGGCCACCAACTTGCCTGAGGCGTAACTGAGGTGGGTGACGCCCGAGGTCAGGCTGCTTGGCAGCGTCAGCGGCACCGCGGTCACGTCGTAGGCTTCGAAGGTGTGGTTCCACTTCAGGAGGCTGAGGCTTGCCCGGGATGAGGAAGTTGTGTAGCTGTTCGTTCCTTCTGACTTTGGGGTGCCAGTGTGGCTCAGGATCAGGAGCGACCCGTTCTCGAGCATCAGGGCCTGAATCGGGTAATTGCTTGGAACGTAGAGGTCGCGTGAAGAACCGTCCAAGGTCTGCAGGTAGTCGTTCTCTCCTTTGATCACCAAAACTTCACCGTCCGCATCAAGGAATGGAGCGAGGGCGTAACCGCTGTCCTCATCGCCAATGAAGCGCGGCACGAGGGTGCCGTCTACGACGTCAAGAATGTAGGAAATGGCCCCGTCGCTCGTCGGTTCCCCGTGGGCCGTGAAGGCGACGGTGGAACCCAAGTTGGAGGCGCGGTGGCCGCCGACGTCCGTGTACGAACTCAACTCGAGCGCCGTGGCCATTGGATCGTTTTCGGTCAAGTCGAGCAGGTGCGTGCCGGTATTGAGGCTGAACACCGTCAAGGCCGCCATCGGCGTCCTGAGGTCCTCGCCGCCAAGGAACACCGTGGCGTCCCCATACTCCACGGGCGCAGGCGGCAGGGAGCGAACGACCGTGCCCTGAGGCGAACACATGCGCTCGTCGGCATCGTCCCAACCGTCGCCGTCCATGTCGGCGTCGGCCGCATCGCACGTGCCGTCGCCGTCGAGGTCGCGTGGGACGCGCAGGTTCGATGCCGGATTCGTGCCGCAGGTCCCCTCGTCGAGGTCGCTCCAGCCGTCGCCGTCGTCATCCTCGTCCTCGGTCAGCGTCGAGGAGCACGCGGCAACGAGGGCGTCGGGTCGTCCGTCCCTGTCGGTGTCGACCGTGGCGCATGCGTCGCGCGGGAAGGCGTCCTCATGGTCGAGCACCCCGTCGCCATCGTCGTCGTCGTCCCAGAGGTCTTTGACCCCGTCACCGTCGGTGTCGGGGTTGCGCAGGTCGAGGTGAACGGGTTCAGCCTCCTCAAAGTCGAGGAAGGGCGTCCGAGAACCGGCGTACACGCCTCGCTCGTCCGTGAACCCACGGCACAACACTTCTGCATCAAAACGGAGCACACAGTCGTTGTTCAGGGCCAGCACGCGACCGCCGAAATCCTCGGGTGCGTACTCCACAAGGGCGTCGCTGTCCGGATCGTAACAAACGGGCGCGGACTGGGGCCCGATACCGCAGACTTCCACGTCGGGGCCGATGGTCAGGCTTCCCGGCTTAAGCGGCACCTCGTCAGCGTTCTTCACGACCTGATTGTTCGTTCCTGATGTGAGCGTAAGGGAACCGCTCAACATGAACGTGCCACTGTAGCCGGTGTTGCCGGGCCACTGGTAGACCTTCCTTAACCCCTCATGAATGCCTTCTTCGTTGGTGTAGGTGTTCACATTGGTGGCTGATGCCGTGGTGTATCCACTGGTGAAGCACGTCATGCGAATCAGGGACGCGTGAATGGCGCACACCTCTGGCGACGATGGGCCAAACATGCTGCCCGCTTCGTGCAGGCTTGCGATACGGTTCCCGCCGAGGTCGACCTCAAAATGTGAACGGTCGTTGTATTGGGTCCAACAGCGCACGGTGCCGTTCGAGAGCAAGGCGCAGTTGCGCGCGATGTCGACCACATCCGTCAACACGCCGCTGGAGGTGCCCGTCCCGACCACGCGACGCGCGTCGCCGTTCGCGGTCACCGCCGATGTATCGTACCCGGAGATGCTGGCGTCCACGCCCGAACGGGAAGACGAGCCCCAACAGGTCACGGTCCCGTTCTCAAGCAAGGCGCAGGTGTTGTCCGTGTAGGTTTGCGTCAAATCCGTGGCGTACACCTCGGTGCCAAGATCAACGAAGGGCAAATTCCTCCCCATTTCGTTCTCAGAATCCAAGTTTTCCCAATCGAGGAAGGCAAGGTCGGTGTTCCAACACTTCACGAGGCCTTCGTAGGAACGCACGCAGGGGGTGTTCCTGTTGTTGTACTTCTCAGCGACGAGTTGAACGATGTCCCACGGTTGGCGGTCCAGTTCGAACGAATCCGTCTGGACCTCAAGCGGGTCGTTGAACCACTGAACGGGGGTGCCCGGCGCGGTGGTCGGCGTGGACGATAGTCCACCGCCGTTGCCGAGCGAACCCACGGCGTCGGGACCCCAACAGTAGACCCGCTTGTCGTTGGTGGCGTTGCGCAACAAGGCGCAGGCCCGCTCGTCGAAATCGCTGACCTCGACCTCGACCGGCACCCAACCGGTGGGCAGGCTGACGCTGACCGGCGTGGACGTGGTCGAGACGGCGCTGCCGCCGTCGCCCAACCCGCCGACCGATTCGTTGCCCCAGCAGGCGAGGCTGCCGTTGAGGACCGCGCAGGCGGTGGTTTGGCCCATGGAGAAGGAGGTGGTGCGGTTGGCATCGTCTTCGTACTGCAAATTGATGCTGGACATCGGGTTGGTCATGGTGTTGCTGTTTTCGCAGACCAAGCCCACGCCGTCCAGCGGAACGGCACAGGTTTGCCCCGCAGATCCACCCGGCCCGACGTCAGGGGTGCCGACCAGTCCCACGGGATTGTAATTGGTCTCAGCGTTGCTCTTCACCAGCGGCGAGTCATACAGGTACGCCGAGGAGGCGTCCGAATGCGGACTTCCGACCTCCGTGACTTTGAGGTTGTATTCCGTGATGGATGAGGTCACAGAAGAACTCGAAGCGTAGAGGCGCTCAACACCGACGATCATGATGTTCTGGTTCCATGCCGTCGTGTAGGTCAACCGATTGGTCAGGTGATTGTCCTGGCTGCTCGACTGACCGGAGACCACGTTCTGGGTGACCGCAGAGGTCGGGGCGAAGGCGCGCACCCTCGTCCGCTCCGAGTTGGTGTCCGTGCCCACTTTGTCCTCTGTGAACACGTCGATGAGGTACGTCCTTCCCGGTTCAACGGGCACCACGTGCATGTCTTCCCAATCCCAATGCTTCACCGAGCCAACGGTGGCGGTCCCCACGCGGAGGCCTGAGCAATCGATGGGCAGTGAGGTGTGGTTGGTCACCGTCACGGCGGCGTTCTGGGTCCCAACGGCAACCCCGCTTGGGTACACGAAGGTGGTGTCCAGCGGATCTGGCGTGTCGCTGGTGTACGTGAAGCCACAACCGCTGGCGGTGCTGGCGTTGGCGATGGCGCTCTGCCAATCCGCAGAAGGTGTGCTGGTTGTCGTTGACATGGCGCCGCCGGTCCAACAGGTCGTGTTGCCGTTCGCGTCCGTGGCACAGGTTTCGTATTGACCGGCATCGAGACCAGAGATCGAATGGTCCCGGGCCAGCAGCATGACCGGCTCGGTGCTGTTCGACAAGGTGTGCACAAGGTTGACGCCCACATCATACGGAGCGCCACCTTCGACGATGTCCAAGCCGTGCAGGGCCGCGTGCAGGTTCAGGTAGTCGTCCCATTCGGGAGTAATACCGTAATACGTGTTAGTGATCTTGACTTGTAGGGTGTGCTCTCCTGCACTGATCGGGACAGAGGCATTGTACCACGTGCTCTGGACTTTGGCGGCCTCGGAGCCCATCACCCACGCGCCGTCGAGGTAGACATCGAGTCTGAGATCGACGTCCTCCGCGCTGAGGTTCAGCACCAAGGTCGCGTCATGAGGCACGTTCAGGTCCACGTCTTGGAAATTTTCCGTCGCGCTATTCGAACCAGTGTAGCGAGACAAGGCAGCAACAGCAAGGCCGTCTTTAAAGGCGGCAAACTGGTTTTGGGCGGTTTGGTCCCATGACGAAACCAGCCACGGGTACGACCCTGAATCAAGCAACAACACACCGTCCGGGTTTGCGAAAACGTGCGAGCCAAGTTGGCCCTTGAGGTTGGAACCCCAGCACCACACGTCGCCGCGCTGGTCATGGATGCAGGTGTGGTTGGCCCCGGTCGCGACGCCAAGGGCGCGCACGCCATCGGGCAGGTCCACTAGACCGGCGAAGGCGCTGGCGTGGCCGGTGTCACGGCCGAGTTGGCCGTGGTCGTTGGCGCCCCAACAGAACACCTCACCTTCGGTGGTGACGGTGCACGCGTGCCGATCTCCGGCGTCAAGGTCAACCACGGCCGTCCAATCAGGAAGGTCGACGCCTCGGGCCGTATCCACATTGAGGGTGCTGGCCGCGGTGGCCGTGGTGTTGCCCACCTGCTGCTCATCGTTGGCACCCCAGCAGACAACCGCCGGTTGTGACGAGCCAAGCGTGACGTTGCCGGTGATGGCGCAGCCGAACGACGTCCCGAGTGCAATGGTGCGCGAACCACGCGGATGAACCTCGTCGTCCACCCGGTCCACGCCATCGCACAAGCCGTCACCGTCCGCGTCGGAAGGCGTGGATGACGCGTCATGCGCATCCGTACCGCAGGCTTGCTCGTCGATGCCGAGCCAGCCGTCACCGTCGAGGTCCACGTTCATTCCAACCCCACCGAACTCGCTGACGCGAACAAGCCAAAGGTGGCCGTCGCTGGCGTTCCGGACCGCCGCATACAGAAGGCCCGGAGCCGACCACTGCAGGTCGACTTCCTCAACGCCGTGCGGCCACAGGGTGCTCGTCGGCGTTGCCGTGCCGGAGGCACCGACGCGCGTCAGCACGAGGCCGTTGCTCGAAGTGTAGGCAAGGTAGTGGTTCTGGTCGAGGTCCACGGCCATGGCCATCGTGGTCGAGTTGATGCCGGACAGGCTGGTGTCCACCGTCCAATCCGAGGCCGTGGTGCACGAGGACCACCCGTCGAGGCAGGCGCTCACGTTGGACCAGCCACCGATGCTTCCGTTCGCAGCCACGGCGAGCATGCCGCTGAGCGAGCCGACGCTGCTGACCAGGCTCTGACGTTCCACGTCGCCGTCGTCGGAGAGGTCGCTTCGCACGTCCACGTGGTCCGTCCAATCGTCCGCGCCCACACCATCACCACCGGCGGGTCGGCTGATGACGCGAAGCGTTCCGTCCACGTGGTAGGACGCGTAGGCCACGCCGTCGCCGTCGAGGGCCACGTTGAGGTCACTCCAGGCCACAGTGCTGCCATAGTCCCGGCTCATCTCAAGGCTCCAGGTTTCGCCACCGTCGGTGGAGATCGACGAACGGATGTAGTCGCTTGAGGCTTGGAGCAGCACGAGTTCAATGTCCCCGTCTTGGTGGACCAACAATCCGACTTCATCGGCGTAAAAGGCTTGATTTTGGGACCACAAGCCACTGGTCTTGCTCGCATGGTAGACGCCATTGCTCCCCGATGGTTCGGTTTGCGTCCACGCGACGTGAACGCGACCATCGGGTCCGAGGCCGGCATCAAGGTCAACCACCTCCTGCGTCGTTTCGAAGACGGTCTCTTCGACCCAGCGGTTGTTGTGGTAGACGGCCATGAGCACGGACGAGGCATCGTCGTCGGTGTAAACGATGACCGGGCACGACTCGTCGTCGGCGAGGACCTTCATCCGACGTGCAGCGTCCGCGGTGTCCACCTCAACCTGATATGGCATGCTCGTGCCAAGGCAACTGTCGTGCGCGTAGGCTTCGTTGAGCCTCAGTTGCACGTCATTGCTCGGGAGAGCATCGGTGGACGAGTCGCCGAGGGTTTCGGTGTTGCCGTACCCAAGGCGGCCTTGCGAGGAAGCGCCCCAACACTGGACCTGTGGGTCGGTGTCGGTGCCGTCGTTCAAGCGCATCAGGCACGCGAAGCGGTCGCCCACCTCGAAGCGCATCAGGCCGCCAACGTCGAGGCCCTGCACAGCAGGGAAGGTGCCCAAGGTTTCGAGGTTGGACCCCATCTCGCCCGATTGGTCGCCTCGGTGCTTGTCGCTGCCCGCGTCGCCCACGCCGAGTTGGCCGTCGTCGTTGCCGCCCCAGCACTTGATGACGCCCGCCGTGCTGCTGGTCTCGATCACCGAGCACACGTGGTCGCGCCCCGCGTCGAGGATCTTCGTGCCCGAGGCGTAGGTGCTGCCCAGGTCGATCGCGGACAGTCCACCGACGGTCTCGGCGCTGTTGTCCCCGTAGGTGGCGGTGTTGCCTTGCCCCAGTTGCCCGACGTCGTTGCGGCCCCAGCAGCGGATGGACTCGTCGCTGAACACCGCGCACGTGAAGCCGTCGCCCGCGGAGATGGAGGTGGCGTTCACGCCAGAGGGGAGGCTGATGTTGACGAGGTTGCCCCCCATCTCACCGGCGCCGTCACCGACGGTCGTGGTGGACCCGAGGCCCAGTTGCCCATGGGCGTTGTTGCCCCAGCAGGCGACGTCGCCGGTGCTGTACAAGACGCAGGTGTGGTCCCAGCCCAGCGCCATCGAGGTCACCGTGGTGTCCGCGGGCAGGTCGACCAGCGCAAGGCCGTCGCCGACTTCGTCCGCGGCGTCACCGAGGAAGGAGGTGTTGCCCGTCCCGAGCTGACCGTGGGTGTTGTCGCCCCAGCAGCCCATGCTGCCGTCATCAAACAGCGCACAGGTGTGGTTCCAACCGGCCTCGATCTGGTCCACATGACGGCCGGTTGGCAAGGGCCAATCCGGCATCTGAGAGGCGTCTTCTTGGTAGCCGTCACCGATGGCCCCGTCGTCGCTCCAACCGTACCCCAGCAAGTTGATGCGGCCCAAGCAGAGCGGCATCCCTTCGGTCGTGGTGGTGGTCACGAGGTAGCAGGTGTGCTCACCGCCCGCCGAGACGGCAGTGGCGTAGGTGTCCTCGGGGAACAAAACATAGGGCAAATTCAGGCCCATCTCATAGATCTCATCGCCCATGTTCTCGATGTGGCCTTGGCCAAGTTGGCCGACGTTGTTGGCGCCCCAGCACTTGGCGTCCCCGTCCGAAGCCAGCACGCACGCGTGATCGCTTCCAAGCGACATGACCGTGGACGCGTTCGGCCCCGTGACTGCCAAGTCGTGCAGGAGCCAATAGCCGCCGCCTTGGGAGCCGTGGGCTGGGCTGATGTCCATGCCGAAAGAGACCGTGGACACGCCTGCGGGCACGAGCACGCTCACCGTGCCGTCTCGTTCAGCGTCATACGAGGTGTGGTTGATGCTCGTGGAGGTCAGCACCGAGCCAGATTGAACCACATCGACATGGAGTTCGGAGTTGTTCCAAGCGTTGTAGGAGTGGTCCGTCACGTACCCGAAGGAAAGTTGTGCGGGGAACGGCAGGTCAAGGCTCAGGTTGGCGAACGACGTCCCGTCCAGGAGTGGAAATTCGCTGTATGAGCTGTGGTAGCGGTGGACGAAGGTGATGCTGCCCGCGGTGTCCACGCCGTGGTTGTTCTGGAAATAACCGCTGTCTCGCGTGCTGAAAAAAGTGTAATGCACAGGCCCGTCCCATGGACCGAAGCCCTCGAATCCGTTTTCATCCTCCCAAAAGGTCCAGTCGGTGAGATCCCCCGCACGAAGGTCAGCATCAAGGTCGGGGAACGTGTCCGTCGAAAACGCGGCCATCGGTCCTTCTGTGGGCATCGCAAGAGGCTCGACGGGCGCGGATTCCCCGTCGTTCATCCAGTAGCCGGATTGGAAGTACCCGGCTTGGCCCATGAGCACCATCAAGCCCACGAGGAGAAGGGCACGTTTGGCATCTGGAACGTAGGCTCCGCTGGGCATGCGTCGACATGAACGTTCAAGTGCATGAGATTTCTACCCATTCATGATAGGGGCGATTTCCGATGGACAACCTCCTTCGCAACATCAACATTCACGTGGACACCATGCAGGGCTCTGGCTTGCCCGGAGCAGCGCTCCTTGAGGTGTTCGACCACGTTGAACTGCTGAGTCCGCTCGAACGCTTGGACGTCGGCTTGGACCTCATGGTCCGCCTCACGCTGGCGCCCGGAAGACGCCTCAACGACCTCACCCCCGAAAGCGCCGCTGAGGTCAGGCAGGTCCACGCGAGGAAAGGACGGGTCGCCATCGCCACGGTCCGATTCACAGGACCCGTCATGCGCCTGTTCACCGTGGGTGAAGGCTGCTGGCTCAACACGCCAACCTACCTTGATGCGAGGCATGGCCTGCACCTCACGGTCGCGGGAACGACGGATGCGGTGCGGGAGTATCGACGTGCTTTTGCCGACCTGGTGCCCGGAAACCTCGCGATGCGAATCTCCCGATTGATGCCGCACACCGGCCAGATGACGGCTCCGGAATTCTCACCTCGAAGGTTGGAAGTGCTCCGCACGGCGTACGATATGGGGTATTACGCCACCCCACGGGCCTGCACACAGCGCGACATCGCCGAGCGCCTCGGTGTAAAGCAGGCGACGGTCGCCGAACACCTGCAGCGTGCGGAATCGGACGTGGTTCAACACCTGTTGTCCTTCGACCATTGATCACGGCCCTCGCAGACCCAAGGCGAGGAGCAGCAGCACAACGAGAAGCCCGAGCCCGACGAAGACCCTACGGCCGGCCGTGTCACGACGCAGCACCCCGGTCAATCGCCCCCCACCAAGCGTCCAGAGGGACATCGCGATGAGCCCACCGCTCGTGGTGACGGCCGCGATGGACGCGATACCAAGCAGGCCGCCTCCGAAGCCCTCCAGGGCGAGGCGCATGACCGTGAGGACCAGCGCCCATTCCTTGCCGTTCACGAACTGCATCAGCACGCCGGTGGTGAAGCCAAGCCGGGGCACGCCACCGTCGCGGAGCCGCACCAGCGCTTCGAGGCCCTGCCCGTCCATCGCGGTGCGTACGTCCGCGGGCGTCAAGGTGAGCAAGCGGACCGCGATGAGCGCCAAGAACAGGAGACCAAACCAGTGAAGGAAGCCCCACAGCGCTCCATCCTCGTCCACCTGCTCCACGAGCAGGCCACACACGAGGTGGACGACAACGAAGCCGACGGCCATGCCAGCGATGAGCCGGACGTTCGCGCGGCGGCCATGAACACCCGCGTGCACCACGCAGGTGACGTTGTTCGGACCGGGGGTGACGAGCCCAAGCGCGAGGACGGCCAGGACCGTCAGCAGGGCTTCCGTTTCGACCACGCCTGTGGATGGACAAGGCCCCTTCTCATGCTTCCTCTGACGCAGCAGCCCGCTCACAGGCAGCGGCGAGGATGGCCTCGATGGCCGACCACGGTGGCTGTCCTTTGGCATGGACCTTCACATGACGCGCGTGCTTGCCGCTTCCTTGGAGCAGGTCGTGCCCGCCAAGGTGCGCGCCGTGCCACACCTCGAGGTTGACGTGCGCCGTGAACCACATCAGCGAGAAGAGCCCCTCGCCGTTGAGGCAGTAGTACGGATGGCGCCACTTGACCGATTCAACCATGCCGGGAGCGGAGGCGAGCACCCGCTTGCGAAGGCCGCGAAGCACGGGCTGGAGGTCCGAGGGGGCTCGGAGGATCCACGCGTCGATGGACTCGCCGTCCTGCACCTTGCGCTCGCTCATGGCGTGGCGAGGCCACGCTGGGCTTCAGCGTTCGGGGCTCAGACGATGCCCTGCGCGATCATCGCGTCGGCGACCTTGCGGAAGCCGGCGACGTTCGCACCGAACACGTAGTCGCCTTCGCGGCCGTATTCCTTGGCGGCCGCTGCAGCGTTCTTGTGGATGTTCACCATGATGGTTTCAAGGCGCTCGTCCACTTCCTCACGGGTCCACGAGAGGCGGAGGGAGTTCTGCGACATCTCGAGGCCCGAGGTCGCGACGCCACCGGCGTTGCTCGCCTTGCCGGGCGCGAAGAGCACGCCAGCGTTCTGGAAGGCGGTCACGGCTTCGGGCGTGCAGGGCATGTTCGCGCCCTCGGCCACCGCGATGACCTGGTTCGCAACGAGCA
>JAYPDK010000030.1:0-18154 GCA_038125145.1 Candidatus Poseidoniaceae archaeon
GGACGAGTGCGGTATACCACGCCAGAACCTCATGCTGCGCAGATTCCACTCCAACCGCGACGGGGGCCGACGGCCATCAACAAGGCGGGACCGAATGGGGACGTTGAAGTGCTGAAGGCATGAGCACGGGATGGGGAGTCCATGAAGTCGGTCTTCATTGGTGACGTGCAGTCTGGCGCTCACGACGGCGCCGAAGTTGAACTGAAAGGCTGGGTCAAGCGCACACGCGGCAACAACAACCTGCGGTTCGTCGTGCTGCGGGATTCAACCGGGACCATTCAGTGCGTTGTCAAGCGGGACACCGTGGGCGACGAGGTCTTCGCCTCGCTCAGCGAGGCGCTGATCGAATCCTCGATGATCCTGAAAGGCACCGTGAAGGTCGACGAGCGGGCCGACGGAGGGCATGAGCTCGCCGTGCTTTCAGGGCAGGTGGTCGGAGGCGTCGATCCAAACTGCCCCTTCCCCATCACCGAATCGGCCATGGTGGCGGCGGACGGTGGCGAGACGGAATTCTTGCTCGACAACCGCCACCTCTACCTGCGCACGTCTCGAATGACAACAATGCTGCAGATTCGGTCCTCGGCCTTCGGCGCCATTCACGGCTACTTTCGTGACCTCGACTTCGTCGAGTACCAAGCGCCAAATTTTGTGGCCGGTGCCGTGGAGGGTGGCTCAACGCTCTTTGAAGTGCCCTACTTTGGCAGGACGGCCTACTTGACGCAATCATGGCAGTTGTACGCTGAGGCAGCCATGCCCGCGCTCGAACGTCTGTACACCGTTGCTCCGTCGTTCCGTGCTGAGAAATCCCGAACCCGTCGGCACCTCACTGAATTTTGGCACGCCGAGATGGAAGTTGCCTGGGCCAACAACGACGAAATCATGGAGCACGGTGAGGGCGTTGTCCGGCGCATTGCGGCCACCCTGCTCGAAGAGCGAAGCGATGCCCTGAGTTCGCTTGGACGAGACCTCGACACGGTTGCACGGTATGCGGACAGCCCCTACCCCCGCATGCGGTACGACGAAGCGATTGAGACGCTGCAGGGCATGGGTGTGGACATCGAGTGGGGGCAGGACCTCGACTACAGCAAAGAGAAGGTCCTGACGCAGGACTTCGATGTGCCGCATTTCCTCACGCACTATCCCAAGGTTGCGAAGCCGTTCTACCACCGCGTTGACCCTGACGACGATGCGTACGTGCTGTGCCACGACCTGCTTGCGCCTGAGGGATACGGCGAAATCATTGGTGGCGGCGAGCGAACCTGGTCCGAGGAAGAAATCCTCGCACGCATCGATGAGGAGGGCGTCCCCCGTGAGCCGTATCAGTTCTACATTGACACCCGCGCCTACGGGGGCGTACCACACGGCGGGTTTGGACTCGGTGTTGACCGCGTGATCGCTTGGCTGGCTGGCGCTGACCACATCCGAGAGGTCATTCCATTCCCACGTGATTCCCGTCGCGTGACGCCCTGATTCAAACCAACGGGAGGTCGAGGTCCGAAAGGTCGACCGCTTCTGGAGGCGACCCAAACTCGGCATGTGCAGCATGGGCCGCCTGCGGCCTCAGGACACCTGGCGTGGACCCTCGCTCGGTGGCTTCGGTGGGCCGAATGGCGAGGCCAGCAAGAAGCAGCATCACGACGAGGCTCAACCCAAGCGCGAATTGCCCTGCAAAACCCTCGAAGAACACAGCTGAGGACGTGAAGAACACCGAAGTGACGAGGACGGCGAGGGAAATCAAGAGCAGCGTGCTGCCCCCGAGCGAACGTCGAGTTGCACCCCTCGCCATGGAGAAAGGAAGACCACGCTGTTGATGAACCCGCGTCACCAGTGAGCGCCCATGAGCAGCACCGAAGGATGGTTGATGACGGCGGTCGCCCCTTGGGGAGAAAATGCAGAGGACGCCCTCGACCAAGCCCTTGTTGATCTCGGGCTCGGCGACGTACGCTTCGTCCCGATGCAAGGTGCCATGCTCCCGCTTGGGTTCACGTCCGTCCCACCCCGGCCGCTGCCCATGGGCTCCCTCGTCGAGTGTCACGTCGCAAGCGCGTACGCCTGGAACGGCTCCACGGCATGTGCCGGCGTGGCCTATGCCACTGCGCGAACCCCCGAAGGCGAATCCTGCACCATCGTGGCGACCATCACCACGTCGGGCGATTTTGAAGAGACCACGCTGCACCTTCGTCGAAACCTACAGCGGCGCCTCGCGTCGAGGGACCTTGAGGTGGAATCCTTCGATCTCGCTGTCGATGAGGTGACCGCTGGACGCGACCACCATGGCGTGGCGGTCGCAGCATTGATCTTACCCGACTCGCTCAACAACCTCGGCGCTCAGCGAACCGGTCCGGTTCGGAGCAGCGCGACACGCACCGCTCAGGAAGCCATTCAGGCCTCACAACGTCGCGTGGACACGAAGGCACCCGCCGCCAAAGCGCTCCGTCCTGGCGACCGTCCGGACTTCACCCTGTGAGGGTCAGCATGGCACACCTCTGGTTGGTCTGCAGGTGCCCGTCGTGTGGCCGGCACCATGGAAGCAAGGTGCCCGCCCACCGATGCCCGTTGTGCGGGCATCGGTCCGTCCCGCCCTTCCCGGTGCATGCAGAAGCAGCGAACGCTGCGGAACTTCAACGGATGGTGACGCTTGCCAACACACCCGAGGACCTGAGGGACGATCTGGCTCGACGCTTGGATGCCGTTCCCTCCCAACGACCGCGTGAGGGGGGAGGCCCGAGTGCTTGGTTGGGGCTCCTGCGGCAGGTGGCCGACGAGGAAGGGCGGCTTGACGTCGAGCACGTGGCCGACGCCCTGCGCCGCGCCGGTGAGCCGGTGGCGGCGATGGATGTCCTCGAACACGCCTCGTCGGCGGGGTTGGTGCTGCATGAAGGTGGAGCACGTTGGAGGCTGCTTGAGGAACGGTGAGGTTGAAAGGTGCATGCCCACGCCGGGGACCACGGGCACGTGGTGTAGCTTGGCCTATCATCGGGCGTTTGGGACGCCTGGACCCAGGTTCAAATCCTGGCGCGCCCACCAAATCCTCAAGGTGGAGTGCACCCCTGAGAAGTTGATTCGTCGCTGTGCATGGACACAAATCAGGCAGCCTGCCACGAGGTCGTTGCCCGACGAACCCGGTGAGCGGTGCGGTCCAGCAGGTGAGCGCCAAGCCATGCCACCGGCATCCAATGCCATGCGCCTGTCGCGCCGAGGACCCAGCCCCCAAGGTAGAGGAAGAAGGCCGCGAGCATCGTCAACCGGTGCGGCCCGTTGATCATCGAGGACCAAGCCCGAGCATGGTGTTCTACAACAAGCATCCTGCCCACAGCGATGAGGAATCGGAGCGGTCGCACGCCGGACTGTTCATTCCCGTACCGGGTCGATACGGGAAAATGGCCAACCCTGAGGCCGTGCCTCGACCAACGAATGAAGCGGTGGTTCACGTAACCGTACCCCGGCCACACCGGGTCATCGGCCGTTTGCCGTAGCACCGAAGCACGCACGACCACGAACCCGCACTGCGCGTCCGGGACAGACCGTCCTGAAGCGAGGCCGGTGAGCAAGGACATCCCTGCATTGGCCCATCGACGGCGCATGGGCATGATCGCGCGGTGCCCCCGTCCGCCTCGCCGGTCTCCTTTCACCACGTCGAGGTCATGCGAGAGCAGGTGATCGCACATGGGGAGAAGGTCCTCTGGATCCATCTGGCCGTCACCGTCCATGACCGCAATGAGTGCGTTGTCGGCTACGGCCTCCAAGGCATGGGCATAGCCGGTGGCGACGGCTGCACCGACGCCGTGCCCCGGTGCCTCCAGGACATCGACACGGTGCTGGTCGTCTGCAGTTCGGGCCACGGTGGCTGAACCGTCCGTTGATCCATCGTCAACCACCACAATGCGGTCGACCTCTGGCGGCATTCCGTCGATCACAGCAGCGAGGTGCAGGGCCTCGTTCTTGGTGGGGACAACCACCTGAAGCGCACAGCCCCCCCACACGGTCGGCGGTCAGCGACCGGGGTACATATGCCATCGTGAGGGCCATCACACGGCCGAGCGTTGAAAGCCTCAACCGTACCGACCCTCGCCATGGATGGACCACGTCACAGGCTGGTCCTCATCGGGGCGAACCTTGAGTTACGGATCGTGTCGATGATTGTCCGCTCCCGTGAATCTGTGGATGACGTCGTCCTGATTGACCTCGAATCGACCGACAAGACCCGCGAATTCGCGGAGCAGGTCAACTGCCCAGTGTTGTCGATGATGGACGAACCCCTCACGGCGTTCGCACTGATGACCACGCTTCGGGAGGGTGGCCTCGCGCAAGCCGAGCGCACCTTGTTCATTCGCGTCGATGGGTCATGGCGGCTTCGCGACCTCCCACTGTCCTTGAACCGCTTGCATGAGCGCTGGGACGTGCACGTGGCCCTCCGTTTGGGCCCGGATGCGGGACCTCCAGAAGACGTGGTGCTGCTTGAGGCCGATGTGCATCACCTGATGGTCAGCGATGCAGGCCTGCAGGCCTTGGCGGCCCTCGGTCCCTTGGCCACCGCCATGGACCTCCCCGACGATCTTGTCGTCCGCGTCGTCCGTCATTCTGCACCGCCTCCTGTTCGCGAAGCGCAATCCCTGGCGAGCGCTTCACGTTTCGCGCAACTGTTCCTCTGGATGCTTGAATCGAAGCATCCGCTCATCCTGATCGGCGTGCCCGGATTGACGCTGTTCGTGGTTGGCATCATGCTCTCCGAATCCGTCATCGACCAATTCCGAGAACTCAATTCCTCATCCCTCGCGGTGACGTTGGCCACCGTGGCCGTGACCTTGGTCGGCCTTTTCGCCCTCATGGCCGCGTTGTTGCTCTGGATCATGGAAAAGCAAGTGGCTGGCCTCCAGCATCAGGTGGAGAGCGATCGAGGAGCGGCCTGACGATGGCGCAGCATGCTGGGCTGCTCTGCCTCGACATGGACCGGGTGCTGGTGAACCACCTGTCCACCTGGCAGGTGGTCTACGACGCTCTTGACACGAACAACGACGCGTCGTTTGCTGCCTATAATCAGGGGCTGCTCGACGAGTGGATGTGGATCAAAGAAGACCTTGGCCTGATTGAGGCAGCCTTCAGATCGAAGTTCAACACGCCTGCCAACGCCCACCATCTTGACGCCATCCTCGAACGGGCTCCGATGATGGACGGCGTGGACGCCCTCATCGGCACAGCGTTGGACGAAGGATGGGCCGTCGCCATCGTCAGTGGCGGTGTTCACGTCACCGCACACCGCATCGCGGCACGGTTCCCAAGCAGCGAGACGTGGCGGCGACGTTGGGGCGGCATCGAGGCGAGGTACGCGCACGATGGGCTGGACACGCAATTGCACGTGTTCACAAATGGATGGCTCTCCCGTTTGGGCGAGGACGAGGCAGGTTCACTCCGCCCTCTTGGACGCTATCAAGTGCAGATGAACGGCAAGGGTGCCATCGTCTCGATGCTGCAACGGCGGTTGGGGGTCAGCAAGGACCGCACCGTGTCGGTGGGGGATTCGGCCGGTGACATCGGGATGTTCCAATCCTCCGGCCTCCCGATTTGCTTCAATCCGTGGGACGACCGCCCCTTGGCGTACGCGAAGGAGGTCATCACCACGCTTGACCTGCGAGAGGTCCTTCAGGTCATGACCACCCACGGCCTGCGTTGAGCGTTGGCTTCATAGCCCTCGACCACACACATACGCGCATGGTCTTCGAAGACATCGTCGGCTCCCAATGCCTCAATTGCGGCCACCAAGCCGGGGAGTTCCTTCCCGGAATCCCATGTCCAGAGTGCGGTGAACCGATGCTGTGATCAAAACAGCCGAACGGTCTCGAGGTTCTTGGGCGCATACGTTCGGCAGCGGTACCTTTCGCGGAGCGTTTTTCCAAGTTCGTTGCACTTGTGGTAATCGCCATGGTGGCACACAATCGCCTTCGGCGTCGGGCTCATCTGATCCACGAAGTCGAGCAATTGACGGCGGTCCGAATGACCGCTGAAACCGTCGATGGTCACCATTTCGCAGCCAATTTTGACCATCTCGGTCCGACCATCGATGATCATCGGGACTTCCCCAAAGCCCTTCTGAAGTCGCCGACCGAGGGTCCCTTCGGCTTGGTAGCCAACGAAGCAAAGTGAGTTCCGCGTTTCGGATGCCCAGTTTTTGAAGTACTCCATCACTGGGCCACCGTTCAGCATTCCAGACGTCGCGAGGACGATGCAGGGGTTGGTGTCCATGATGATGGATTCACGCAGGTCGCGCCCTTGCACAGGGCGGAACCACTCCGACGTGAACGGGTTCTTTCCGTCGTCGGTCAGCAGCGAGCGACGAAGGCTGCTCGTGAGGTAGTCGGGGTGTGAGGCGTGGATGGCGGTGGCTTCCTGAATCATCCCGTCCAACCATACAGGAACGGGTTTCACCTTTCCAGAACGGAACAGGTCGTCGATGGCGATCATCACTTCTTGGGAACGGCCCACGGCGAACACAGGGCAAATCAGCTTCCCTCCTCGTTCAATGGTCCGCATGACGATGTCTTGGAGTTCCATCGTGGCTTCTTCGCGTGTGGGTTGGTAATCCCCGCTTGCGCCGTACGTCGATTCAATCACAAGCGTTTCACAGCGGGGGAACCTGACGTTTGCTGCGTCGAACAACCACGATTTCTCGTACTTTTGGTCGCCGCTGAAGACGATGTTGTGCTTGCCGTCGGCGATGTTGAGGTGCACAGCGGAGGACCCAAGGATGTGCCCTGCGTTTTCGAAGGTCAGCTTCACGTCTGGAGTGATGTCGGTGGTTTTGCTCCAATCGACGTCAACAACGTGCAGCATGCATTGACGAATGTCTTCCATGCTGTAGGGGGCGCGCTTGCCCTCAGCACCGCCAACCTTCAGGAAATCCGTTTGCAGCAACAGCATCAGGTCACGGGTCGGTGGCGTGCAGTACACCGGACCGCGGTACCCGTATCTGAACAACACAGGCAACATACCCGCATGGTCGAGGTGCGCGTGGGTCAACACCACAGCGTCCAATTTGTCCAAGGGGAGGGCCTCAGGGGCCGTGAAATACGGCATCGGGTCGGTGTCGCTCGCGATGTTCACACCGACGTCGATCATCACGCGGGATTCGTTCGTGGTGACAAGGTGACATGCTCGACCCACTTCCCGGTAGGAGCCAAGCGCGGTGACGCGGGCCCATGTTGCTCCGGGGCGGGTTGGGCGGTGAATGTTCAAGCCGAAATTCTTCAGGAGTTTACGGCGTTCGTCGGCCTTGGTTTCACGGTAGCCGCGGATGTCATGGATGGTTTTGGAGACCACAGGAGCGGTTCGCTCAACTCGCACCAGCCACCCGGTGCTGTCTCGGACCTCGTTGAGCACCGCACCTCGGCGCCCTACGGCTTCGCCTGGGTCGTCGCAGACAAGGGTGATTTCCCGAAGGCAGGGGTCGAAGTACACATGCTTCAGCCCAGCCGATTCAGGGAGCACGTCGTCGATGATCTGACGTGCCTCCTCTTGGGAGCGCATGATCGAAGGGTCCGGTCGCAGGACGATGGTCCGCTTGACTCGCTTCGCAATCTGTCCAATCAGCCCCCCATCGGCGAAGGAGGCAGGCTCCTTCGTTACAAGGGCGATGTCCCCGGCTTCAAGTTCAACCTCGTATTCGAGGTGTTTTGGAACCATCTTGCTAATCTCGTCTTTCAGTTCCTTGAAGCTCATCCGCATGATGGTCACCTCTCCGGCGTGCGGCCCAACAGGGCCGCAGTGCAGGGGAATGGAAGGCCTCACTTGTGGGAGGCGAGAAGGGCGGAGATCTCCGCCTCGGGCACGAGCTGGAATCCGTCCTTGCGCGTGATGACGGCGAGGTCCATGCCGTTGCCACTGGCTGCGTCACGCTGCCCGGACGCGGAAAGGGCGCGGGCGGCGAGAAGGACGGCTGCGTCTCGGGTCATGCCGTCGCGGAATCCGTCCTCAAGGACACCGTACATGTACGGCGAGCCGGATCCGGTCGCGCAGTAGACATCGGGAATGGAGCCCCCAGCGGAATCAATCGAGTACACGGCTGGACCATCGGCATCCACACCAACGATGAGCAACTGCACCCAGTGCGGTTTGCCGGAGAGGATGTTTGCGGTCAGCGTCGCAGCGCCCTTGACCGTCATTTGTTGCCCCCGGCGGAGTTCGTACAGCGCGACTTCGGCCGCGAGGGTTCGGGAGAGGGACTGGGCGTGGCCGACCAAGCCAGCCGTCGTCAATCCAAGGTTGTCCCCGATGCGGAAGAGCTTCTGGACGCTCTTGTTGGCCACGAAGTGACCCATCGTGGCGCGGTGGTCTGCGCCAACGACGGCTCCTCCATCAAAGGTGATCCCCACGGTGCTGGTTCCGGTCTTGAGCACGCCTTCCGGCTCTCCTTGCATCATGATGGTTCACCACCGCGACCCCGTATGAAGCACGGGATGCGTGGATGAAAGGGGCCGAAGGACCCTTATGAATCCGCCGTCCGGCGAGGGGAGCCTTCATTGGACCTCGACGCGAGGAGGGGGCGTGGCACGGAGAAACGAGCGTGACGAGGGACAATTTTCCCTCGACGCTTTCGAAGGCGTTCCAGCGCCTTCGCCTCCGCCGTCCCCCCTGCCGGGCTTTGACATGCCGAGCCTTGCTCAGCGTGCACCTGAGGTCCCCCCAGCACCGACCGTGCCGAGCAGGTACCATGACCTCCGGCTCTTGTACCCCGCAGCACCCGCGCCGGTGCATCGAGATGCACCTGTGATCCACCGCGCCGATCTGCACGGACTCGAGGGCGTCGCGCAGGTGATGGATTGGGTTGCGGACGGCGATGTCGTGCTGCTTGATGTCGGGGCCTTGTTCGCCCTTCCGGATGCGTTCCGTGAAGCGATATTCCACCTGAAGCGCTTCGTCGAAGGGGACCTTGCGGGACGCCTCCTGCAATTGACCGACACCCGCCTGCTCGTGCTGCCACCCGGCATCGAAGGCCTCCGTGGCGTGGAGGAAGCGGTTGGGACCCTTCCCGACGACCCAAGCGACGGGAGGCGGTGGTGATGGAGCAGGACGTCGCGTCCCCGTGCCCGATGTGCAGCGATCCAACCGGCCTCCGCCTGCGGACGCATGTGGACACGATTCCGTATTTTGGCGAGCACACCCAGGTGACCCTGCTCTGCATGGCGTGTGGGTGGCGGCAAACGGACCTCATTCCCGCCGAGGCGGTTGACCCAAGCGCATGGTCGCTGCCCGTCAACGGCCCGGAAGCCCTGACCGCACGGGTCGTGCGGTCGACAGGATGCACGGTGCGAATCCCAGAACTCGACCTGGAAGTCGCACCAGGATCATCATCAACAGGATACGTGTCAAACGTCGAGGGGGTCTTGGTGCGGTTTTCGGACGTGCTGGACATCGTGGAACGTGACCTCAACGCGAGCGAGGTCGAGGCGATCGCGGCCCTCGAACACCTCCGTGCTGCTTTGGCGATGGCCATCCTTGGAACACCGACGATGCCGTTGACCTTGGAATTGCTCGACCCGACCGGCAGGTCGGTCATTTTGAGCGATGACGCCACGCAGCGTCCGCTGACCGAGGCGGAACTCGCGCATCTGCCCCTCGGCCCGGAGGTCCCGGTGTTCTCGGCCTGATTCAACGGGCGTCCGACGCGAGGAACGCTCCAACCACGTGAGCCGTCTCGTCACGGCGCTCAGCCAAGTCACCCAACCATGCTTCAGCGCGGTCGATGCACGCTTGCTTCATCTCACCCGCGAGGAGCCGACCGCTCCGGTAGGCTTCCGCCAGTTCGGCGAGCACCGCGTCGTCTTCTTCGAAGAAATAGGCCATGTACTGAAACGGGACGTCGCGTTCGGGATCTCCACCCAAACGGCGATGCTCCTCCACCGTAGGCTGGCCACCAGAATAGGCCCGCTTGATCTTCTTTGCAACCTGTGGGAGTTCATCGGCCAAGAAGATCGTTGAATCCGGACGGCTGCTGGACATTTTGTCCCCGTCGAGGCCAACGGCAAAGTGATGGTACGTCGACGACGGTGCCATCAGCCCCATCCCCCCCAGCGAACGCTCAAGCCGGAGCAGCATGAGCCGAACGGCGGGTTGGTCCCGCTTGGTGGCCGACGGGACCTCCACCGTCCCATGCTTCGGATTGGGTCGAATGTCGCTGAATCCGAGGTGGCTCAACCCAGCCGTGATGCTCGCGAAGACGGAGTGCCGTTGCTCCTTGTTGAGGTGACCTTGGGGGCCAACGCCCAAGGCTGCAGCGTTCTCGTCCTGTACGGACAGACTGATCGTAAGGCCGCCGGATTTCGCCTCCTTGAGGTTGAACCAATTGGACTTGGAGGCGAGGCCCCGCGTGAGACGGAGATGTGGATCTTGGTCCACGCCAACCGGGACGACAATGGGACGCAGCCCGCCATGCTCGTCCAGTTGGGGGTGCAGGATATCGCCTGCTTGCACCAACGGGGCTTGGACATGGGCAAGGTTGGTGTCCCCTTTGAATCCGTAAATCGCTTCAAATTCCGAGAGGTTGGTCCTCCTGCCGAGCTGAAAACCCAATCGTTGCACGGCTGGACGGGACGACTGGAAGTACACCTGTGTTCGTTCTGGGTCAAGTCCCAACGCTGCGTAGTTGGCGACGTACTCCTCAAGGGCGATGCGTCGGCCTTCCCTCAGGCCGACGCCCCTCGTCGCTTGGCTTTCGAGGTCGGCCACAGCAATGGTCACGTCACCACCATGGTGCTGGAACCAGCGAACCTGCTCGATGACCATGGAGTGCCCGAGGTGCATACGACCAGACGGCATCAGGCCCGTGAGGACACCAAAAGGCTCACCTCGGCGTTGCGCGTCCAACACCCCTTCGAGGTCCCTGTGCGCAAACACGATGCCACGGCGATGGAGCCGGGTTGGCTCGGGAAGGTCGAGTCCTTCGGTCCTGCTGAGACCAAAACGCTCGACGATGGCGTCGTAGTCCGTGGATTGCGCGCTGCTCCACGGATCGATCTCCATCCGAACCCCTCCGCTCTGCCGCAGGTGAGGACGGGCATGAAGGCTTCGTCACTCTTCCGCATCCCGGGCGTGACCTTGGCCTGAATTGACAATGGCCGACGTGCCATCGTCCTTTGAGATCACATAGCGCATGCCAGCCACCGTTGCTGCTCCCGCGAGCACGCCAACCCACGGAAGCCATGGCATCTCTGGATCCGCGACGCGTGGGGAAACCAGCCACGTGAAACGGAGGTCCTCGACCTCAAGGAAGCGACGGCTCCAGCGTTGCAGGTCGGTCGTATCGTGACCAGCGATCGTCACGGCGACGGAGCGTCCGTTCCAGTGTGGCGTCATCTCGATGACGTCGAGGTCGGAACGGTTGACGTCGCTGTTGACGATGACCTCCATCCGCTGACCAACAGACAGGCTCAGCAAGAGGTCGGCTTCATCGAGGCGCCACCCTACGGCCGTGTTCCTTTCGGTCGACAAATCATCGGCCGGCATGCCGTCGACAAGGACGGCGTCAACGCCGACATGGCTTGGGAGCGACACACGCCATGTCGTCGGCACCCTCCAGACCTCGGGGTTCGCACCGCGGCAAGCGTCGGTGTCGAGGAGGGTGAACCCCACACGCCGTTCATCGACCACCTCAAGGCTGAATTCATGGCAGCGTCCAATGGCCCACGTCGACCATGCCTCGCCCCAGGTGGTGAACCAGACGTCGTCCCGCTCCAGCAGCATGTCCACGACGTCGGCGTCATGTCGGATGCTGATGTCACCGACGCGGCCAACCCAGTAGAGGTTCACGACTCCACCTTCATCAAGCGCGCTCCGCAGTGCCTCCAGGTCAGCGATGTCACGTTCGAGCGAACCACCACGGCGCCCGAGATCGTACCAATCCTCCTCCACCAAGGGCACGTCCTCACCGTCGTGCCACGCCCCGTTGCTGAGCCCAAGATCGTCGCCGTGGACGGTGAAACCCAAGCCTCCGAGCGTGGTGTGGTCGGCCGCGGTGAGGCCACGCGGCGTCCCGATGGAGAGGGGCGCATCACCCCACCGTGAGGCGTTTGTTCGCTCGGTAAGGTAGGCGCGGCATGCCGATGCCACGGCGCCGGGGTCGTTCGCCCACGACAAGCCTGGAAACCCTGCGCAACCGAACTCGTCGCCTGCTTCAAGACGCTCTTCCGCGAGCGGTGTTCTCAGCCAACCGTCCTCTTCCCACGTTTCTGCGGCGACAAACGGTGCGTGGACAGGCAGCACAACGAGGCACAGCAGAAGGCCCACAACCCCACCTCGCATGCCCGCTGGGCTGCATGGCCAGTCTTGAGCCTTGGCGAACAGCTCACGGCCTCGAAGCAGGCCACGATGAACCACCTTCGGCCTGAAGTTTCATGACCCCATCCAACCGAATCGCTCCGTGGGCACAGAAGAAGCGGACCCATGGAGCCATGTCGCGCTTCGCAGCAGCATCAACGAGGCGGAGGCTGTGGAACTTCGGTACCCGAACTACCGCCGAATTCGCATCATGGTGAACCCAACCATGCGGCTCTTCATGCGGTTGCGCATGCGTGGCCTGCACCACGTTCCACGACGTGGACCGGTCATCTTGGCCGCGAACCACCTTTCGCATGTGGATCCCGTCATGGTGATCATGGCCTCCCGACGGAAGGCCCACTACCTTGCGAAGGACGGTCACTTCGATTCCGGCCCACGACGATGGCTCATGCAAGCCACAGGGCAGATCGAAACCAACCGCGAGAGCGGTGCTCGAGATGCCCTCGAGAGTGCCGTGGCCTTGCTCCGCGCTGGCAGGGCGGTCGGGATCTTCCCCGAAGGGACGCGGTCCAAGCGTACCGAAGCCCCGTACCTGCTGGAAGCGAAGACTGGCGTGGCCCGTCTTGCGTCCTCCGTTCCAGAAGCCACCGTCGTGCCCGTTGCCTTGCGAGGCACGCGTGAAATGATGACGCCATCCGACCACGCCTTGCCTCGCCTTTGGCGTCCGGTCCACATCCACATCGGGGCCGGCATGTCCTGGCGTTCTTGGCTCAACCATCCGGATGGCGGCGCCATGTCGGACGCGGACGTGGAGGCGTTGGCGGCCTTGGACGATGCTGAACTTCGTGCACGTGTTGGCCACCTCCATCGCCGCTTCACGGACCAACTCATGGCGAGTTTGCGTCACCTCGGCGCACCGTGAGGCCGACAAGGCTCAAGGGCCGAGGGACGAAGTTGCCCGCATGGACGCCTACCTCGACCTCATCCGGAGGGTGCTTGAGGAAGGCGTCGAGAAGGGTGACCGAACGGGAACGGGGACGCTCAGCGTGTTCGGTCATCAACTGCGCTTCGACCTGAGCGAAGGCTTCCCCCTCGTCACCACGAAGCGCATCCACATCCCTTCCGTGGTCCATGAATTGCTGTGGTTCCTCAAAGGGGACACCAACGTTCGCTACCTCCAGGAGAACGGCGTCCGCATCTGGAACGAGTGGGCCGACGAACACGGCGATCTGGGCCCGGTGTACGGCAAGCAGTGGCGGCGTTGGGTCGGGCCGGACGGTGTGGAACACGACCAGATTGCCGAGGCGATTCGGCTCATCAAAGTTCAACCGGACAGCCGTCGCATCATCGTGAGCGCATGGAACGTCGCGGACCTGCCCGACATGGCCCTCATGCCCTGCCATGCCTTTTTCCAATTTCACGTCGCAAACGGACGGCTCAACTGCCAGATGTACCAACGAAGCGCCGACGTGTTCCTGGGGGTGCCGTTCAACATCGCGTCCTATAGCCTCCTGACCCACATGATGGCGCAGGTCTGCGGGCTGGAACCGGGCGTGTTTGTCCACAGCCTTGGCGACGCGCACCTCTACCTCAACCACCTCGAACAAGCCCGGCTGCAGATCACCCGCGAACCATTGCCGCTTCCGGCCCTGCGGCTGGACCCGAGCATCAACGACATCGACGCCTTTACGGCCGAGCACATCGAGGTGGTTGACTACGAACACCATCCGCACATATCAGCGCCCATTGCTGTCTGAGGGCCTCCCATGCCGCTGCACCTCATCTGGGCACAAGACGAAGCCGGGGCCATTGGGAAAGAGGGCGACCTGCCGTGGCGCCAACGCAGCGACCTGCAGCACTTCAAACGCGTGACGATGGGGCATCCGGTGGTCATGGGACGGCGCACATGGGAGAGCCTGCCCTTCCCCTTGCCGGGAAGGGAGAACCTGGTGTTGACGAGGGACCGCTCGTGGACCGAGGAACCTGCCGTACGAACGACCATTGAGGAGGTGCTGAGCCGTTCGTCGACGGAGGAGGTCCTCTTCGTCATTGGAGGGGGCGATGTGTACGCTCAATCCCTTCCCGGCGCCGACGTGGTTCACCGCACCGTGGTCCACACCACGGTGGAAGGGGCGGACACCTTCGCACCCGCCTTGGACGATTCGACGTGGACCCTCGAAGCCTCAACGTTCGTCCCCGCGGCGGAAGGGGATCAGCACGACCAAACCATGGAACGCTGGACGCGCACGTGATCAAAACCAAACGCCGTTCGTGAGGAACGTAAAGAGGGAAACGCACACCAAGATGCTGGATGGAAGCATGGCCCCAATGCTGCTTTCCATCTCCTGCATGGCCAGAAGTTCTGTGCCTCGATGGACCGTGACCGCGTGGCCGATGGCCGAGCCCTCACGCGTCAGTTCGATGTTGGCTGAGGCCATGCTGGTGTCCACCGATTCTGCTTGAAGCTCCTCGTTCGATCTCGGGACCGCGTAGCACGACGCGAACAGGGGTTCCCCCATGGCCCATCCGTTGAGGCCCCACGTGTGGAAGGCGCTCAGGTTCCTGACCTTCCCTGACGGCCGACCGCGGGTGGACCAGAGCGAGTGGTCTGCCGACCTCCAGTCGTTCACGCGGGGAGGATGGTCGAGCAGGTTGGCGTTGAGGGCGATGCCACCCGTGCCGTCATGAAGCAAGGTCGGCCACGACCCCTCAGCCCCCCTGATGAAGGTGTACGCACTGCGACTGTCCCAACGACCACCCGTCACGTTGCCCTCTTCGTCACGTTCCTCGACCCATTCCTCCCACTCGAAAAGGTGACCATAACGCCAGGCCCACGCCCCAAGCCCGTGACCGAGTTTGCGAGGATCGTTGTCCACGGCGACAGGAAGCGGCCATGTGGTACGGGGCCGAAGTTGACCGAAAACCTCGACCTTACCAACCGCCATGGAACGAACGGTGGAGGTCGGCAGGTCACTGAGGGCCCGCCACTTCCGTACCTTCAGCCATCGAGACACCAAGAGGAGTTGGCCGCCTGCAAGGCAGATGTACAGCCAGTCCGTGTTCCCTGTGGTGCTGAATACCAACCATGCAAAGAAGGCCAACACTGCGCTTTGCGTGACGCGGAGCAAGGAACGGAGGGTGAACATCGCAGCAACAGGCGACCCTACGTTCACCGGGTGTTCGGCGAGCAGCCCAGAAGGATCGGGGTCGTACGGGCGTTCCACATGCCATGCATCAATTTGTGGCGGGACGACGAACCACCCCTCGCTGTGCGTTCCCTTCGACGGCTCGGTGAGCTCGCCGTTGGGCCCTTGGTCGTACGTGACGGTTGAGCATGACCCAACGGATTCCCTCACCTTGGCGATGGCCAATTCGATCCCTGTTGGGCAGCAGTACGCCATGAGGGCCCCTGCGATGTAGACCACGAACGGGTGTGGAATCATGACAATGATGAGCAACGGAGCGACGAAACCGGCCCAGCCCCAACCCGTGCGAGGGAGGTTGAGGTCGAGGAAACGCGGCGCGCGGACCGGTTCCAGCGCTTCACGAATAGCGTCGAGTGGGTCACGTGCGGATGAGCTCACGCCCGACATATCGACCACCATAACCTAGCAAATGCATTGCACCGATGAGGCTTTCTCAAGATTCGTTCATGTATTCTGTCACGCGAACGCCGAGCCGACCCTGCCTCGCAGGCCGTTGCATGATCCGCTCAAGTTTGGCCTCAAACGCAGCCCTGAGGTCCACCTCCATGGCGAGGCTATGGCCCATCAGCAGGATGAGCACGTCCGCCATTTCTTCGGCCACCTCCTCGATCGGCTTCGATTTCGTGATGGCCGCTGCCAACTCGCCGAGTTCCTCGACCGTCAGTGCGATGCGGTATCCCATGTCATGGCCGTTGTTCCCAGCGAAGTCGTGCTTGTGATGGAAGGCTGCAACACCACGCATCATGGCCGTCCACGCATCGTCGTCCGAACGGGCAAGCCAACCATCAACGCTCAGGTCCATGACCCGAAGGCGAGGTGGCGACCTATAGAACGGCAGGTCATGCCTCGAGGAGGTCCAGAAGGACGGCCCACACGGGACCGAGGCGACGGTGGGCCTCCGCGGAAACCTCCTCGTGGTCCAAGGGGGTCCGGCGACCCTTCGGGGAGCGCCCCGCCGCCCAATTTGCCGCGATGCACAGCGCAAGGTACGGCAGACCAACCTCAGCGGCCAATTTTGCTTCCCTCGGCATCGTCATGCCCACCACCTGGCCGCCAAGGCGCTCGATGGCATCGACCTCGGCCGGCGTTTCAAACTGGGGGCCTTGGGTCAACCAATAGGTCACGAGAAGGTCAGCGTGTTCCTCGAGGTCTTGCGCTGAGCGAAGCACCTGAACCGCGCGATTGGTGAGGCCTTCGTCGAAGGCCTGCGCCATCGACGTGAACACGGCATCCTCGTCATGGAAGGTGGTGCTCACACCGGTGAGGTCGATCGCGTCGGCGGCTACGCCCACCCGCCCTGGAGGCAATCCTGCGGTCAACGTGCCGACGGAGCACACCGCAAGCACGACGTCGACACCTGCGTCAACAAAGGCACGAAGGTTGGCGCGGTGGTTGATTCGATGTGGGGGGACCGTGATGCCGCCTTGTCCGTGGTGGCGCTGGATGAACACCAACTCTGCCTCCTCGTTCGCACGCCGTAGGGTGAGGCAGCGGAGGCCGACCTCGCCGAACGGCGTATCCACCCCGACGTGGTCCGTTCGAACCGTGGACCATCCTGCCTCGGTTGCACCGGGCACGGCGTCAAGTTTCAGCAAGCCCGTGCCGCCCATCACCCCGATGCGACGCATGGGGAGACCTCAAGGCAGGGCGTGCTTGGACCCATCGGCGCTGGCGATGCTTCCGTCGCGATCAAGCGCCTTGGAGGCGCTCGATGAGCTCGTCTTTCTTGCCAGACACGGGGAGTCCCTTCGCTTTGAGGGCCTCCTTGAGTTCCGCCACGGTCATGGACGAATGGTCGACGCCGCCGTCAGCGTTCGCCTCGGGCGCGGCTTCAACGTCTTCGACCGCCTGTTCCTCATCGGCCTCAGGCGCCGTCTCTTCGACCGGAGCCTCGTCGTCCGACTCGTCCACAGGCGCGTCGACATCAGCATCGTCGCCGTCCTCCTCTTCCATCGCTTGCGCGAGCAGCGCTGCTTTCTTGGCCTTCAATTCGGCCGCGGACCGCGCCTCCTCAGCGTGGATTTCGTCAAGGGTGGGACCCTTGTCGTGCACCACACCGTCCTGAAGGAGCTGGCTCTTGCGGATCACGCAGGTGCGGACGGGGTAAATCGACTTCACAGCATCCTCAATGGCCTTCTCCAGTTCACCGCCGAGCATCGCGCTCTGAAGTTGAGGATAAGTCATCTTCGCGGCCGAGGTCATGATGACGTCACGGGCCTTGGTCCGAATGTCGCTCTTGACCGAGGTCTGGATGCGCTTTTGGGTGATGATCAACGGCTTGATGCGGAGCAAATAGCCGTCCGTCGTGACGACATCGACCACGTCGTCGACCTTACCACGGTAGCGGCGCACCTGCCGACGGACGTGGTCCGTCTGGTGGTGGTGCCCGATGAAGGTCGTCAGGGCGTCTTGCCCGACGCACTCGGTGACGCGGAAGCGAAGGATGACGTGCATCTTCGTGAAATCACCGTTGAATTCTTGCTGCGTCAGTTCATAGACGCGGCCGTTGATGTGTTCGTCGGTTTCACCGATGGTTTCGCCGATCTTCTGGAACTTCCAGGGGTCGCGGGGGGCGCGGATGGTGTACCATCGCTTTGACTTCCACTTGTCACGCTGCTTGCGCGCCGCTGCGCGCGCTTTCGCACTCATCTTCCTCGCCATGTGACCACCTGCTGTTCCTC
>JAYPDK010000031.1:0-17809 GCA_038125145.1 Candidatus Poseidoniaceae archaeon
TTGCCGCCGTGGCGGTGGATGAAGCGCTCCGCGGACTCGAGGATGTCGTGCCACGCCTTGCCCGGCGTGAGCTCCTCACGCATCGCTTCCAGCGTGCGACGCGCCACGTGACCGGCATCACGCCAGTACTTCATGCCCTCTTCGAAGTCACCCACGCCATCACGTCCTCCGAAGGTACCTCGCCAGCCCTCATAACGGTTACCTCAACCCCTCCATCGCGGTCCTCAAGCAAAAGGAAGGTGCTCCCCGGCCCACCGGGGCACCGTCCGGGCAGCGCCGCTTCCGGTGGCAAACCCAACTGGGCGGCCGCGACGGTGGTGTCCACGGCGGGCGCCTCCCCGCTCGGGTTCGCGCTCGTCGCTGTGAGCGGCCCCACCTTGTCGACGAGCGCCAGGGCACGTGGGTCCGCCAATCGTCGCACAGCGATGCGGGTCCCTCCAAGGCGCGGGTCCTGCGGTGAACGGGCCGGCAAGATGAGGCTGAGGCTGCCGCGGGGGAAGGCGTCCAGCAGGGCGTGGGCCAGGGGCGGGACGTCAACCAGATGAGCGACGTCCGCCAGCTCGCGCACACCAACGCTCACCGGTTTCGTCTCCCCCCTGCCCTTCAGGGCGAACACCGCGTCGAGCCCGGAAGCGTCCGGCAAGGCCCCAAGGGCGGGAAGCGTGCTCGTGGGATACACGACCGCCTGACCGTCCCGCAAGCGCTGGGCCAACGCGTCGAGGTCCATGGCAGACCCTCAGCCGGGAATCCACGCCTCGAGGTGCCGCCGAGCCACGTCAGCAGCGAGGTCCTTGTCCTGCGTCTTGACGAGCAACTTGCCGCTGGGAAAGAGCGACAGGTCGCTTGGTCCGCTGAAGGTCCACATCAGGCGGGACTGCAAGCCAACGGTGTAGCCGTCCGCCTCGATGCGTTGTGCGACCTCCTCGAGGACGATCCGGTCCACGCCTTCCGGCACGATCTGCCACGCACCCCGCGAGCCACAGAGTTCCATCGTGAAGGCATCACCCATGGGATCACCTCAGACGTCCTCGCTGGGAGGGCCGGACGGAGGACCGCTCGGAGGCCCTGAGGGTGGACCCGAAGGTGGGCCGGACGGAGGTCCAGACGGAGGACCGCTCGGAGGCCCTGAGGGCGGACCCGAGGGTGGACCGGACGGAGGCCCGCTTTGGGGCCCTGAGGGAGGGCCAGCGGGTGGACCGGACGGAGGTCCGCTTGGGGGCCCTGAGGGAGGGCCGGACGGAGGCCCGCTTGGGGGCCCTGCAGGGGGACCCGAAGGTGGGCCAGACGGAGGGCCAGACGGAGGACCGCTCGGAGGACCGCTCGGAGGCCCTGAGGGTGGACCCGAGGGTGGACCGGACGGAGGCCCGCTCGAGAGCCCTGAGGGAGGGCCGGACGGAGGTCCGCTTGGGGGCCCTGCAGGGGGAGAGGGCGGTACGGACCCGGCGGTTGGAAGGGCCGAAAGCAGCGGGTCTTCGACGGCTGCAGGCCCTGCGACCGCCTCAGGCTCCGGTGTCGCCTCACTCACGCTCGGCAGCGGTGCCAGCAAGGGGTCGGCCTCGGGGGTCGGTGGCGCGAGCGGGATGGCCAGCGGGTCGGGCTGCACAGGCTCGACGTCGTCGGGCTCGTGCGACGGTGCCGGGGCGACGAGGGGCGTGGCCAGCGGATCGCTGGCGACAGCGTCAGAGGCCGCCCAAGGCGGCGCTGCTGCGGGCGGCTCTTCCACCGCGTCCGCCGGACGTACGGTGGTCGCGCCGCCGGCAGCGTTGGTGGCCGTGAAGGTGGTCATGACCACCTGCGAAGGGTCGATGAAGCCGCGCTCCTGCACCTGACCAAACTCACCAAGTTGGTCCGAAAAGGCCCCAATGAACATGCTGGAACCCATCGCGTTGGCCAGGCG
Organism: Candidatus Poseidoniaceae archaeon; assembly: GCA_038125145.1. Classification (GTDB taxonomy): domain Archaea; phylum Thermoplasmatota; class Poseidoniia; order Poseidoniales; family Poseidoniaceae; genus MGIIa-L3. The sequence continues at coordinate 1,898 of JAYPDK010000031.1, forward strand.
CCGTCCCTTGGCTGCCTCAAAGGTGAAGCCGGCGTCGTAGGGCCCAAGTTCAACGGTCCCGCCCATGCAGGTGGCGCTGAAGGACCACGTTCCGTCGCCGAGGTGCACCTCGAAGCGGAGCGGTCGTTGAGCGCCGGGCCCGAGCGAGGTGATGGGCGTCACCGGAGCGAAGCGCCGTCCGTCCGACGTCTCAACCTTGGCGTCGAGGCCACCCAAGGGCATGGCCGACTCGTTCACCATCTCGACCTCAATCTCGAGGACGTCCTCGTCGTCGTCGTCGATTTCCATGCGAACCGCAAGCAGCCGCACTTCGACCGCATCGGCACGGGCACGGTGCTCGTCGGACATCGGACCGGACTCGGCCACGCCGTACTTGAATGCGGTGCCGCCGTTGCTCAACCCAAGCCGATGCGGGTCTCGCTCGGAAGCGACCAGTCGACCGCGGCCACGGTGTGGTGGGCACGGTCGATGGCGGTGCGGTGCTCGGCGCCCGGTGAGCGTGCCCGAAGCAGGTCACGGGCTGCAAAGAACCACCCGAGCACGGGCACGAGGTAGCGCAATTTGGACCAGGCCCGCGGCCCCCAGTGGTGATCGTCGAGCAGGGTGCCGTCGTCGTGGACCAAGGCGATGCGGAAGGCGCGTTGGCCGAGGGAGCGATGGTAGGCGCGGCCCGTGTACTTCCAGTACAGCCAGAAGCCCGTCATGAAGAGGGCCCAACTGAAGGCCCACGAGGCAAGAAATCGCGGGCCGCCGGTCACGTAGCTGGTGTCGGCCAGGGTGAGCAACAGCCGCTGGCCGGTGAGCAGGTGCATCAGGAGGCTCAACGCCAAGACGTCCAGCACAAAGGCCGACGCACGGCGCCACACGGGTGCGATGAGCATGCCTTCGGGCGCGCTCGCCAAGGCTTGCTGAGCCAGGGTTCCGGCTGGGTTGACCTGAACCGGGGAAGCCATGGTGCTGCTCAGGGCGCTCCCCTGTTGAACGTGTGCCTTAGGACCGTCCCACGTGCCACGCCATCAGGCCGGATTCCTCCACCCATTCCAACCAGCCCCGCCACGTTCCGTCGCGGCGGAGGGTCGTCGGATCGCCAACAACAACGAGGCCACGTCGGGCTCGCGTCACGGCCACGTTCAGCCGCCGGCGGTCGGACAGGAAGCCGATGTCCCCGTTCGGATTCGAGCGAACCGTGCAGAACACGATGACCTCCTTCTCTCGGCCTTGGTACCCGTCAACGCTGCGCACCTCGAGGCCTGCGAAGCGCCCCGCGTCCTCGAACCCCCCGCCTTCAGCGAACAGGTCCGAGAGGAGACGCACCTGAGCGGTGTAGGGCGTGACCACGCCGATGTCCCCCGGGGACAGATCGCCCGCCGCAACCAGGTCGCTCACCACGGCAAAGGTCGCTGCGGCTTGGTCACGGTTGGCCTTGGAGGACCCTTCGCTGTCGAGTTCTTCCAAGCCGTCCACCGGCACAAAGGCCACCGGTCGGTCCCAATCGGGCCACAGGAACCCCGCGGGAGGTGGCCGCTCGGACCGGTCGCACCCGTCGTCGAGGCGTCCGTCGTAGAAACGAGCTCCCGGAAATTCACGGATGGTGGGGTGCATGCGGTATTGCGTCGTCAGCATGTGGGTGGGCAGGCCGAGGTCGATGAGCCGCTCAAACAGGGAGCGCCCAAGGCCACCCGCCTCCGCTCGCTCCGACGTGACGGTCGGTGGCAACTGACGGTGGTCCCCCACAAGAACGAGTTGACGGCACCCGCGCACGACCGGCACGAGGCTGCTGGGCTCGGTGGCCTGCGTGGCTTCGTCGAGGAGCACAATGGGAAAGCGTCGCCGACCGAGGATCCGGTGCCCGGTGCCGATTGTGGTGGAGCAGACCACCTCGGCACCGTCCAGGATGCTGTCCACCATCTCTTGCTCAAGGCGCTGCATCTCGCGGCGAAGCCCCGAGAGGTCCTTGTGGGCGAGGCCTCGCTCCCGACCCTTCAGCGATCCCAAGCCCTTGCGAAGAGCGTCGTGGTCGTCGCGGACGGCGGCGAGGTCGTCCTGCTTTGGATGGTGTTCGAGGATGGCGTCAAGGGTCGCGTCACGCAAGCCCTCCCTGACCTTCACCGGTCGGCCGATGCGCACCGCACGAACCCCTGCGTCCAGCAGGCCTTCGAGCAGGTTGTCCACCGCCACGTTCGATTCCGCCGTCGCAAGGATGGGTCCGCGTCCTTCTGCAGCCAAGGTGGCGAGCAGGTGCACCGCTGTGTGCGTCTTCCCCGTCCCGGGCGGGCCTTGGATGAGGGTGAGCCGTTGGTTCAAGGCGGCCTCCACCGCCGCCGATTGCGAGGCGTTGAGCACGGCGACAGGGTCCTCCCTGCGCCGCCTTGGTCGGCCACCAAGCCCGGGTGGCGCGGCAGCAGCGTCCACCGGGTCGTGCACCTGCCCGAGGAGCAGGTCCCGCAGGGGCGTGCCGTCGGCCGCGTCGGCGTCGTGCATCCGCAGCAAGGCATCGGCCATGCGGTCGTGCGCGACGCGGTTGGCGCCCCGGTCGAGGCGCCATGTGCCCTCGCGGACCCCTTTCGGGCGCTCCGCCACCACCACACGGAGCCGGGTGGGGCCGCGGTCGAGCACCACACCCTCCACCGTACGCTCGCCCCACGGACGGGCGCGGCTGAGCACGACCATGTCCCCATGGGTGAAGCGGTGCACAGGCAGCGCGCCGCGGTCCTTGGCCTCGAAAACGAGGATAGGGTCGCCGAACAGCCGCCCTTGCGGACGGGCAACGAGGTCGTACAACGCCAACCCTGCATCCAGCAGGCGTCGCTTGTCCCAGGAACGCCAGCGCTCTTCCACCTGCTGAAGTTCGTCCTCAAGTTCGATCCCGATCAGGTCGGTGAAGCGTTGGAGGTGGTCTTGCCCCCGGTCCCAGCGGAGCGGGGCGTCCTCTTCGTCCGAACGGCTGTCGAGCCGACGCACCTCACCTCGGCGCGCCATACAACGCCCTCGGGGTCAGGGTATGAGGCTCTGTCGTCGCCCGGACGCGGAGGGACGAGGATTAAACCGGACCTGCAGGCCCAACGTGAGAGGGAGCACCATGTTCCGTCGCCGTCGCAAGGAGGTTGAAGGCGGCGAAGCCTGCCCCTTTTGCGACCACCTTGTCCCGGACGGAGCGAGCACCTGCCCGCAGTGCTACTACGCGCTGGACCGTTCCCCGCGCGATCAAGACGAGCGCCAGGACGACCAGGTGCAGCTCGAGCTTCTGACCCTGCTCGAATCCGAACACAGCGAGGTGGAGGAGGAAGCCCCCTTGGTTGAAGCCGTCCTCAGCATGGACGACATCACGGTTGAGGTGCCCGACTATGCTCCCACCCCCCCGGAGGACGACGACGAGGTGATCGGGGAGGTGGAATTCCTTCCGACGGCGGGCCCGACGCTCAACGACACCCAAGCATGGAACGCGCCCGAAGCGGTGGAGTTGCAGGCGTCGGACGTCCGCCCGAACGCGGGCTCCTTCGTCGTCCCCGACCACGACCCAATGGACGAGGTCGGCGAACCGGTGCCCTTGGGCCTCGGCGGTCTTCATTCGCCGTCCACGCCACAGCAGCGCGACAGCGACCTGACGGCCGCCATGGAGCCCATGCCGGACCTGCCCGACCTCGACGCCATCGGCCTTGCCGACGTCGAGGAGGAGGAGGCACCGATGGCCTTGGCCGCCGCGGTGGTGGACGACCACGTTCCAGCGCCACCAACACCCTCTCCCGAGGCCACCGAAGCCCCGGCGGCGCCGGTCGATGAGGGCACGGGTGAGGAGGCATCGGTGCCCGACGACCTCCCAGACCTGCCCGACCTTGACGACGTGAGCGAGGCCGAAGCCCCTCCCGTGGCGGCACCTCCGGTGCAGCACCCCGCGCGCTGGATGCCGTGGCCGCTCACCACCCAACCGTGGAGCCTCGCCGCAGCCCAGCAGGCGTTGGTTCCAGCCTTCGAATCCATGCAGGCCGGGCGACTCGAACGGGCCGGTCAGGAACTGGACCACATCGGCCAGCACCTGCCGGACGACCTCGACCTGCTCTACCACGTCGGCTTGTTGCTCAAGACCCTCGGTCGGTCGGAGCAATTCAGGTCGCTGTTCATCGGTGCGGCCGCGGCGCATCCCGGTGACGAACGCATCGCCAACGCCGCGGCTGCGCTGAGGTGAGGGATTGCGCACGCCCGTGCTTGAGGCAAGCGGTGGCCTCGTCCTCCAGCCCGTCGCCTTGGGTGACCTCTCCGAGTTCTTGGCGATGTACAACGAAGCGCCGGTGGACGGTCGAACCGCCTTGCCTTGGCTCTACCCGCATCAGGTGGCCGAACAGATCGGCGACATGGTGCGGGATATCCTTCAGGCGGACGAGGAAGACCGCATCCATTTCTGGTGCATCCGCGATGCGGACCGGACGGTGGGCACGATTGCGCTTGGCGACGAACTTCAGTTGGACGTCAGCAGGTGGAGCCTCGGGTACTGGATCCGTGCCGACCGCCAAGGCCAGCGGGTCGCCACCCGCGCCATCGATGCCGTCTTTGAATGGCTGCATGCGAGGAAGGTCGAGGCCGTGGTCGAAGTGGCCGTGCACCCGCACAACACGCCAGGGTTGGCGACGGCGCGGGCCTTGTGCAACCGATGGGGCGGCACGCCGCTCGACGACTTCGTCGGCATCGACTTCGGAGGCCGGACCATCCCCCACCACCTCCACCTCGTGCAGGTCGGGGGCGGGGACGCGTGAAGCGGACCTGGCTCACCGTCGACACCGACGACCGTCATCACCGACCCTCCGTGCAGGGGCATCCGACACGCAGCACCTCGCCCGAAGGGCGCGAGGTGAACAGGACGCCAAGCGAGGGATGGTTGACGGCCTGCTCGGCCCTTGGGTCGTGGATTGACCGCCGTGCGGTTCCACTGACCCTCTTTGTCATCGCCGACCAACTCGACAACGACGCCTCACGCCGTGCCCTGGTCACGTTGGCCGATCGTCCCGGAGTGACGATCGGGTGCCACGGCCTTCACCACCGAGCATGGGGGGCATGGCCGGAGGACGAGGCGGGCCTGCGCACCGCACTCGACGCCTCGATGAAGCGCCTGTCGGAGGCCTTTGGTGCGCGCGTGCGGCCATGGTTTCGGGCGCCGTCGGGCTACGTGGCCCCGTGGATGGCGAAGGTGCTGGCCGAGGCGGGCATGACGGTCGACTCCTCGATGAACCCCTCCCTGCTTGTGCGCCGAAAGGCTGGGCCACGTCGCTCGTGGGCCGCCGTTCAGGAGGCGATGCGCGCCTCAGGCCTGGTGGAACGGCCGTGGTTGGTGCGTCGAGGCCTGCCGACCTGCGGGCCAGCGCTTCACCTCCCTCTGCTGAGGACCAACGCGCGACGCGCGTGGCGCGGCCTGCCGGAGGTGCTGAAGGCCGACGAGGTGGACCGTGTCAGCGACGAGGGCCTCGCGTTGACGACGGTGTACTGGCACCTCGACGACCACGCGCGCAAGGAGGGGACGTGGTCCCCGCCGCTGCCGTGATCACTCGACGATCTCGCGGTCGACGCCCGCCATGTCCTGCAAGCGGTTCCAGTACGCGAGACGGTCTTGCTCGGCCAGCAGGATGGTGTCCGAGGGCGTGCCGTCCTTCGAGAACTGCTTGCCAAAGCGGCCTTCGGTGATCGCGAAATCACGGAACTTGACCTCCTGCCACTCCCCGTTCTCGTCCTTCACGCGGTGCCAGTCCTTGTTCGGGCTGGGGTTGCCGCGGAGGTCCCAACGGTCTTGGAAGCGGGGGCCCTTCGACGGGTCGAAGATGAAGATCGGCCAGGCACGGCTGCGGAGGGCGAGGTTGGCCTGTGCATAGGCCGCGTTGTCGGCCACGCCGTGCTCCGGTTGGCAGGTGGTGTACACCGAGACCACCGCGGGACCTTTGTGGGCGTTGGCTTCTCGGATGGCACGGTAGAAGTGGTTCGGGAGGGAGGTCACGGTCTGCGCCACGTACACGTTCGGGTGCATCGCTGCGATGGCGCCGAGTTCCTTGCGGAATTCCTGCTTGCCGGGAATGGCCGCGCCGTGGGCGTAGAACTTGGCGTTCTGCCCGGTGTAGGACGCCGTGGACGTTTGGCCGCCCGTGTTTGAGTAGACCTGCGTGTCGAGGACGAGGACCTTGATGTCCATGCCGCTGGCCATCATGCGGGACAGGGCACCGAAGCCGATGTCGTACATCGCGCCGTCGCCACCGATGACCCAGAGCTTCTTGTCGGTCCAGCCGATTTGGTCCCAGCGCACCCGCACGCCCATGGCGTCGGTCGGGCCGTTCTCGAAGAGGGAGTTCGTCCACGGGACGCTCCAGGGGTTGAACGGGTAGGTGCTGCCGTACACCGTCGAACATCCGGTCGAGTTGACGATGCCCCAGTTCTCGTTGCCGTGGTCGTACCCGAGGACGGCGGCCATCATGCGAAGGGCCGTGCCTTCGCCACAACCAGCGCAGGAACCTGCGCCGCCGACGTAGCCGAGGGCGTCCTCGCGGAGCATGATGTCCATCACCGATTTCTCGTTCACGAAGTCCTGCTTGGTGTCGCCAAGCGAGGTGAAGAAATCGAACTCCTCACGGTGCTGGTCGAGGCCCTTGGCCTCCTTCGACACCATGGCGAGGGCTTCCTTGGAGCCGCACACGTCGACGCACTCCGCGCAACCCTTGCACTTGGACGGGTCGATGAAGATGCCAAAACGACCGGGCTCGTCGCCCTTCTTCTCGCGCTGGTCCCAGTACTTGCGCACCTTCGGCCACATCGCTTCCATGGCCTCGACGTCGCCGTCGAAGTCCGCAAGGGCAGACTGCAGGTCGTCTTCGGAGACGACCTTGCCAAGGATGGCCGTGTCGGGGCACATCGTCACGCAGTCCATGCAACCGACGCACGCGTCGGCCTTGAACGCAGGGATCTCGTCCGCGATGTAGGAAAAGTCGCGCAGTCGGCCGCTGCCGGCGGCGATGATCGAGCGCCCGACCACCGCATCCGCAGGCAGACCTCGGTCGGCGCTGCCGTCGTTGTACGATCCGACGATGCGTTGCTCGAAGTCGTTGACGTCGAAGAACTCGGGGTCGTGGGCGGTTTTCTTGCGGGCGCGTTCGATGGTCATGCGTTCACCTCCACGGTGGCGGCGGAGCCGCCTTCGATGACGTGGACCTCGCTGAACCCACGGCGAACGCAGGTGAGGTTGTCCTGCACGACCTGTTCGCCGCGCTTGCCGAAGTACTTCCGAAGGCTGCCTTCGATCGCCTCGAAGAGGGACGATTCGTCCGTGCTGGACGCGAAGGGCGTGCTGCGCAGGAAGATGCCGAGCAGCACGATGCCTTGCATGCGAACGATGAGGTCGTCGCGGCTGCTCACCTCACGGGCGATGGCGGCCGTGTCGAGCCACAGCACGCGGAGCCCGCGCTCGGCGATGGTCGCACGCGCCCAGTCGGGGAGTGCGGCCAGCGCCTCCTCGTCGCTGGTGGCGGTGGTTTGCAGGAACACGGTGCCGCCTTGGCGCAGCCCCTTGAGCGGGTTGCCGTTCTGGAAGGCGAAGCGGTCCTGCACGGCGACGAAATCCAGGATGTCCAGTTCGTGGTGGATGCGGATCCGTTCGTCGGCGATGGTGAGGTAGAAGTTCGTGGGCAGTCCCTTCTTTTCGGAGCCGTACTTGGGGTAGGCCTGCACGGTCTTTCCAAAGAGGTCAGCGGTCACGTCGGCGATGACCTTGTTCGTCGTCACCGAGCCAAATCCACCCACGCTGTGGCCACGCATCGAGAAGGAGCCGGCGGGTCGACCATCGAATCCGCCAACGGCGGGGAGGGCCGTGGTGTGGTCGATGCCGAGGGAGAAGTACCGTGGCGCTTCGTCCGACGCGAGCAGGTCGTAGACGGCCACGATGTCGCCGCTGGTGACGTCGCGCGAGCCGAGCCCGTAGGCGCCCGTGTGGATGCGCGGGGCGCGCTCGAGGGCAGGGTAGCCGGGGGCGCCTTGGAGCGCGTCCATCATGGCGGCCTTGATCTCGGCCGTGAGCGGGTTGTCCTTGGCCAGGCCGTCGTCCATGCGCTCGAGCACGGCAACGCTCGAACAGTTCGCGACCGCCTCGACGATTTCCGCTCCGGGGAAGGGACGGAAGCAGGTCACGTGCACGCAGCCCACCTTCCGGCCTTCCGCCCGGAGGGCGTCAACGACGGTGGTGGCGGTCTCGATCATCGAGCCGATGCCGATGATGGCGTGCTCGGCGTCCTCCATGCGGTAGGCGTCGATCATGCCGTAGGGCCGGCCGGTGGCGGTGCTGAAGACCTCCATGGCCTCGAGGAGGGCGGGGCGCACGGTGTCCGTGAAGTGGCGCTGCGCAATCTTGCCCTTCATGTACGAATCCTGATTTTGCACCACACCCGTCATGATGGGGTGCGCCGGGTCCATGAGGTTGCGAAGGTTGTCCGCGGGGTTGCCCACGAACTCCTCCATGAATTCGGGCTCGCACAGCAGGACGTTCTCGGTGGTGTGGGTCGTAAGGAAGCCGTCCTGGACGTTGAAGAAGGGCGTCGACGAGGCTTCAGCGGCCCGTCGGGCAATGAGGGCCAGGTCCCCGGCCTCGGTCGCGTTGCGAGCGAAGAGGATGCCCCAGCCGGTGTCGGCCACCCCCATGATGTCGTCGTGGCCGGCGTGCACGTTCAGCGAATGGCTCGTCATTGCGCGGGCGCCGATGTGGAAGACGACGGGAAGGCGCTTGCCGCTGATGACGTAGAGCACCTCCTTCATCAGGATCAATCCTTGGCCGGAGGTGAAGTTCGTCACCCGGCCGCCCGCAAGCGCGTAGCCTTCTGCGGCGGACGCGCTGGAGTGCTCCGACTCGGGCTCGATGAAGATCAGCGGGGTGTCCCACAGGTTGCGCTTGCCGTTGGCGACCGCCTGGCCGTAGCCCACACCCATCGTCGTCGAGGAGGTGATGGGGTAGGCGCAGGAGCCCTCGGTGATGTTCGTTTCAACGTGCACGATGTTGCCTGCACCGTCGGTGATGGCAGGAATTCCTGGGAAGCGGACGGTCATCGGAACACCACGTGCCCCTCGGGGCGAGCAACCCTCCGATTGCGCCGTTTTAGGGGTTTGCCGCAGGCACGAGGATGCGCCATGCGCCACCGCCGTTCATCCACGGTGCATCGCCGGCCTCGGCCTCGACCCAGCCCTCGAGGGTCACGTCGAGGTCGGGTGCGACCACAATGACCGCAACGCTGGACAAGTCACCGCGGTCGGGGAGCAGGGTGCCGTTGAGCACTTCGTCCTCCCAACCCGCATCCGGTGCACGCCAGTGACCGACAAGACCGTCCGGCCCTTGTTCGGAAAGGACAGGATGCATGCTGTACAACAAGTGCATCGCAAGGGTCGGGTCGTGGATCAGCAGCACGTCATCGCCCTCCTCAAGGTGCGCAAGCGCCGCCTCCGCAGCATCGTCGGTCCACAGCGTCTGGCCGTGTGCGGCGGCGAGCAGCGCCAGTGGGAGGATGAGCACGAAGGCGCGGTGCAAACGGTCGGTGGGAAGCGGTGCGTCCCCGCGGAACTGCAGCGCAGCCCAAAGTGCTGCAGGAAGCAACACCATGCCGTGCCTTCCGTTGTTGCCGAGCACCACCATCGTCTTCCACCACGCAAGGTCCCACGCTTGGCCTTCAACGGCCCACAAGGCCGCGACGTAGGCCGACAACCCGCCAAGAAGGATGGCAATCACGAGCATCATGGGCCCGCCTTGGCGTCGTCCGGCTGGCGTGGAAGCGGCGCCGAGGAAGGCCCACAGGCCGGCACCCAGCAGGAGGTAGAGCCCGAGCAGGTCAAACGCGGCGAAGGGAAGGAAAGCCCACCACGCGTCCAATTCAACAGCATCAGCAACGCTTCCCGGGCCGAGCATGCCGGTGAACATCAGCCCGCAGAGGAACGCGATGATGAGCAGTCGACCCAAGGGGTGGGCGGCGGCAAGGTCCCCCTTCCCACCGCCAGCGGCCTTTGAGCCAAACCACAGGAGCAGCAGGGCGCCCCAACCCAACGCAAAGGCTGGGTTCAGCCCCTTCAGGGCCAAGAGGGCCGCAGCAGCAGCGGTGCTGACCACCACCGTGATCGAAGCCCGCTGCACGAGCGGGCGTTTGGCCAGCGCTGGGTGCACGGTGACGAGCAGCATGACCCCTCCCAGCAGGGCCCCGAACGGCTCGCTGTAGCCACGCCCGACCGCGAACAGCATGCCTGGATGCAACAGGACGATGGACGCCAACCACGGCGACCACGCCGCTTCAGGGTCCCGCCAACGAGGGAGGCTGCCGAACCCCCACGCCAACAGCGACAGGGACGCAACGCCGACGAGCCGGACCCCGAACAGGCCCAGCCCGAGCGGATCGATCCACGCCGCTTGGGTCAACGAGGTGCTGCTGGACGGGTCGCTGGCCAGCGGGTCCACCGTCCGCGCCGAGCCCCACGGGGCTTGACCGTCGTCGTCGACCGAGAGGAGCAGCGTTGTGTCAAGGCCCGGGGCGTTGCGAACGAGGGCGACCACCACGAGCAGCACGCCCACGGCAAGCCAACGGCGACCACGCTCCTCCACGCATGCGCCTCAGGCTCCCCGCACATGAACGCTGAGGCCGCTGTACCGCACAGCGAGGCTTCATCCACCGCCACAGCAAGCAACGGGCATGTTCCGACCCCTCGAAGGCGTGCGCGTCCTCGACCTGTCCCGGGTGTTGGCCGGGCCGTACGCAGCCAACCTGCTGCAGGATCTTGGCGCAGACGTGCTGCGCGTCGAAGCCCCCTGGGGGGACGACACGCGGGGCTGGGGACCCCCCTTCACCGAGGTGGACGGTGAAGAGGTCGCCGCGTACTGGACCTCGGTGAACCTCGGGAAGCAGGTCATCCGCAGGGACCTGCGCAAGGAGGAGGACCTCGAGGACGTCCGGCGCCTGGTGGCCAACGCGGACGTCATCCTCGAAAACTTCCGGCCCGGCCGCGCCGACGCGTGGTTCGCGCCGTGGCCCGAACGTGCCGTGGTGTGCAGCATCACGGCCTACGGCAACGAAGGCCCACGTCGAGACGAGGGAGGGTACGACCTCGCCATGCAGGCCCGCAGCGGCCTCATGAGCATCACCGGCGACGCCGAAGGAGCGCCGGCCAAGGTCGGGGTGGCGGTCATTGACGTCGCCACCGGACTGCATGCCGGAGCGGCCGTGCTCGCAGCCCTCTTTCGGCGGGAACGAGAAGGTGTGGGGTCACGCCTGACCTTGTCCCTCTGGGATTGCGCCCTGGACCTGCTCATCAACCAAGCCCAAAACGCGCTGATCGGCGGAAAGGACCCCGTTCGGATGGGTTCTGCGCACCCAAACCTCGTGCCGTACCGCGCCTTTGCTGCACGCGACGGGGAGGTGGCCATCGCCGTGGGGTCCGACGCCCAGTGGCAGACGTTGGTCATCGCCTTGGACCTCGAGGTCCCTGCGGACGGAAGGTGGGACACCAACCCCGGACGGGTGAGGGACCGAGCCCGCGTCGAGGCCACGGTCGCGGCCGCGGTGGAGCACCTCAGCCGCGATGAGGTCGAAGCACGCCTTCCCGGCGTCCCGTGCGCTCCGGTGAACAGCGTCCTCGAAGCGTTGGCGGATGCTCAGGTGTCCGCCACCGGGACGGTCACGGCCACCGAGGGCGTCCAGCACGTGGCGAGCCCGCACCGCTTCCACGTCTGACCTCAGGCGAGTTCGATCCGTCGGCTCTCCGGGAGCACGGGAAGCACCCGCGGCAGGTGAAGGCGAAGTTGACCGTCGGCAAGGCCACCTTCCACAGCGGCGACGTCCACGTCCTCGGGAAGCGACAAGCGAAGCCGGTGTTCTCGGAGGACCGGCGCATCGGCGCCGTCCTCCGGAGCCTCGCCCAACCGGCGGGCTTCGACGGTGAGTTCACCTTCAACCACGTCGACCGTCACGTCGTCACGGGCGTACCCGGGAAGGTCCACTTCGACGTCCCATCCCTCCTCACGCTGCTCAACCCGCCAGTCAGGGTGGCCGTGTCCACGGGCGGGCCTGGCCATCGGCACAAAGAGGTTGGACAGCAAGCGGTCCATCTCGGTAAAGGGATCCCATGGCGTGTTCATGCGCATCGTTCGTCGGTTCATGCTTCTCATTCCTGAACTTGTGGTTCAATAGTGGGTCGCGCCGGACCCTTATCAACCCGTGGACAGCATGCCGTTTGTTAACGGGAATCTTCTCTTGGAATTCTGCGCAACCGCGCAGTTCCTCGCGTCCCAGCATCAGAAGGAAAAGAGCGAGGTTTGCCCGCCACCGAGCCGACCTGCGTTCTTGAGGCGGTCGAAGGCGTCGTCCATGCGACGCTGGCTGAAGCCACGTTCGACCTGCAGGAATTGGGTCAGGCCCTTCGCGTCCACCGGGCCGAGCACAAGGGCGGCCGGGTCCGTGTCGGAGGCGGGATGGTCGTGGAAGATGGCCCTGATCTCGTCGATGTTCTCGGGAGCCTCGACCTCCTTCGCTTCGCAGACGCCCTCGAGGGTGCCGTGCTTCTGCAGCAACTTCAGGCCCGTCTTCGGCCCGACGCCCCGCACGCCGGGGTGAAAATCGGTACCGATCATGATGCCAAGGTCGACGAGCTGGTCCTGCGTCAGCCCAATCGCCTCCCGCATGGCGTCCAAATCGATGCGTTCGGCGTGGATGACCTTCCCGTAGGACTTGCTCCCGTCGGCCATCAAATGGCGCACCAGCACCGGTGAGCCGTACAACAGCGCGTCCCAGTCCTGCGTGGCCACCACGTCGAGGTGCCCGCGCTTGGCCATCACCGCAGCCTGCCCTTCGCCCTCGGCCGCAGCCGCGACCCAGGGCACGCCGAGCAGGCCGAGCATGGTCTTCGTTTCCTCCACCATCTCCGGACTGTAGTGCATGATGCGGGCCGCCAACTTCTGCGCCAACCGGTGGTCACCGGCCGCACGTGCCGCCGCGTACTGTTCCTCGGCCTCCTCGCGTCGTGCCCGGCGGGAGGCGAGTTCTGCTTCTTTGAGGGCAGGCGAAGGCCCGTCGAAGACGAACACAGGGACGATGCCCGATTCAAGGAGCGTCACGGTGCGCTGAAGGAAGCCCATCAGGTGGGCCACGTAACGGCCATCCGGAGCGCGGAGGGGCATGCCGTCCCCCTCTGGCGATCGGTCGCGCATCGTCGTGAGGAACTGAAACGCAGTGAGGAAGGCGTCGATGCCAACCCGCTGGCCTGCAAGGTCGGGAAGGCGAACGCGAACCGGCGTGGCGAGGTCCTTCAGGTTGCAGCCCATGGCTCCACGCAGGGTTCCTCCCTTGAGAGGCTTCGGCTCCGCCGCAGGGATGAGAAGGGCGCCGCGCTTCGACGGGGCATGGTGGGCGAAGGGAGGGCCGTCGTGGTCCTGCGTGGATTGACCACCGGTTTGGCCGCCGCCGAAACCGCCGCCCTCGGCATGCGCATCGAGGAGCGCCGCGGCAGGTTGCTCCGAGGGACCGCCCCCGACCTGACCTCCGCCGCGGGCATCGACGCCGTGCTGGACGGAGGCGGACTCGCGGCCTGGACGGGCCACGACGACGCTGTCGCCTGCATCATGCGCGACCTTCACCTTCCGAACGGGCCCCTTGCCGTGCGCGTCGAGCGCCTTGGTGGCAAGGTCGCCGGGTGCTCAACTCAGGCCCTCGCCGGAGCCCTCGGGGGGCGCTTGAACGACCTCGGTGCGCGCATCGACCTGTCCACCCCGTCGCACGTGCTCAACGTCGTCGTGGACGCCGCTGGCCCCCACCTCGCGTGGGGGTGGCGTCGAGGAACGCCGCAGGACGGCGGCACTGGCGCGCGCCGGCCCGGCGAGCGGCCTTTCTTCCGCCCCGTCAGCCTTGACCCTCACTTGGCCCGTACCGCGGTCAACCTCGCCCTCGGAGCACGTTCAGGCGTCGTGCTGGACGCGATGACCGGCACCGGGGGTTTCCTCATCGAGGCGGCGCTCACCGGCCGTGAGGTCGTGGCCCTCGACCTCGACCCGATGATGGTGGAGGGGGCCACGACCAACCTGACATGGGCCTTGAACGGTCGGGCATCGGCGACCGCTCAGGTCGTTGAGGGCGACGCCACCAACCTCGGCTCGGCGCTGCCCGTCGGGGCGCATGGCCGGATCTCGGGCCTGGTGCTCGACCCGCCGTACGGTCGGAATTCGCACGGCTCGCACGGCCCGTGGGACCTGCTGGCCAGGGTGCTGGCAAGCACGGCTGCGCAGGTCGGACCTGAAGGGGCAGGGTGCTGCCTCATCCTGCCGATCCACCCGCTTGGCATCGACCTCAACGAAGGGACCGTGGGTCCTGGGGTCGAGGTGGACCTGCTCCATGGCCGCTGGCAGGACGTCATCGACCTCTTCCAAGCCTCCGCATGGACGCTGGACGACCGCCGGTGGAGCGTGCGGGTGCACGGCAGCCTTGGCCGCCTCATCCTCCTCGCAGCATGCGCTCCTCAAGGTTGAGCAGAGCCGCAGCCTCCTCGGGACCGGGACGGCCGAAGGCCTCAGGGAAGGGGCAGCCTTCGTCGAGCACGGCGACGTCGTTGTCGTTGAGCACGAAGGGGTAGTGGCGGCAGCCTTCCGGCCGGTCCTCGTGCACCGCGCAGAGACCCGGCGCGTCCTCCGCTGCCGATTCGGTCACGAGGAACACACAGGCGCGCGTGTCCGAATCGTTGAGCAGCGTCAGCACGCCCTGATCGTTCTCCCACGCGAAGTCCTCAACCGCCATGCCCGTTCGCCGTGCAAGGCGTGCCGCCTCATCACGCGAAATGGGCATCGTCGTGTCCCGGCAGCAGCGTGCGCAGCCTTTCTCGAGGCATGGCAACCGCAGCGACACAACCTGCTCATCCCACCCTCCTTCTTCAAGAAGGGTGGCCCTCAGGAGGGACCACTGGGCGATTAGGGTAGTCTGGATATCCTTCCGGCCTTCGGAGCCGGAGACGTGGGTTCGAATCCTGCATCGCCCGCTCTGAACGGAGCATGGTGCTCCCGCGGGCGACTGGCCACGGGTTTCCCTTTGCTGCTCAACGGTGCGTGCGGTCCAACCCTTTGGCTGCATCACCCTCGCCCATCGAAGGTTGAGGCTTCGAAGCGGGCGTGGCCTCTCGATGTTGGTGAATCGACCGTCGGATGAATCTCAATCGATGTATACGGTCGAGCGTCCTCGCGGCAACCCGGAGGTGAGGGTGTCGATGTCATCGTTGTACATCAATTGAACAAACGCACGTTCCGCAGGGGTATGTTCGTCGAGGATGCGTCGAATCGTCTGCCACACACTGAACCGCTCCCACTCCGTGTAGTCGTTGTTTGGCCGGCAGGTGAGCAGGCGTTGAATGACGTCGTCGTCGTTCAGTCCCTTCGCCTTGTACGTCTCACGGAGGCAGTCCACGACCTCCTGCCTCCATACGAACACGGGGAGGGCGGCTGGCCGAAAGGTGTCCGTTCGAACGGAATCGAGCAGGATCTCAAGGCGGCGTTCCTTCACGCTCTCTCGCATGCGCCCGCTTCCGTTGTACCCACAATAGAGCAGACCGAAAGCGAGACGCGACACGAAGGCATCGTCGTTCGAAGGGTCGAGGTAGGCCGCCTCGAGCATGTCGGTCTGGGCGCACGAGAGCATGGTTTCCGGGATCGCGTGGAGGGGCCAGCCGGCCTCTGCAAGCAACACGAGGGTGGAGATGTGGTCCGTCACTGGAACCTGATCTTTTGAGCGCCCCGCCACCACGCAGGGACGCAAGAGGGTCCCTTCGTCCGTGGCGATGCGCATCTGGATGTGCGGGTCAAGCGAGGTGAACCGATGCTCCATCGTTTCGACGACGTCGATCATCACGTCCCCCATCACATCGGAGCGGTGGTAGAGGAGCAAACCTGCG
>JAYPDK010000032.1:0-17556 GCA_038125145.1 Candidatus Poseidoniaceae archaeon
TCGGCCTGAGCCGACGTGAGGCCTCCATGGTTTAACGCTCACCCTCCGCGAGGCGGGAGGGGGAAAGCCCTCAAAGGGTCAACACCGAGGAGATTCCATGGTGAGCGAGGTGGCCGGCGTGACCAGCACCGAAACCGAGCACACCGACCTTCGATTGCGTCTCTCCGACATCGCCCTGAATCCCTTGGTGAAGGCCCCCGTTCCCTTTGCAGACCGCTTCGAGCGGGTGCGCAAGGAATGGACCTTCATCGCCCGTTTGTCGACGCTCGACGAGCGCAAGGACGGGGGCGTCACGGCCCTCATCGGTACTGTTGCCTTCCTGCTTGGCGCGCTGAGCCCAGAGGTGCTCGGGGGGGGGCGGCCTGACCTCGTCGGAATGACGACGGTCTCGGGAGCAGCCTACGTCCAAACCTTGCTGAGCATGGCGATGTGGGGCTGGTTCGTGGTTCGTTTGTGGACGTCGTTTCCCGTCATGCGTGTCCACGTGCTCACGATGTTCGTCTGCTGGGGCCTGATGATGGGGGCACAACTCCTGTTTCACATCGAGAACGCGAACTTCCCGCTCGACGTGGCGTTGTCTCAACTCTCGACGGGGTCCTTGTTGACCATCGTGGCTGTGTTCATGCTGTACATGCTCGGTACGGCCGTGCGCGAGACACGCGACATGCACGTGGAGGAATTTCACGTGCATGAAGACGTGCGACGGATGTCCGCCGAGATGGAAGAGCACTCACTGTATGGATGGGGCGCGCTCTTTGTGGTGTGGTTCGCGCTCGTGACCCTCAACGCCTGGAGCGGTGCTCATTTTGTGGCGGAGCGACATGCAGAGCGCTGGGGTGTGCTGACGCTGCATGTGATCACTGCACCACTCATTGTTGGCTCCATGCTCGTTGTGGCTTGGTTCCCTCAACGCATGCTCGGCACGGGCGCCACCGTTCGCACCCGAGCAGCACGGTTTGCTGATGCAGACCTCCTCAACAGCAACGAGTCTTCCAACGATGCGGTTCGCCTCGACTGCCCATCGTGCGGGTTACGCAGCGAAGACCTCCGCACGAGCGCGGAAGGGAGCGTCGAACAGCGGTGCCTGGCATCGGGTTGCAAGGGATGGGGGCCGACAGGCACGTCGTGCACCTTCTGCGAGCGGCCGTTGCCGTCGCGGTTGACCTGTGTTGGCTGTGGCATCAACACGCCCATCGCCGAATTCTTGAGCGGACCCGAGGTGTGGTGAACCATGCAGCACCTCCGGGACGATTTCCCACTCCTTCGTGGAGACAACGCGCCGGCATACCTGGACAACGCATGCGTGACGCTGAAACCGCAATCTGTCATCGACGCGGTGACGGCCTACTACACCGAACGACCAGCTTGCGGCGGACGAAGCGTGCACCGGTTGGGGACGGCGGTCTCGCAGACCATCGCACGGGCGCGGCGTGGCCTCGCTGCCCATTTGGGTGCGCGGGATGTGGCAGAGGTGGCGTTCGTTCGCAACGCGACGCACGCCCTCAACCAGGTGGCCCATGGCCTTTCGTGGGAAGCGGGAGATGTGGTCTTGACCAGCGACAAGGAGCACAACTCCAACCTCGTACCTTGGCTTGAACTTGAGCGATTGCACGGCGTGGACCACCGTGTCGTACCATCAAACGACGACAACACCGTGAACATGGAAGCCTTTGAGGAGGCGTGCGACGAGGCAGGATCGAACCTTCGGCTCATCAGCATCGGCCAGGTCAGCAACCTCGACGGCGTTGAAGCTCCGGTGAAGGAACTGGCCGCGTTAGCGCATGACCACAACGCCTTGATGTGCGTTGATGGTGCGCAATCGGCCCCTCACATGCATGTTGATGTTGCCGACCTCGATGTCGACTTTTTCGCGTGCTCGCTTCACAAAATGATGGGGCCGTCGGGCATGGGGGCGCTCTGGGGGCGCCTGGAGTTGCTCGAACACCTCCATCCCTTGCTCACAGGTGGGCACACCGTGGACACGTCCACGTACGAAGGGGTGCGTTGGGCAGCACCCCCTTCGCGCTTTGAAGCAGGCCTCGGGCACTATGCGGGCATCGCAGGGACAGAAGCCGCGATCGAGTACCTCAGTGCCCTCGACCTGAACGCCGTTCATGACCACGAAGTCAGAATGAACCGAATCATGACGGACGGGGTCAAGGACCTCCCCGGCGTCCACATCATCGGCCCGGAAGACGCAGCGAAGCGAGGCGGCATCTGCTCCCTGTTGCTTGACGAACAGCTCCCTTCGCACGATATCGCCGTCCTCCTCGACGAAGCGGCCTCGGTGATGGTGCGGTCTGGACGGCATTGTGTTCACAGTTGGTTCGAGGACCGCGCCGTCGAGGGCGACTCTTTGCGCGCGAGCGCGTATTTCTACACCAGCGAAGACGATGTGAAACGCTTCGTCGACGTGTTTTCAGAAGCCGTGAACGCCATGAGCGCGTGAGGTGGTGCCATGCAGCAGGTCCCAGCGGAGGTGCCCCTCCCCGAGAAGGTGGCTGCGCCGCCGGGCCGGGACCTCACCCTTGCCTCCGTGGTGCTCCTCTTGCTCTGTGTGGCTGCATTGAGCGCGGTCGTCCTGTTTCCGGAGAAGGTCCTCGTGGTGCGCCCGTCCGCCATCGCCTTGGACGCTGAAGAAGGTGCTGCAGCATTGATTGGCGCAAACGTCGAAGGCACAGGTGCTGGTGTTCGGGTGTGCGTGGTCGATTCGGGCATTGATCTTGAGCATCCTGACCTCGCAGCGGTTGAGTTGGCGGGATGGAACGACCTCGTCAACGACCTTGTTGAACCGTACGACGACCACGGCCATGGGACGGCCATGGCGGGTCTGTTGGTGGCCGATGGAGGATTGACCGGATTGGCTCGAGATGTGGAGTTGCTCGTCGCCAAAGCGCTCGCATCGACGGGTGAAGGCGACGACGAAGCCGTGGCCGAAGCCATCGAGTGGTGCCAGCAGAACGAAGCGCACATCATTTCACTGTCCCTTGGCGGAGCCCCGGGGGCGCTGTCGTTCCTACCGGGGAGCGACCGGGCCTCCGAAGGAGCGGCCGAGCAGGCGATTTCTCAGGGGATTTTCGTGGTGGCTGCCGCCGGCAACGATGGCGGCAGCGATGACGATGGCGACGTCGCGTCCCCGGGCTCGGTCCAGCGCGTCATCTCGGTCGGGGCCGTTCATGTGGACGGCACGCTATGGTCGGGTTCGTCCATCGGCGACAACGACGGTCGTGTTTGGCCGTTGCCTGTGCTGTTCCCACGGCAAGATCCGGACAAAAAACCTGAACTCATGGCACCGGGAGCAGGGGTAGCGGTGCTTCACGCGGAATCCGGTGGCTGGAGCCTTGTGGACGGCACAAGCGCCGCCACCGTGCACGTCACCGCCGCCCTCGCCCTTCTGCTTGAACAACGTCCGGACCTTCGCTCGGGCGGGTTGAACAACAGCGCAGAGCAAACCATCGACAGCGTCAAGCAGACCCTGATGGAAACGGCCAAACCTCAACCAGGCCAAGAAGACCACGACGACTCGTACGGGTATGGGATCGTGCGTGTTGACCGCCTCTTAGCAGCGTATGCATGAGGGACCCTACCTGCGCACGCCCACGATGGTACCGCCTGTTACAGGCAGAAACGCCACATCATGGGACGACGACAACGAATGAACGAGAGCAATCCAGCCATTGAAGGACGAAATGATGGCCGCACCCTCTGGCGTGTCCGGAGAGACGTCTTCGCCCGGCACCTCTGGTTCGACGGTCAGGAGGGTCCCGCCCTCCCGTAGCAGGTCCATGGCTGCCCGAACGTCATCGGCGATGGTCGACGAGGGATGAACAACAATGAGGTCGGCGCGGTCGTCGACGGAACTGGGACGTTCCGACGAACCGAGGTTCGCGAGGCGCCAGGCCTTGGTGCGGCCCCGTTGCTCTTCAACGGAGCCCACCAGAACCCTCCCCCACTCCGTTGCTTGGTACCGTTCAAGCACCCGTTGGAGGATCACCGCAAACCGGGCACCTGGTTCCAGGACATCGTATCGCTCAGGCGCAACGGCCTGCTCTGTGG
This sequence comes from Candidatus Poseidoniaceae archaeon, assembly GCA_038125145.1. Lineage (GTDB taxonomy): Archaea > Thermoplasmatota > Poseidoniia > Poseidoniales > Poseidoniaceae > MGIIa-L3. The sequence continues at coordinate 4,057 of JAYPDK010000032.1, forward strand.
ACCACATGTCGAGCAACCACGCGCTCAAATGCCCGATCGATGCCCCAGATTCCACGAGGCGACGTGGGGCGAGTGTCGCCACAATGTCACGAAGCCGACGGACCACGGAGAGGCTGAGTGGACTCATCCCCATGTGCCGCATCTGAACGGCGATGCCGTGCGCGACCTCCGGCTCGTCCCGTGGCAAATCGTGTCGCGGCCCGAGGGCCGCCCGGAAGGCTGTGCCCTCGTCCACGGACTGGTCCATGGTCCGGCGTGGAGGGGGGATGCTTCAAGCCTCGCGTGCAGGCACTGCCTCCGATGGATTCAAACACACAGGCACGGGGCCCGGGTCATGGAGGAGGATGTTGAGTTCATGGACGAACTCGATGACGACGATGACGTCGTTGAGAACGTCACTGTGTGCCCGTCGTGCGACGAGTATGAAGGCCACGACATCCTGACTTCAAAGCCAAAGGGAACGGGCCACGACCATCGTGTTCGCTGCCAAGGCTGCGGGCACGTGCACACCGTGCACCTTCGCCCCCCACGTGCCGTTTCGGTCCCGTTCATGCTCACCGATGGACCTCACAGCCACATGCTGGACCTCGAACTCGACGAGGACGAAGTCATTGACCTCGGCGATGTGTTCGAAGACAGCGGCATGCTTTGGAGGATCAGCCATCTCGAAGACCCGGATGGGAAATCCACGACGTCGTCCGTCGCCTCCTCCTTACGCCGTGTCGTGGCCATGCGCGAAGACTTGATCCGTGTTCGAGTGACCTTAACCATCGGTGAGCGCTCGCGTCCCGATCATCTGATTTGCCCTCCGGACACCATGTTCACCGCCGACACCATGCTCGATCATGGCGGGCGAACGTGGTTGCTACGGGCCATCCATACAGGTTCTGGACGTACGCTGCGAGGAACGGTTCCTGCGAATCGGATTGTACGGATGTACCTCCATCAGCCCAAGGCCCCAGAACGGACGCATGCGCTCTCCGGTCGCGAGCGACGGCAAGCTTGGAAGGAGGGACGACTCGGCTTCAATCCCAACCCGGTGCTACCCCGGGAGTCCCACCCAGCACGCCGTCGATGATCACGGTCGGTTGGTCCACGGCATCAGGAAGGCTTTGACCACCTGCGTTGCGACGGTCGGGTTTTCCTTCAGCCGCCGAATGCTGTATTCGTACCATTTTTCACCGTACGGGACGTACACACGGGTGCGGTGCCCGTCGGAACGAAGTCGTCGCCGCATGTCACCTCGAACACCGAGCAGCATCTGAAATTCGTAGCCAGGGCCCTTTCCAGGACGAACGGGAGGACAAGGTTGACGACCGTCTTCGCTCGGAGAGATGCCGAGCGAGCCGAGGTGCTCGAGGCTGGCTGACACGATGTTGTCGTCGTGTGTGGCAATGCCGACGTACGCACCACGGTCCAAGGCCGTTCGTACACACGCGATGGTCGCGTCGGTGATGGCCGAGCGAGCGGTGTGGGCAATCGCCTCAGGTTCGAGGTAGATGCCTTTGCAGATGCGGTGATCGGCGTTGGAGCCCAAGGCGACCGCGAGGTCCTCGATGTCGTTTCCCGTTCGGTGAAGCCGTCCTTGAAGCACGGTACCGACGTTGGTCAAGCCCTCGCCATGCAAGGTCGTGACCACCTGAATTGTGTCGTCGGTCACGCGATGATCTTCCATGTCCAATCGGACAAACATGCCGTGCTCCGCAGCCTCCGTCACCAGAAGTCGGATGTTCTGGAGGCCCACCTCGGGGTCCAGCAAAAGACCGAACGCAGTTGGTTTGATCGAGAGGTTCGCGTCGAGTCCGCGCTCTACGATGGCCGCCATCACCCTGCGGTATTCATCCAGGAAGAACGTCGCTTCATCGAGGGACTGAATTTCTTCCCCGAGGACGTCGACCGTGGCGCATGCGCCTTCGCTTTGCAGGCGTTGCATGACGCGCACCGCGTCCTCAAGGTGGGGCCCTGCGACGTAACGACGGGAGATCCAGCGCACGAACCAACGTGGCATCACGCCTGTCATGCCGACGATGGCGCGCGAGAATGGTCCAGCCTGCGCCATGTCGAGAGGTTGAAGCGGAGATTCTTGACCGTTGCTCGTCCGCTTCATTCCGTGGAAAGCATCGCTCGGTGTTCATCGGCGCTCACAACCTGGACCTTGAGCGAAGCGAGGTGTTCCAACAACGGAGCGCGCTCCCATCCTCGAAAGGATTTCTTGTCCATGCTGACCACGACCGTCCTCCCCGGATGCGCACGACGCGTTGATGCAAGTGATTCATTGATGGCGTGCTTCCAGGCACCACCAACGCCCGTACCCTCGTCCGAGGGTTCGAACGGCAGGCTGTGTCGGGCGAGCATGTGCCCCAGGAGAGCCCCCTGTTCAGCAGCCATCATGTTGGCGCGGGGCGCGTAATGCCCTCCACCGAGCGTGATCAAGACGGGATGATGCGGAGGCTGGTTCGGTGCATCTCGCCCTTGGAGTTCTTCGCTCAGCAGATCAAGCAGGAGGTCCGCCCACACCTGACCCGCTCCACCATGGGACCACGTGGTGGAGGTCGAGCCGATCTCAAGGAAAGCCGAAGGTGCCGTCAGCCAAGGTCCGTGATGCGTGACCTCCAAACTCACCTCAAATTCGGGGATCCTTGGGTCGTTTCTGACGGCGAGCAAGGCGCGCCAAATGGCCGCCATGCGAACGCTCGGCGGCGGCGATTGACCTGCGCGTCCACCGAACGGTGGCGTTTCGCCTTCGGAAAGGTGCGGGACGCCAATGGGATGGACGGTCAAGCAAGGTCGCTCGCTGCTGGCCACGTGCTTGGACAGGAACAGCACTTCCTGCACGCCTTCTCCAAGCGCTTCCGTGTACCGAAGGTCGAGGTTGTCTTCGTGCAAATGCGTGCCCGTCCTGCACCACAAACGGACCCGCCCCGCTGCCAGAACGTCCGCCCCTTCCGCCATCCCATACGGGACAAACACCCCACGAGACCGCAGAGCATCGGCCATCACCGAGGAGGCTTCGTCCGCATCGCACGCGACCAGCAGGACGACGCCCTCCTCCATGCACCCCGATGGTGGGTCCCCTTGACGTGTGTTGTGGCGAAGGTTCACAACAATGCGACCTGAGCAGGCCATGTGCCTCCCGACGCGTGCCCGTTTTCACCCAAACGCGTCCTTGTGTCCAAGGACGTCATCGTGGTGCTCGGAACCGACGGCGAAGTCCAGCAGTTGCGTGATGACGGGACGCCGTTGAACCTTCATCGTCCGTATCCCATCCCCATCGTTGCGGCAGGGCTGATGGAGGGCGACTTGGTTGCAGCATGGATGGACCACGAACTCCGCGTGGCACGACTTGCACGGGTTGACCTCGCAGAACCACGAAGGGGCGTTGACCGGGCCGCCGTGCGTAGGGATGGAGCCATGACCACGCATCCTGATGGTCATCGTTGGTCGCACGCCTTGGACGCAGAGCCGATGGCGATGTGTGTGAACGGCGATCACGTGGCTCTGTCGCTGTGGCCGGACGGGTTCTACGTGATCGACAGCGAAGGACGCGAGCAATGGCGAGCCGCCGTCCCGCGAGGCAAGGACGGCACACCTCGTGCGGTGGTGGACCTGCAGCACGATGGCGACCGTTGGGTCTTGACCATGCGAGACGGGAGCCGCGTGGCCATGGCTGAGGACGCGGTGACCGAACTGAAACCCGAGCAGGTGGACGACCCCGTTGTCCTTGTGCACCATGGCAAGGGTGGCAGGCTGGTGGTGACCAGCGACCACGTCGCATCCTGGGTGGAGAACGATCAACTGGTGCTGCAGGCCACGCTCAGCGGCCCGGTCGGAGGGGTGCTATGGAGCAACGATCAGGACGCGTGGTTGATCGCTGGATGGCGCGAACGCGTTGTCCTGCGACGGGACGGATTCAATCGCTGGTCAGGGGACGAAGTGCACGCAGATGTCGCGTGCATTGATGGCGTTGCCTATTCGATTGACAACCGCGGCCAATGGGCCGCTTATCCCACCTGACGTTCACGCGTTGGCTTCGGTGTGGCCGCAACGGCCACAGGACTTCCTGTTCGCGTGGTTGGCCAGGAAAATCCCGGGGCCGCAGTTGGGGCAAAACTCGCCTTCGATGCTCAAGCCGTCGTCACCGACCTTGAACTTCGACACCTTCGCCTTCTGCCACTTGTCACCCATCAGGCCTCACCTCCGTCGTCGTCTGCAGCCGCGTCATCCCCGTGAAGGCTCGCGTGGCGCTTGACGATGTACGCGGGCTCGACCGCCATGGCCTCCTTGGTGTTGTACACGTACGCTCGACCGGTGGTCATCGCCATCCCAAATCGGGTGTTGCAGTCCTTGATCACGACAAGGCTGGGGTCCGCACCGGGTTCAAGGGCACGGACTTGGGTGATGACTTCCATTCGGGACGGGGTGCTCTTTCCAGGATGCTTCCAACGGAAGTCAATCTCCACGCGATGGAGCAGTTTGTTTTCGGTTCGGTTGATGATTTCCATGTTGTTCACCTCACGTGTAGATGTTCACTTTCAGGGCATACTGCCCGGGGACGGTGACGTTGAGCCGCTTCGCGATTTCAGATCGATCGGGCTGCATGATGATGACAAATCCTTGCCAATCGGTGGAGACCCGCGCGGCGGGGTGGTGCGGGCACTGATCGACCTTGTCGGCCAAAATCATGTGGCAATCGCCACACGCGAAATTCTGCGTCGCCATGTTCTCACCTCAGTCGTTGGATTCCCAGTCCGAGCTGCCCAAGCCGGGCTGCTTGCAGGTCAACCCGATCTTCGACCGACGTGGATCGGTGGTGTCGGGTGAAAGGGACACAATGCGGGCGCGGACTTGGGAGCCCACCTTGAGCGAGCGACCGCTGCCACGCCCGTGGATGGACCCTGCACCGACGTTGACGTCGACTTGCTCTTCGAGGATCTGGGACTTGTGAAGCAGTGCTTCCATCGGGCCGATACGGACGAAGGCACCGAATTCGTTGATTTCGGTGACGGCGCCGTCAACGACTTCGTAGTCTTCCATGCAGAAAACGATGGCGTCAAAGCGAACCTTCTGGTAAATGGCACCGTCCCCGTGAATGATGCGGCCGCGGCCGAGCGGTTCGTGGTTGGAGGTCACCAGGACGAAGCGATTCTGCTCGTCGAATCGGCCTTCGAAGGCCGTCATCGCAAGGCGGTCGATGTGCTGATCGAGGGAAGCACCACGGCGCATGTATTCAGCAGGAATACGAATCGTGTCTTCCTTCTTGACAATCTTGTACATCGCAGTCCCCCCCGGGTCGCTCCACGGGCCGGAACCGGCTCCGTCCGTCACCGGCTGAGGCCTCTGGAAGGAGTGACCGAAGTCATTCCGCGGTCCTACACCCCGTATATGAAGCGCACGGTCGCGGAAGCTGCTGACGTCCCCGCAGGTTGGCGTTCTCCACCCACCGCTGCACCAAAGCCATAACAACCTCGCCGGGCAGACTTGGAGTGATGGAGCAACAGCGGTCGCTCCGTCGACCAAAACAAGGGGCCGCACTGCTTCTGTTGCTGCTCTTGTTGCAACCCTACGCCGCCCTCCTCACCGCAGGTCATGCACCACCCGCCACGCCCACCTTCGCGACAAACGCTCGGAGCCAGATGTTGGAGCAGCCTTGGCCGCAGTTCATGGGAGTGTCCACACGCAACGGAACGATGCCAGCCCACGGCCCGGATGGGGGGCCTGGCCTTGGCGCGGTCGCCGACGTCACCGAACTGGCAAGCATCGACGACCCGGTCCTGAACTGGGTCGGGCTTGACGGCGACGGAACGTCCACGTACGGCAGCCTGATCCTCAACCTCGACTTCATCATTCAACGGGATGCGGACGCGGCCGAGCGTTGCGCTTCCAATCAACGCTTCATCGCTGTCGTCGAAACCGGCGCCGACGGCATCAGCCACACCTTGATGCTCTTGACAGGCGATGATGCGAAAGTGGCATGGGAGGTTGATCTGGGTGACGCAGACCCCATTCGTTCGACGCCGGTGGCCACCGACGTCGACGGCGACGGCGATGTCGACATTATCGTGGTGTCCGATGGTCCAAACGGACTTGAGGTCGAAGCATGGGGTCCTGAACTTGAGTGTGACGCGTCCGGGTGGGCACGAACTGGACACAGCAACGAACGCCTGTGGTCGTGGTCGGACGCCGACCTGAGCATCGGTTCTGACCTTCCGCATTGGCCGACGGACCAAAGCGGGCACCGGGCCGTGACCCAACCGCTTCTGGTGGACGCCGATGCGGATGGACAGCAAGATCTCGTGCTCGCCGTCGTCGATACGACAACCGACGACCCTGTCGTCCTCGCCCTTCCACTCACAGGGAGTGCGCCGTCCGACCCGTCCTGGAGCACGACCCTCGACCGCGGGACCCATCCATCGGATCCGACCGCGGTCCAGATGGACGCGAACTCGGTCGCGGTGCTCTTGACCACAATCGATGCATCCTCCGGAGCCATGTGGATTTGGAAGGTCGACGGCAGCAACGGAGCCTTGGATTGGGAACGAACACCCGTCCCAGATACGGATTCAGATTCCGACGCCCCACGGCTCCGGCTTCCGGGTCCCGTCGTCGCACAACTCGACGACGATGAGGAGCCTGAAGTTGTGCTCACCGTGCCAACCGATGCGAACGGACGTACATCAGGCCTTGGCGCACGGTTCATCGGGATGGACCTCACGTCCACGAACGAAGTCTTCTCCTTCCGGGCGCCGAACGGGTATGCCGATGCACCCCCATTGCCCATTGATACAGACGACGACGGTGTGCACGACCGCCTTTGCTGGGTCACATGGTACTCCGCAAGCCCAAGCAGTTTCGACCGTGAAGGGATGGCAGGATGTCACGACGTGAGCGTGGACCCAGCACAGAAAGATTGGTCCCGGACCATGAACCGAGCGGGAGGGAACGACAACGACGAGATTGCGGTCGCCCCACCGCTTTGGATGGACATTGACGGTGACGGTCCGCAGGAACTCCTCGTCGTCTTTGGTCGGCGCTTGCACGCTTTTGACGGGGCCAGCGGCGCGCCCGCAGACGTCTCAACGCCGTGGGAAGACCCCGTCTCCCTCCCCCATCGAACGTGGGCGGCGCCCGCTGCTGCCGACGTCGACAACGACGGATCCATCGACCTTGTGATCGGTGACATGGTCGTATCGCAGCGGGCTCCTGACATTGCTCCGATGTCCGACGGACGTGCCATCCAATTCACGCCTGCATCACCAGACCCCGGAGAGTCGGTGACGGTCTCTGTACGCTTCGAGAACGTCGGAACCGAAGCCGCAAACGACGAAGTTGATGCTTGGCTTTACCTTGGCAACTCCATCATCGCCCGTCACCGCGTGGACGACCTTGAGCCGGTCGATCCATCCGGTGATGGGACGACCGTGTCCTTCGCCGTTCCTGTGACGGCCGTGCTCGGCACCTCCACCTTCCGGCTGGTGCTCGATCCGAACAACAACATCAGCGAAGCGCGTGAAGACAACAACGTCATCACCGCAGAGTTATCCGTTCGACAACCCTACGCAGTCTCGCTCCTCGGTCCAACCGACACGGTGACGGCACTACCGGGTGGAACCGCGAGCGTTGAGGTCAACGTCCTTGCCATCGGCTCAAGGGAAACCTCCTGGACCGTGGACGTCGACGACGCTGGGCTTCCGGCAACCTGGGGCTTGACCGAGTCCACCGCCTTCAGTTCGCAGTTCACGCTATCCGAGGGACAGGCGATGACCTTGGCGTGGAATTTGACGGTACCTTCAACGGCCCTCGGGGACGAAGAAGGCTGGTTCGATGTCGAAGTGTACCGTTCCAATGACCCGTCCGTGAACGCGACGTTGCGGGTGCCTGTGGACGTCCTCCGGACGCGAGGATTGGATCTCGAAGGACCGGACGGTACCGGAAGCACGTGGGGGGCTGGTCGACCCGGTACGCCTGCTGTCGCGTGGTTTAGTGTCGAAAACCTCGGCAACGCCGAAGAAACCACAACATCCCTTGACTGGTCAACAAGCGGTTGGGGCTCACCACGTGTCGAAACAACGGCCGGAACAGAAGCCTTCACCCTCACCCTTGCTCCAGGAGAACTTCGCCTGCTCCGTGCTGTGATCGATGTCCCTGCAACGGTGTCGTTCGGTTCGAAGGATGACGTGACGCTGACGGTGTGCATCGGCGAAGGTGACGCTGCCCTCTGCAGGGACCTGGATGTCGCGTTCTCAGCGGCGCACGCGAGCGTCGCTCCACCGCACCATCGCACCTTCCCAGAGGTTGTGGTGAACTACTCCTTCACGGTCGACCTCCCAGCATCGGGGGAACTGACATGGAACACGTCGGCCATCAGCAACCTCGAGGGCGGCTGGGGGGTCGAAGCGACAGGGGCGGTGTTGAACGGAACGGGACTTCACGTCACCGGTCTGTCGAACAGCCTTCAAACCTTCAGCATGGCCATCACGGTACCTGCAAACGCGGCACCTCAACGGCTCCTTTGGGTGCTGCGCACCGAGGATGCTGGTCACAGCGACCTTCAGTTTAGCCTCCATGTGCTGCAGCGCCACCTGTCCGCACTGGAGTTGATCGCCCCAACCCCTCAGCAGAACGCGACGGTGTTCGCTGTTGAACTCGAGCATGATTTGAACGTGCGCGTCACGAACTTGGGCAACGACGTCGATACGTTCGTCTTTTTCGCGACCCTTGACCCTGCCCCGAGCAACGGTAGCGTGACCTTCACAACCCCAACGCCGAGCAAGACCGTAGCCCCTGGTGGGTCGTCCATCATGACCATGCGCATGACGTTGGACGCTGACGTTCCCGCTCTGGAATCCTTCGATGTGGTGCTCCTTGTGCAGTCGGTCTTCAACGAGAGCGTTACGTCGAACGTCCGAATCAACGCCTCTGCGGCACCAGAGAGAGCGTGGGCCCTCGCTTTCGAATCACCACCTTCGCAGGTTGTGATTCCCGGGCAAGCCCTCACCTTCGTTGTGAACGCCACCAACCTCGGCAACACCGTCGACGACCTCGAACTCACCGTCACGCACGCATCGTCGCTGGTCGACGGAGACACGTCGATGTGGAACCAATCCTCCGTCGGTGCAACCAACGTGGCGATTGGCGGAACGGTGCTGGCAAACCTCACAGTCCATGTCCCGTCCGAATCGTGGAACGGCAGCACGACGGTGATGCAGATTCACGCGACGTGGCAAGGAGAAGTGCTCCAAACCATCGACCGAACGCTGACCGTAGGCCGGGTGTCCGGGTGGAACACAAACCTGAGCGGCGTGGACCTCGTGGTCCCGCCCGAAGGTGGTTTGGTTGAGGTACCGCTCGATCACCTCGGCAACAGCCTGCAATCCCCTTGGTTCGCGAAGGTCGCGGAAGGCTGGGGCGTGACGGCTCCTCCCAACGGCAGCGCTGTTCCACCGTTTGGTGCCTCAACCGTGGTGCTCAACGTGACGCCACCGAACGGAACCGAGGCTGGTGACGTCGGTACCGTGAACCTCAGAATTTCTGACGGTGACGGCGAGGGTGCGTCCACCCATGTGATCCCCGTTCGCGTGGCCGCTGAGGCCGGACTCGTTGTGCGGAACGAAGGCGTTTGGTGGTTGAGCGAGACCGGTGGCATGCCGGTCGCATGGTTGGAGAACACAGGAAACGACGTCGCTCGGGTGCAGGTCAGCGTGAGCGGTCATCCGGCGACGTGGGAACTGCTCGGACCAACCACCGTGACCCTCGCACCGGGAGCACGATCGGGACTTCCGCTGTCGCTCGTTCCGGACGATGCGTGGGACGGGACGGGTCGACTCATCACGGTCACCATGCAGCATCCGATGCTCGACGCGATGGAACTCCAGATTGAAGCCCGAGGACGCGAGGTCGCATTTTCATCCAGTCCAGTGCTTGTTGGACAGCAAGGAGGTCGTCATGATGTGTCGTTCACCGATGGCAGTGTCGAATCGTTCGATCTCGAGCGAGGTTTTGACATCATCAACCTCGATGAAAACGGGTTCAAACTGGTGCAATTTGGTTTGCCAACCCCCGTAGCCTCCGTTGAATGCGACCTGGTTGATTCCATCTCAGACCTTGGGCGAACACCGTTCTACGGAATGCTCGCTACCTGTGCGAGTAGCACGGAGGAAAGCATGGCCCTCGCTTGGACCTTGATGGACGGCGCAGGGCAACCCATACCCATCGACCACAGCGTGAGGACCGTCCCGAACGGTAGTCAGTCGTGGACCATCAATGCCAGCGGTTGGACGCCTGCACCGGGTCAAGTTGACCTTCGTTTCGTGGTCCACGACGCCAGAGGCGTGGTGCTCGATGAGGCAACGTGGAGCGGTTTGGCGCGTGCGTCTGGATGGAACCTCGGCATTGAAAGCTTCAGGTTCGAAGGAGAAGAGGCCGTTTTGGGAATCCGGAGGGCTGGCACAGACCTCCTGAAGGATGCCCCATGTACGATGTCCTTCACTGCAGGGGCTGGCCGCAGTTCCGTGTTCCTTGTTGACGTCTCCGGTGATTTCGCTCCAACGCTCCGCATCGATCTCAGCGGCTTGGCGATTCCTGCGGACACAGAGGTGACGGCTGAACTTCGCTGCGCCGAGCCGTTTGATGTCGACGATGACGCGAGCGACGACACCGCCTCGGCCATCCTACGAACAGGTGTGGACCTCGGTTTGACGGAAGGTGGTTGGTTGTGGGCGTTGGGGGCGATGCTGATCGTTTCAATTGTAGGACGATTTTTGCTTCCACATCCGCAACAAGAGCCGGCCACCAGCCCGGGCAGCAATCCTGCTTCATCCAGCGAACCAGCACCGTCTCATCCTGCATCGAACACGGAGCCTTCACCACCGCATGAGAAGGACCTCGGGGTCGTGCTTGTGGACGAAGTTGAGGACAACGCACCCGTCGACGACGATGTCCAGGCCGACGTTGAGCCCGAAGATGCAGCACCGACCGAAAACGACGCCACGGACGCATCAAGCCGACTCGCGAGGCTCCGTGGTGAACTGCAAGGCGATGCTCCTGACGACGACATGCAACGTCGAATGAACCGGTTCTTTGAACGATGAGCAAGGGTCATGACGGGAGCGCTGCACGACCCCGTATGGGGGGCACAACGGCGCCGTTTCATACCCTCGACCCTGTGGACAGTGCCGTCCTTGACAAAGCGCTCGACCTCCTTGCAGCACCTGCTTCCGAGCGTGCATGGGATCCATTCTTTGCAGACCACCCCGTTCTGCAAAATCGCCTTGGTTCAACATCAACGGACGCGTTGATCGAACTCGATGACGCCACGGTGCTGTTCCTTCTCGCCATGCAACGGATGGAGGATGGAAGCCGACTCGAGGTGGCGGACGGACGGCACATCGAGCGCTTCGGAAGGTTCCCTAGTGAGGACGGTTGCCTCTTGACCTACCTGTTGGCGTGGATGCGACCCACACAAGGGCTTGAAGTGGAGCACGACCATCTTGCCTCGCTGCTGCTGCGCCTGAGCCAAGGCATCGACAACGATCATCCAAACGCCGCAGAGGGCGCAGGCGGTCTCCGCCTTCATGGGTGGCTCTCCACAGATGATGTGCGGGACCTTCGGACGCTGTTGATGGGTCGTTGTTGGACGGTGTCAGCGGAGGAACCGCTCGATGGGGGGATGCGAGACGCTGTGATGCACCTCACAGCACTCTTGCGTGGCGCGGAGCGACGGCGGGTTGGGCTTCTTCACAGAAGCCACGCCTAACGCGGGACCTCAGAAGGTCTCAGAGGTGAGGCGTTCAAACATTGAGGCGTACAACGCCGCCGTGGATGCAATGACATCCTCAGGAAGGGCGGGAATCGGTGGGTCCTCCGTCCCCTCATCACGGGCCGACTTGAGGGACGCTTCGTGGCCGATGTCGATGTAATGTTGCCGAACGAATTCTTTCGACAGTTCAACACATTCACCGTTTGCGTAGGATTCTGCGTCCCACCAGCGGTCTTCATCGAGGGTGCCGAAGGTGTCCACGAGGACGACCTTCCGTCCTGGACCGAGCGCGAATTCCTTCTTGCCATCAACGTGAATGAGTCCGTTCTTTGCAGCCTCCTCCTCGATGATGACGTCCACCGCCAAGGCGGCTTTGATGATCGCATCAAGTTCGTCCTCGGTGATGTTGGAAATGGCCAGGGCCTCCTCACGGTCGACAAATCGGTCGTAGGCCTCGAACTTGGTGGTGATTTCCACCAGCGGTTTCGGCAAGCGCATTCCGTAGGTCGCTTCTCCGGTCAAACCAACCGTTGAGGCTTCGATTTCACCTCGCTGGAACCTGCGCCAAGCAGAGCCCGCAAGGTAATGGCGTACAATAAATTCGAGGGGAACGAAGACCCATTCAGCATCTCGAGGGACCATTCCCGGTTCCTTGATGACCTCGACCTTCCGCACGAGGCAGCGGTCAGGTGCATTGACCTGCACAAGGTGGGTCCCACAGATGTTCGCCGCTTCGATCAGCTTGAACCAATGGGCAGTGGTTCGGTTGAGCGATTCACCCTTTCGAGGAATGAGCGATGGGATGATCTGGTCAAACACGGAGATCTGGTCCGTGAATCGGAACTCAAGCACGTCGGGGTCGTCGGTGCTCCACACCTGCTTGACCTTGCCTTGGTACAGCATTTCGCCCATGAGGTGTATTCTCTGAATCAGGCTCTTCAACCTTCGTGGATTGCCTCAAAGCAACCCGAGCGCGTCTTCGAGCCTGTTCAATTCGGGGCCAGTCGTGGCCTGACCGGCGACAGCACCCGTGTCCGAGGCACACGCGCCTGCACCGACGTAGGGAGACCCAAAGGAGACGGTTCCGACCATGGGGTCGACGCCTAAGACGCTCTGAATCACTTCGACCTCCTGCGCAGTGACGTCTGGGTGCAAAAGCACACCGTGGGCGTTGGCAACGGCCAGTGAACCGACAACGTCCTGACCGGCGATGGTGGTTGCAGCAACATCGACACCAAGGACATCGGCCAAAATTTCGAGGCCTTCTCGGGGAATGGACGGTGAAACGACCGCGCCTTGTTCGTTGGCCACGATCAAGTTGCCAGCCGTGTTGACGCCTCCTTCCATCACCACGACATCACCGTACGCCGTGAGGACGTCGATGTCGCGTTCTGTGACGATGTCGGCCACGGCCATGCCCCGGTTGTTTCCGGCAAGCAACGCACCGACAAGGTTGGAACCACCAATGCTCAAGGCGCATCGCTCCAGTCCAAGCGTAGCATCGAGGATCTCCTGTGAGGCTGGCTCAAGTTCAGGAGGATGAAAGAGCACGTTTCCAACGCGAGCGAGGTACACGCCAACCTGGTCCGAGCCGAGAAGGTCGGTCGTGGCGATGGTCATGAGGGGGCCTCCTGCACTCCTTGTTTCAACGTTGACCTTGCTTTCGCTCAGGGCATTCGGGTTCGGGGAAGAGGAAAGGAGAGGGGCACAGTGACAGCCGTTCCCGTGGACTCTCGTACCACAGT
>JAYPDK010000033.1:0-12628 GCA_038125145.1 Candidatus Poseidoniaceae archaeon
CCATTGCGCGGGAAGTGTGCGCCATCGAGCAGGAGACGCGGGCCAAGGTGGACAACATGAACCGGCGCCACCGCCTCTTGGCGGGGACCATCCTGCACACAATGATGCACTTTGAGCGCCATTCGCCGTTCCAAGACGACATTGGCACCATGCACCATCGCCTGCCGCACACCGGCGAGTCCGGCCATCTGGGCGAAGCCTGAACGGCATCACTATGCCCGGCCGGCCGCAGCCAACGCCATGGGCGTCTGGGCCATCACCGGAGCACGCCGAGGACTTGGTCGAGCCTTGGGCGAGGCCCTCGTTGCCGCTGGACACCACGTCATCGCGCTCGCTCGCTCGGTGGACGACACGGAGGCTTGGTCGACGGCCACGCAAGGCTCCGGCGCGGCGGTCGTTCCGCTTCACCTCGACCTCGCCGACGGTGCGAGCATCACCGATGCCGCGACCCACCTGCTCGCTCACCCCCTGGTGGCTGAGCACGGGCTGTCGGGCCTGGTGCACAACGCGGGGGACGTCCGTCCTGTGGGCAGCATGAGCGACGTCGACGACGCAGCCTGGGCCAGGTCCATGCAGGTCAACCTCGTTGGCGTGCAGCAGTTCACGCGGTCCATCTGGCCAGCGATGGTCCACGGTGGCTGCCGGGTCGTGACCATCTCCTCGGGGGCGAGCCTTCGACCCATCCACGGTTGGTCCGCGTATTGCGTGGCCAAGGCAGGACTCGACATGTGGGCGCGGATGCTGGCCGTCGAAGGGGCCGACGTCGGCATCGAAGCGGTCGCTGTGGCCCCGGGGATTGTGGACACCGCGATGCAGGCCGCGATCCGAGGGGCCAGCCCGGAGGGTTTCCCCTCCCACGCCGATTTCGTCGGGCTCCACAACGAGGGTCACCTCGTGCCTCCGGACGAGGTGGCAGAACGCCTGCTCCCCGTGCTTCTGGACGGCGAGCGCTTCCCGTCCGGGCAGCGCTTCGACGTGCGGGAACTCTGAGCCACGGCCCCTCAGCACGTCGTTCTCGGGGATAGCGTCATAAGTCGTCGAACGAAGCGACGTCCATGCCCGGCACCGACCGCGTGGAAATCCGCACCCTCAAGGAAGGACGCTTTTGCGTCGTGGACGACGAGGCCTACAAGATCCTCAGCATCTCCAAGTCCAAGCCCGGCAAGCACGGCTCCGCAAAGGCCCGCCTCGAGCTTGTGTCCTTGTTCACGGACAAGAAAATCAGCCACGTCGGCACCGTGACCGACACCATCAACGTTCCAATGATCGAAAAGGGCACCGCGATGGTCACCCACCTCGACGGCAACGAAGTGCACGCCATGAACATGCGCGACCACTCGATGATGATCCTCCCGATGGAAGACGGCCTGAACATCGAGGCCGGCAAGGAGATCATGTGGATGGAGGCCTTGGGCCGCTACAAGATCATCCGCGACCACTGATCCTGTTCGGTTCAAACGGTCACCCGCTGAATGCGGCGACGTGCCTATAGGACGGCCCCCCTCTCTACGGTCCATGAAGGCCTTCACCGCCGTGCAGCACGTCCTGTCTGCCTTGTTCATCTTCGTGATGGCCGCGTTTTGGGCCGCCCCCATCGCGCCCGCGTTGAAGGTCTTCGACACCGTCAACGCCTACGGCGGTGGCCTCTCCGAATGGGGCGCCTACCTTGTCACCGGCATGTCGGCAGCCCTTGCGTTCATCACCTGGGGCCTCTGCCTTCTCCTGCTTTCCGGCATCGTTCAGATGATCATTCACCCTCGGGTCCCCCCCGAAGGCAAGGTCGTGCCGCTCTTCTCCGGCACCACCATCCGTTGGGCCGCCTGTGGCGTCATGCACAGGGCGACCAAGCCCTTCCTGGTGCACGTGTGCCCCTCCATCTTTGCCAACACCTACTACCGCTTGGCGGGGGTGAAGTTGGGGCAAGACTCGAACCTGACCTCTCAGGACATCAACGACCCCTTCCTCGTGCGCGTCGGTTCCGACACGGTGGTGGGCGGCAACGCCGCCATCAACGGGCACATTGTGGAACGCGGGGAGTTGCACCTCGCTCCGGTCACCATCGGCAGCCGTTGCGTGGTTGGCGGCGGCTCGATCATGATGCCCGGGTCCACGCTGTCCGACGATTCGGTGCTGGCGAACCGGGCGGTGCTGCCCAAGCACAAGACCGTCCCCGCGGGACAGGTGTGGGCAGGCGTCCCCGCAACGTTCGTCAAGCACATCCGTGGCTACGGGGACGCCGAGGCTGAGGTGCCGACGCACTCGTCCTGAGGTGCCGACCGGCGTTCAGCCCCCCTTCGATGGGGAATGGTCTTGAAGTGCCGTTCCAACCACCGGACCACCGGAGGGGAACGAGATGGGTGTCCAACGCTCTGCCTACCGCCAACCTGTGACCCCGCAAGGCCTGCAGGCCATCGAGGACGGAACCCTGACGTGGCTTGACGATGACATGTACAACAACCTCAACACCGGGGTGTTGGAGCAGTACCTCGAGGAGAAGAACCTCAAGGAATCCTTCGAGGTCTCGCACTGGAGCACCCCAAAGGTCCTGCTCGGCATCGCCATCGGCGCCATTTTTTCCGGCGTGACGGCCTACATCGGCCTCAAGCTGGGGCTGGCGATCAGCGCGGCATGGTACATCGCCTACCTGCTTGGGATGGCCCTCAAGTGGTCCCCGTCCGAAGTCAACATCGCCACGTCTGCAACAACGGGTGCGACCCACGCCTCCACGGGGTTCATCTTCACCTTCCCTGCTATCTTCCTGCTTGCGAGCCAAGCGCAGTACGAACTTGCGGACGGGCCGCTCATCACGCTCGGCGAAGGCGAAGCCCTCCGCTTGGCCTTCATCGGCATCGTTGCTTCGATGTTCGCAGGGTTCCTCGGCGTGATGTACTTCATCATCTTCCGACGGGTTTGGTTGGTTGAAGACCCGCTGCCGCTTCCTGGCTTCGAAGCCACGCTGAAAATGCTCGACATCGCCTCGGACGTCAACACCGGGGCGGTCAAGCACGCTCGGGAATCGCTGAAGACCATCGGGTTCTGGACCGGCGTGACGATGATCGGCCTCTTCGTCATCGAATACCCGCTGATTTGGCTGAACGGGCGCAAGTTGGCGCTCATGGACTGGGTGGCGGAATCCCTCCACGTCGGTGACGTTGGGCTCGCCACGTTCTACAGCCACGGGAAGTTGCACCAACCCTCGGGCACCGAAGACGGCGTTTCGCTTGGCGTCACCCAGTGGACGGAGGGGACCTGGAACCCCTTCGCCTACACCTACATCGGACTGGCCTTCACCCCCTCGATGTTCGCCATCGGGTGGTTCATGCGCATGCGCGTGGCGTTGCTTGTGAACATGGGCACCCTCGTTGGATGGCTGGTGCTCGTTCCTCTGGCCGTGGCCCTCAACGTCCCCATCTACGACGCCAAGGCGCAGGCCGACATCCCGCTGCACGACTTTGCCGCGGGTGGCTCGGCCGCCTTGCAGATGATCGCCTTCTCGAAGACCATCCGCACCATCGCGATTGGCAGCATCGTGGGCGGTGGGCTCTTTGGCCTCGCGAAGATGTACAAGACCTTCCTGTCCATCTTTGGCGACATCGGGGCCGCGCTCAAGGGCGACGGCAGCGCGGAATACATCGAGGGCAAGGGCTGGTACGAATGGCCATTGAAGCACATCCCCATCTTCATGGGCGTGACCTTCGTGTCCATGATCGCCATCTTTTCCCTTGGCGGATTCCCGGTCGCGGCCTCCATCCTCTTCGCGACGGTCCTCATCGCGACGACCTTCATGCTCGGGGCCATCGCCGTGCGCGTGATGGGCGAAACGGGCATTGAACCGGTGTCGGGGACGTCGTTCATTGTGCTCCTGCTCCTTTTGGGCGTGTTCCTCAGCGCGCAAGACGCATTGAACCTCAACACCCAGGAAGCGGTGCTGCTCGGTCTTGTCGGGACCACCGTCTTTGGGTCCGCCATCTCGATGTCCGGCACGGTGATTGGTGACTACAAGAACAGCCTGTACATCGGCAACCGCCCTTACCACATCTCGAAGGGGAACATCATGGGCGTGGTTCCCGGCGCCATCCTCGGTGCGGGTGTCGCGATTTTCCTCTCCATCCAACTCGCAGAAGGCAACATCGACCTCCTCGCGCCGCAGGCGAACGCGTTCGCGACCTTCTCGGTCATCTTTGCCGAAGGTCAGGGTGACCTGTTGCTGCTTGGCCTTGGCCTGCTGTTGGGCATGTTCGTTGAATGGGCCACCGGCATGGGCACCTCCTTTGGCCTCGGCATGTACCTCGACATCCCGCACACCTTGCCGATGCTGATTGGCGGTGGCGCCCGCGACTGGTGGGAGGAGAAGAAGCTCAAGCCCAAGATCGAAGCCATCGCTGAGAAGGAAGGCAGCAAGGCAGCGGAGAAAACGCGAGCCCTCACCCTGCTTGGGACATTCATGATCGCTGCGGGCCTGCTGACCGGTGAGGCCTTCTTCGGAACGGAATCCAGCATCCTGTCCTTCATCGACTCGCTGCTCGACGACGAGTTTGCCTACTCCACCTCGTGGTGGGCGGCCCGCATGGGCCTGTTGCTTGGCCTGAACGTCGTCATCGGCGGCTCCATCTACTGGCTGTTCAAGGCCGCCGGTGTCATCGGTGGAGACGACGACGACCTCGTGGCCGAGGCCGCCTGAGGACGGGCGAGGCCCGTGGAGACGCGAGGGCCAACCCCGCTGACGTGGCTGGTGCTTGGCGCTGCCCTCATCGGCGTCTCAAGCGGCGGGGCCCTGCTGCAGTCCTTCGATGAGGTTCCACCCCTGCTTCGGGCCTCGTGGCGCCTTCAAGCAACGACGCTGCTCCTCCTGCCCCTCGCGGTGCTTGACGCCCGTCGTGAAGGTGTGCCGTGGACGAACGCACCTCAGCGTCGAGCCGACATGCTGCTCCTCGTGGCCTCCGGCACCTTCCTCGCCTTGCACTTTGGGTCATGGACGGCCTCCCTGGACCGCACGACGTTGACGCATTCCCTGCTGTTCGTGACCGCACATCCACTTGTCGTCCTCGTGGGCACGAGCCTTCTCTTCGCGCTCGGCCGTGACGTGACCCGCCCGGGGCGTCGTGGTTGGGTCGGTGGGCTCCTTGGGATGTCCGGGGCTGTGCTCACGCTCGCCGACGTAGGAGCGGTGAGTGGCGGTCAGGAAGTCACCTTGGTCGGCGATCTGCTGGCGTTCCTCGGCGCCGTCTTCGTCGTTGGTTACCTCGCTGCGGGCCGGGTCCTCCGTGCCCGCTGGCCCGTCTTTCTGTACGCCGCCGCCGTGACAGGGCTGGCCTCCCTGCTGCTCGTTGTCGCCTCCGCCACCATGGAAGGCTCCACCATTGCCACGTTCGGAGCGGTGGGGTGGACCGCGCCTGCGTGGTTGGGTGGATTCCTGCTGCTCGCCTTCCTCGCTGGATTGGTGGGCCACACGGGCCTCAACCACTGCCTTGGAAGCATGACGCCGCTGACGATTTCGGTCACGCTGACGCTTGAGCCGGTGGTTGGGTCGATGATCGGGGCGGTGGCCTTCGACACCGGCCTCCCCGGTCCAGCAACCGTGGTCGGAGGCGTGCTGATGCTGGTTGGACTGCTGCTCGTGGTTCGTGCTGATGCAGCGGTGACGGATGCTCCACGCACCACGATGGATTGAGGTGCACGGGCCGAGGCGAAGCATCATGTGGGCGACGGTGAAGGTTGCGGCATGACCGGCGCCGAAGGGTGGGTATTGCTCACGAACGACGACGGCATCGAAGCGCCGGGCTTTCGACGGCTCGTGACCGCGCTGCACCAGGCGGGCCACCCCCTCGTGACCCTGGCTCCAAGCGAAAACCACTCGGCAGCAGGCATGCGCATCCAACTTGGTGCACCGATGGCCGTCCGGTCGAGGGAGGACCTCCGTGAGTCGTGGGGGTTGAGTGGAGGTGCTCCGCTGCTCTTGCACGAAATCGACGGGACGCCGTGCGATGCGATGATCGTGGCGCTGGACGGTGGACTTGATCACCTCCACCCCGGCCTCGTTCCACGCCTTGTCGTGTCCGGGGTGAACCTTGGACCAAACCTCAGTCAGGATTTCTACCACAGCGGCACCATGGGTGCGGCCCGTGAGGCCGGCCTCTACGGCATGCCGGCCATTGCCGCATCGTTCACTTCCTTCGAAGAGCCGGGCATGGACCTCGCCGTGCAGGCCACGGTGGACCTTGTCGAACGTGCACTTCGGGTGCTCCCAATGCGTCCGACCAACCTCGGACGGCCGACGCTCGACCTGAGCGCGTCCCACATCAGCACATGGCCGACCGTGGCACCTGCCGCGTGGACGGAGGGGCCTGATGCGGCGGTGCGAACGGCCTTTGCCCACGGTGAAGTGATGCTCAACCTGAACGTTGGCCCTTCGTGGAACGGGTCGTGGCGCACCACACGTCTGGGCACCCGATGGTACAGGCAGGCCGTGGCCTTCTCCGAGGCGGACGGGGAGGACCTTGCGACCTTCGTGATCGGCGCGGCGAGCATCGAGCAAACGCCCGTTGACGGCGGTGATTGTTGCGCTGTGGACGCGGGGGCCGCCAGCCTGTCCTGCTTGCCAACCTGGCCTGCGACACATCCGCTTGCGGTTGACGATGCCTTGCTGGCCGAAGCGCTGCGCTCGGACGACGACGGTTGGCCGTCGTGGTTGAGCACCTAATTCGCGTGCTGATCGAGCACCCAATGGACGACGTGCACGGCCGCATGGCCTTGCATCCAACGGTCACCAAGGCTCGCACGAAGGACGTCCCGTGGGAGGTCGTGCTCGCTGAGCGGTTGGTCGTCGCTCAGCACGAACGCGATGTCCTCCACTCCTCCCTGGGAGGGCAGCATGTGCAGGACCTGCTGCAACGGGGGGGCCTCTGCATCGAGCACCACCACGGTCGCCTGCTCCCACTCGCGCAGGGTGTCGTTGAGCGTTCCACCTCCATCGTCCAACCCGGGGGCGACCTCGAACCACTGGCCACGGGGTCGTTGAGGTGCGGTCAGGGCGCGACCGAGGAAGCCGGCGGCGGACCGTTCGTCCGCGTGGAGGCCACGGAGGGCCTCCCCGCGCAGGCGGAGCCTCCTGGGCGGTCCGGGTCCACCGTTCAGGTGGAGCACCACCTCGACGTCGTCACGGAGCCCGTGGCTTGTGAGCAGGGCAGCGGTCATGGCCCGGACGAGGACGTCGAAGCGTCCACCCGACCCGGGCAGGTCGTTGAGGGGGACCTTACCCCGTGACATGGCCCGGTGGCCGAGCACCGCGAAGCGACGCAGGTCACGCCCCCCGCTCGATGAGGTGACGGATCGCATCGACCATGTCGCGTTCCGATTGGAGGGCGAAATCCGAACCTGTGGCATCGACGAGGTGGGCGCGCGCCCGGTCGGTGCGCCCGAGGTCTTCGAGGCGGTTGGCGATGACGGCCGTCATGCCCGCCCGTTCGACCTGTGCAAGCGCTCGCTGCACCAATTCTCGCTGCGGGATGCCGGTTTCGAGTTTGAAGCCAATCCGCACAGCCCCCGCGCACACGTCCTTGAGTTCGTCGATGTGCTTCGGCCCGGGGACGAGGTCCACGTGCAGCCCCTCGCTTCCAGAGGCGAGTTTGCCTTCCGCGGCGGTGGGCACGAGGTAATCGAGGACGGCCGCCGCGTGCACCCATGCGTCAAGACCGTCCTTGGCCACGGCCCGGCATTCCTCGAGCATCATGGGTGCGCTCGGCGCGGGAAGGACGAGGGGGAGCCATGGGGGCTGGGGCGCCGTGGTGCGACCAGCGATGCATGTGACATCATGGCCGTGCCGGAAGAGGTCGTCCGCGATGGCCCATCCTGTCCTTCCTGTGCTTGTGTTCACCACCGCACGGACGTCATCGATGGCAGACGCGGTCGCGCCCAACGTGACGGCGACGCTCTTTCTGTTCGGCGATTGCGCGTTGACAAGGTGGCACAAGCGGGCCACCATGCCGATGTGATCGGGCGTTTTCCTGCGACCTTCCTCGCTGGGCCCCCACAGCACCGAGGCGCCTTGGGCCCTGATGGCTTCGACAAGGTCCTCCGTGACCGGGTCGTCGGCAAGGTCGTGGTGCATGCTTGGAACCACGAGAAGCGGTGTGCCTCGGGCGCGTGCAGCGGACATGGCCATGAGCAACGGACCGTGTTGAAGTCCGTGCACGTGGGCTGCGAGGGTGGTGCGGGTGGCCGGAGCCACAAGCACGCCATCGACACCGTCGAGTTGGGCCATGTCGCCCTCCCAGCCGGTAACGACGGTCCCGTCCGTGGCCCATCGCACGGCCAGGGGGGTGATCACGTCCTGCGCGGAGCGGGTCATGACGGTCAGGACCTCGGCGCCATGACGGCGTAGTTCACGGGCCACACGGACCGTGTCGACCGCCGCGATGCCACCCGTAACGCCAAGCAGGATGCGTCGCCCTTGGAGCGATGCACCGACCGGAACGACGTCGAGGTCGCGTGTCACGGTGTGCGGGACACGGCCCTCGCCATGACTCCTTCGCCGAGGCGAGGCTTCATGGCGCACCCAAACACGCCACAAACGTGGTGGGGCGAGGGGACGACCTTGTGGTCGCTGGGACGGCGCCTCGAGGTGCAACGAACAGTGGCACTGCATTCGACCTTCACCACCGTGGCACCGTGTTCATC
This sequence comes from Candidatus Poseidoniaceae archaeon, assembly GCA_038125145.1. Classification (GTDB taxonomy): domain Archaea; phylum Thermoplasmatota; class Poseidoniia; order Poseidoniales; family Poseidoniaceae; genus MGIIa-L3. The sequence continues at coordinate 8,677 of JAYPDK010000033.1, forward strand.
CTCGCGGTCGACCTCGTGCTGCTCGTGTACGGCTCCTTGTCGGTGCTCGCTGCCGGAGGCGTCGTTCTGCCAGCGGGCACCGGGCTGCTCGTCGGCGTCCCAGCCGTGATGTTGTGGGGGGCCTACCGGCGACGGCGTCGATGGGCGTATTGGCCCGCCGTGGCCGTGATGGTGTGCGTGCTGCTTGTGTTCCTCTTCCTAGCGCTGCTGCACATGGTGAGCGGGGTGACGGGTTCCGCTCTTGACCTGGTGCTTGCCGGCTTCCTGCTCTGGGCCTCCTTCGGCACATGGCGTCGAATCCGACTTCACCTCCTGCCGGTGTACCGCTCGTCCTACATGGACGAAGTTCTCGACCCAGAGGCGGACCTGGAACCCGGTGAGATGCTCGCGGCATGCCCAACCTGCTTTGCGGTCCTCGCGATTCGGCCCGATGCTTTGTCGTCCGCGGACCGATGCCCGCATTGCCACCATCCGTTGGTGAGCGAGGCCCTTGCCGCTCGCCATGAGGAGGAAGCCTGAGGCTCCATGTGTGGGGTTTATGACGGGGCCGTGGGTGGCACGGCCGGAGAGAACAATGTCTCAAGGTCAGAATGGCGCCGAGCAGCGCCTTGTGACCCCGGGGGCGGCCATCGGGCCGGCCACCGGGCGTCGTGTCGGAACGGGTGCCCTCATTCAAGGGGACCAGATCATCGCAACCCGGGTTGGTCTCGTCCGCGAGCGGCACGGGACGGTCTCCGTCGACCCCGTGGCCTCCACCTACATGCCCCGCTCGGGCGACCTTGTCATCGGCACGGTCGTCGAAGCCCGCAGCAACCTGTGGTTCCTCGACATCAACGGTCCGTTCCAGGCCCTGCTTCCCATGTCCCTCGCACCGTGGAAGGTCGAGTTCGGGGGCACGCGTGACCATGCGGACATCAACGACAGCCTGCTGATGCGGGTGCAGGAGGTGGACGAAGTTCAGAACGTGGTCGCCACCATGCGCGGCATCGGCCTTCGTCGCTTGGCGGAAGGCGCCGTCCTCCTTGTTGACGTTCAACACAACGATACCCTCCGCGCTGAAGGTGCGGCCCTCCTCAAGCGGCTTCGCGACCTCAGCGACTGCCGCATCGTCCTCGCCGACAACGGCCGAATGTGGGTTGACGGCGCGGATGCGGGCATCGATTGGCTCCGTTCCTTGTTCCGTGATGTCGCCGCCGCAGGCCGCACGGACACGCTCAACAGCATCGTTGAGCACCACGCGGCGAACGCTCCGAACCGAGGTGAAGCATGATGGGTGGATATGGTGATGTGCAGCTTCTGAGGGACGACGGCAAGCGGCTTGATGGCCGAGCCATCGATGAGATGCGTCCCGTTGAGATCAAAGTGGGCGTCCTGCCCGCTGCCCAAGGCTCTGCTTGGGTCAAGCAGGGATTGAACGTCGCCGTCTGCGCGGTGTACGGTCCGATGGAGGCCCACCCACGCAAGATTCAGCGTCAAGACCGTGCGGTGCTCGACGTGCGCTACAACATGGCGCCGTTCTCCACCGGCGATCGCATCCGCCCGGGCTTCAACCGCCGGGCCCGTGAGATTTCCAAGGTCACCGCCGAGGCCCTCGAATCCGTGGTGCTGTTGGAGCGCTTCCCGCGTTCGAAGATTCGCGTGGAAATCGAGATTCTTGCCGCGGAAGCGGGCACGCGATGCGCAGGCATCACGGCCGCTTCGATGGCCCTCGCTGACGCGGGCATCCCCATGCGCGACCTCGTCGTTGGCATCGCCTCGGGCAAGATTCAGGACACTGTTGTCCTCGACCTCGACAAGGCCGAAGACAACTACGGACAAGCCGACCTGCCGGCGGGCATCTGCCCCAACACCGGCGAACTCGTGTTCCTCCAAATGGACGGCGACCTCTCCATCGATGAGTACAACCTGGCCATGGAGTACAACTACAAGGCCGCGGCGGAGATTCACGAGATCATGGTCGCCGCCTTGGCGGCTCGCTACGACGGAGGTGAGGCCTGATGGCAGCCCCCGTCCCCAACCTCCTTCGGCAGGAAATTGAACGCCTCGCCGCAGACGACAAGCGCATCGACGGTCGCGGCCGCTGGGAGCGTCGTGCCGTGGACCTCGAGGTTGGCCTGCTCTACAACGCCGAAGGTTCCGCGAAGGTCACCTGGGGCGGCACCGTCGTCTATGCTGGCGTCAAGTTCGAACTTCGGACCCCGTGGCCGGACCGACCCACACAGGGTTCGCTCATGTGCGGCGCGGAACTCCGACCCGTTGCCCACGTGAAGTACGAACCCGGCCCCCCCAGCCCGGAATCCATCGAACTCGGGCGCGTGGTGGACCGCGGCATTCGTGAGTCCGGCTGCATCGACATGGAATCCCTCTGCATCGTTCCCGGCGAGAAGGTCTGGGGCGTCATGATCGACATCCACGTCATGTCCGACGGCGGCAACATCTTCGATGCCTGCGGCTTGGCCGCCATCGCCGCACTGCGCACCGCCATCGTCCCTGCAGAACGCTTTGACGTCGGTGAGGACCACGTCCTTGGCGTCTCCAGCACCCCCATCATGGCGTCCTTCACCCGTGCAGGAGGTCGATTCGTCTACGACCCATGCGAAGAGGAGGAACTCGGCGGCGACGAGCGGATCCACATCACCCTCGGTGACACGGAGCACCTCCACTCGCTTCAGAAGGGCCTAAAAGGGGCCTTCACTCCGGCCGAGTTCGCTGAGATCCTTGATGTCGCTCGGAAGCACTGTGCAGAACTGAGGGACTTGGTCGCAAGCAAGGAGGGGAACTGATGGCCAAGCGAACCCAAAAGGCGGGACGAACCGGCCGCTTCGGTGCCCGGTACGGTGTGAGCGTCCGACGCAACGCCGGCGCGGCCATGGCCAAGCGCTCCGCGAAGTACACCTGCCCGGTGTGCCAGTACCGCAAGGTCACCCGTGAGGCGGTCGGCATTTGGTCGTGCGGAAAGTGCGGCCACACCTTTGCTGGCGGTGCTTGGGAACCGTTCACGCGCGCCTCCGACGCCAACGCTCGCATCGTCCGTCGCAACGCCGACGGCGCGACCACCGCCGACATGGCGTACATCGCCCAGCAAGCGGCCCTCGAGTACGAGCGCCGAATGAACGCGGGCGAACTCGACGAAGAGGAGTGATCCGGTGACGGCGTGCCTCGCCGTGCTCCGCTTCCGATGCGCCGAACCGCGAGACCGTGCTGCGTTCGCAGCCTGCTTGGCCACCGAGGTTGAGGCCGTGGAAGTCGACGGTGCGCTTGAATGGCGCATCGAAGGCGAACGCGCAAGCGACCTCCGGGCCGTGTTGAACACGTCACTGCGTTCGCTCATTGCGGCCGACGAAGTGTTGCATCGACCACCGCGTTCATGAGGGGCCTCCCCTCCGCAAGGCCATGAGCGAACTTGAGCGGCTTCAGGTCGTTGTGGGTGAAGTCCAGAGCGCCCGGCAGCAAGTGGCCGCCGTCCGCAACCAGGTCTCCGAACTCGAGGGGACCATCGCAGCCGTGCAGGCACAGCCTGATGGGTTGGCCCTTCATCGTCACCTTGGCGGTGTGCTGATCGAAGTAGCGGACCGCGCCGCCTTGCTTGAGGACCTCCGAACGAGCCATGCTCAATTGCAGCAGCACCTCGAGCGTCTGAGCGAGCACGAGGCGCGACTGGTCGAGGCCTACGAGGAGCTCCGCAAGGACATCGAGGGGTCGGCGTGACCGATCGCGGGTCCGATCTTGACGCCCTCCACACCTGGCTGTCCGAGGCCGAAGGACGTGGTGCGGTCGCCGTGGTCTGTGGCGCAAACGGGGACATGGACACCGTCGCCTCGGCCGTTGCTCTTGCCGCATCGATGCCGCGCGCGATGGCATGTGGGCGTCACCTCGGTCGTTTGGCGAAGCGCATGGTCGAGGAGGAGGGCGCTCCGTTCAGGAAAATGACTATGCCCAACGAGTGGCCGGT
>JAYPDK010000033.1:12638-17330 GCA_038125145.1 Candidatus Poseidoniaceae archaeon
GACCCACGGCGTGGCCTGTCGAACTCGGAGGCATTGTCGCGGTTGACGCCGCGGCGCCTGGTCAGTTGGACCTTGATCTTCCGGAAGGCGTACCGGTGTGCGTGTTGGACCACCACGCCACGGACGGTTGGGACCTTCGCGAGGGCGACCTCGCCCTCCGATGGCCTGTGGCGGCGACCACGGAGATCGTCACCGCATACCTCTCGCGCCATCACCCGCGCGCGCTCTCCACCGCCGTTCGACGGTTGCTGATGGCGGGCCTGATCACCGACACGGGGCGATTCCGCCATGCGCAAGCCAGCGCCTTCGATACGGCGAGCCTCCTGCTCAACGACGACGCCATCGACCATCGAACCTTGGTCGAGCACCTCGAGGCAGAGGACGGCGTAAGCGCCAGCGAACACGGCGCCCTGCTCGCTGGCCTCCAACGCAGCACATCCACCGATGCTGGTCCTTGGCGCATGGTCAGCACCAAGGCGGGGACCCTCGAAGGGAGGCTCGCCTCCTTGTTGTTGGGGACTGGAGCGGACCTTGTCGTTGTGCTCCGGCACCGCGATGGTAAGACGCGTGTGACCGGGCGCGCGCGCGCCTCCGCCTGCCGTGAAGGGCTCCACCTTGGGAAGCTCTTCGAGCAGGCCGCATCCGTCCATGGCGGCGAGGGTGGAGGCCATGATGGCGCTGCGGGTTGGACGTCGTCGCTTGATCCGGTGGCCGCAGAAACGGCGGTGCTTGCTGCGGTGGCGGCCGTACGAAGGGAGGGTGGCGCGTGATGCGAGGGCCAGAAGACGTTGTCCATCGCGTGTTGTCCTCACCCGATGAGGCCGTGGAGGCCCTCCCAACGTGGATGGACGATGCCGGGGTCGACGGATGGCTCCGGCTTTGCGAAGCAGCGGTCTTCCTCGGCGCACCGGGGTTGGTCACCGCATGGCGCACCCACTTGACGACGGCTGAAGCCACGGTGCTTGACCTCGTTGAACGACGTTCCACAGGCCGCACGGTCGACGCCTCCCATCTTGATGCGGCGCTCGATGTGTGCCGGGCACAGGAGACACGAGACCTCGCGCTTGAGGGCAGGGTCCGTATGGAGCGGGGTCTGCATCGCTACGAAGTGGGCGACGTCGAAGGCGCCAAGGACGACCTCACGTGGGCAGAGACCCGGCTTTCCTCGGTCGCCAAGGCCTCGCGTGACCATGACCTCTCCCTCCTCAACAAGGCCGCCTTTCACCTCGCTGTAGGTGAGGCCATCATGGCCTTGCAGACCTACGGTGAACTTTCGCGTACCGCAGGTCATGCCGACGAATCCATTGCGATTTCTCGCTTGGCAGCGGGTCGAATCCACGCCGATTTGGGCCAAGATTTTGATGCACTTCGGTTGCTTTGGCTTGGGCATGCGCACGCCATCCGTGCTGGACAGGCGATGCTCGCCATCGAATCAGGGACAACGTTTGTTGACCTTGCCGAGCAACACCTTGCCGACGATGCACCGCCCATGGCTCAGCAAGTGGAAGAGGCCGCCCCGCGCAGCGCTGGGGACCCCGTGCCCGTGCCTGCGGTCCTGCGTTCGGAAGCAGAAGCCGTGCTGACGTGGTGCAGCGAAGCCTGCGGTGGTGACCTCTCTGGACCGGAACGGCCGGAACTTCGCGCGGTGGCCCTCTTGGCCGGTCGATACGGTCGTACGGACCTCATTGCACACCTCATCGATGCAGCCGAGGCCGTCGACGATCCGATGTTGTGTGCAGTGATGCAGCAGGTCGATGCAGACCATGCCTCACGGTGGGCCACCCGCATGGCGGCCCTCGCCCTCAAGGGCCTCGATCCAGACGCCCAGGTCTGAGAATTCCTGCGGGTCCCACGCCGCCATCGGTGGGACCTCGGTCCACCACATCGAACGAGCCACGTGAGGGTCGCAGACCGGGGCCTGGCTCTCGTCCAACAGCACGACAGCAAGCCACCCTTCGTCGTAGTACTCCCTGTTCCACGCGAGGATCTGTCCTCGACGGCCTGTTTCCTCGAACACTTCCCGGTGCATCGCTTCCTCAGGCGATTCGCCAGGTTCCACGCGACCTCCTGGGAGTTCCCATCCCCGCTCTGGATGTTCAACGAGCAGGAGTCGGCCACCCTGCCCGAGACGCTTCAGGTCATCGCGGTCCTCAACCGCCCACGCGAGCACAAATCGGGGCATGGTCACGCCCCCATGCGCTCACGGGCGGTGGAGAGGACCTCCTCGGCCCATGCCTCACCGCTGGCCATCGCGCGGCGAGCGAGGAAGAACACCTCCTCGACCTCGCCCTGTTCGAGCAACGCGAGCAACCTTGCATGCTCTGGGTCCACGCCGGTGCCGTTCGTTTCAGGCTCGGGAGCCTCGGATGCCTCAGGTGGCTCGTCCGAGGTCAACCGAGCCCGTAGGCCAAGCATTCCCTCCAAGAACGCGGAGCGCGTTTCGACATCCGGCGGGCTCCATGGGGGCGCTTGCCCGCCATCCAAGGCGGTATTGAGCCGGTCCTGATAGCGATCCCTGACGTCAAGGTGAGGGCGGAGCGTCTGGACGTGGTCGTAGCACAACCATGCCTCGTCATGGCGCCCGCGTGTTTCGTGGAGCCGTCCAAGTTCAAGCCAGAGTTCGTGGTTTTGAGGCCGGTGGGCGAGCAGGTGAGCGGACAGTTCGACGAAGAGGTCCTCGTCGTGTTGGCGCAGGCGTTCCAGCCGGCGACCGAAGACGATGGCGGCACGAGGGTCGCTGAAGTCGAGCCGTCGGCAACGGGTCGCGAAGTCCTCCACGTTGGCTCGAAGGTCAACCTCAATGGTGGTCCACCATCGGGTGGCGTGAAGCGGGTCGACCAACAGTGCGGCTTCCAGCAGTTCCTCGGCCACGTGCACGAGGTCCATGCTGCGAAGTTGGCCTGCACGTTCCGGGTCCCGCCCAAGCACAGCAAAAAGGTCCTCCAAAACGGCATGAACGCCGGGCCCATCGTTGAGCATCACCTTCAATTGGGTCAGCATGCGCCACGAGTCTTCCTCCGTGAAATCGTGGAGCAAGGCTTGCCGAGCATGCTGTTCGGCCCACGCCAGGTTTTGGTCGGCACGCGCGGGGTCGCGCTCAGCGAGCTTCAGGAACCGACGGGCCTGGGCGAGGTGCCGGCCGCCGAGGTGGCGGCGTGGATGCTGCAGGGTGTCGCCGAGGTCCTCGGGCATACGATCACCTCGGGGATTGTACGGTGGTGAATGCGGCGCGGTCGGCTCCCCAAGGAACGGTGGCATCGAAGCCAACCTTGGACGTTCGCCCGTCGTCGTAGCGGCTCGGGTCGAGGGATGAGCCACGCTGGTCACGCAGGATGATGGTGTCACGGTCCGGTTGCCAACGGGTCATCATGGCCCATTCCACAGACCGCGGATCGGTGATGTCGATGTCCTCGTCCACCACGGTCACCGCCTTCATCGACGGGTGGCCTCGGAAGGCCGCTTCGATCGCCAACCGTGGGTCGTCTTCCGTTGTCCTCTGAATCCGAACGACACAGGCCAACCATCCGCACCCGCCGTCGGTCATGTGCACGTCCTGGCACGTCACAACCTCGTTCACGGCCGCTTTGATTGTGGGCGCTCTAGGCAAGCCCATGAGGGTCTTGTGTTCCGCCTCGCCAGGGATCAGCGCGTGGAAAATTGGGTCGGTTCGATGGGCCACCCCGTCGATGGCGATGACAGGCTGTTGTCGGACGTCGTCCACGGTCCCGGTGATGTCGACGTACGGGCCTTCGTCCGCGTCATCAAGGGTGATCCTCCCCCACATCACGTACTCCGCGTCCGCTGGGACAACGACCCCGTTCGGAGCCGTCGTGCAGCGCATCGTGCGCCCGTAGAGCCGTTCGTGAAGGGCGGCCGCGACCGTCATCTCATCGAGGAATTCCGCGAACGTGGAGGCAGCGGCGAGGAGCACGACCGGGTCCGGGGCGTTGACGATCGCGATGTTCACTTCGCGTCCTGCCGCGCGGGCCTCGTCGACCATCGTTCGAAGGTGACGAGGAACGAGCCGAACGACGACGTGTTCGTCGTCCTTGAGCAACTGGCGGTGGAAACTGATGTTGCGTCGCTCCCCATCGTCCGCCACGATGACGGAGGCGGACATGTAGCGGCCGGCGTCTTCGGGCCAATGGTGGGGGATGGGCAAGGTGGACAACGAAGGGCTTGGTCGGCGTACCTCGAAGGCTTCCGCAGAATCCACGTCCACCAAGGCTGGCGATGTTGGGTTGGCCATGGCCCAACCAAGGGTGTCGATGTAGGCCTCTGGAGCGATGCCGATGGCAGCACAGAGCCGCTCGCGCGTGAGCATGTTGATGGCCGCTCGATGGCCAGGCGCTTCCTCAAGCCGCTCAAACACGGCCATGGCTCCGTCGTTGGCGGCCGACCAACGCCAGAGGCCGTGCACGACGCTGATTGGTTCCTTCACCACGGTGGCGGCGGCGAGGTGGTCCCGGAAGGCCATGGGCCGTCCTCGGGTCCTCGGGGCTTGAACGTCACGCCCGTGGGGCGTGGCGTATTGCCCGACGTGCCTTTGATATAGGGGGCCAAGGTGGGCGACATGCTTCGATGAGGTGATGTCATGGGTCGAGGACTCTTTGCTGGCGCTAAGATGGCCAAGGACCGCCAGAAGTTTCGGTGGTCGGACCGCCGATACAAGAAGCGCATGCTGAAGACGCG
>JAYPDK010000034.1:0-17101 GCA_038125145.1 Candidatus Poseidoniaceae archaeon
AACGTGGAGCGACCCGATTGCACGAAACGGGTGACTGGACGGCCGCACGGCCGCCCTTCACGACCCGGGCACGGCAATCCTTCACGGTCGTACACCCTGAAATGATGCGGGAAGTAACCCAACTCACCGCCCACACCACGAAAATCGGCCAAGGTCGAACCACCGGACGCCACCGCCTCCTCAAGCACCTGCACAACGGCGTCGAAGAGTCGCTTGAGGCGCTCGGTCGGCCGACCGCTTTGCTGCACGAGGGTCGACGCCTGACGGCGAGGGGAAACGCCGGCACGATGCAGCGCTTCACAGACGTAGATGTTCCCTAATCCTGCGACGATGCGCTGGTCGAGCAAGGCGGACTTGATCGGCGTCCGGCGTTGCGCGAGGCGCAACGCGAGGCCCTCCACCGTCAGCATCGGAGCACCCTCGACAAGGCCGGGCATCGCCAAGGGCTCCGGCCCGACGTCACGCAACGCGGCGTGAAGGTCCTCGATGCCGTCGAACAGGTCCACCCAGCCGAAGCGCCGATGGTCGGTGTACACCGCGACGTGCCCGTCGTCAAAGGAGAGGACGAGGTGGTCGTGCGGGCCGTAACCACCCGAGACGTCCGAGGCACGGAGGTCTCGGTGGTAGACGCCGAGGGTGGCTCCGGCGCCTTCCCCTCGATGAAGCGTCCACCGTCCCGACATGCCAAGGTGAGAGCGGAGGACCTGCCCGTCATCGAGCAGCACAATCAGTTGCTTCGCACGTCGCCTCACCCTGCGAACGGTTCGACCGCGAACGCGCTCCGCGAGGCCCGGCGGGAACGGAAAGCGCAGGTCATGGCGTCGTTGCTCCACCGACACGATGGTACGGCCTTCCCATGCAGCCTCCAAACCACGTCGAACGGTTTCCACTTCCGGGAGTTCAGGCATCCTCTGGCCCCCCCTGCACGACGAACATGAGGTGGTCGTCCTGCAGCCCAGCGAGGTCCATGACCTCGTCCAGGCGGAGCGAGGACGCGCCCAGCACGGTTTCAACGTCCGACCGGAGCGCGTCGGCGTCCGTACCACGGTCGCTGGCCACCTTGAGGGACAGCACGCCCGTTCCTCCTATTGTGAGGAAGGACGAGCATGCAGCGGCAAAGATCGACGCTTGATGGGCCTGAGCCACATCCTGAAAAATCCACGACACACCTCGAGGAAGCAACGGTCGAAGGAGCCCATGATGCCGGGCATCGCCCAAGACCGGAACCAGCCCCGGACGCCGTCGGGCCAACGAGGTCAGGTCTCGCATGCAACGCGGTGAGAGGTCCACGGCAACCAGCCGGGTCCGTTCGTCCATCAGGTCATGGAGGTGACTGATCGTCCCGCCGTGACCTGCGCCAAGGTACAGTGCGTGGCTCTCCTTGGGGGGGAGCAAGCGAAGGGGATCTCCTGTTGTTCTCAGGAGTCCAGCAGCAATCTTCGAGCGGCTCGGGTCCCACCGTCGCCATTCAACTCCATTCACGCGACGAATGGATTCGCCATGCACAAGGTGGCCGGGATCCGCGGAGCGTGTCCACAGGTCACCCTTCCCCCGACGCAAGCGTTCGGTCATGGCCGTTCCCGGAGGGCGAGACGACGAGCGAGCCACCGTCACTCCCTCCGCTTCGGGGGCCTCGGGTGCGCAGCGCGAATGGCCTCAACCTTGGCGTCCACCGACGCGACATCGTCGTGGTCGAGTGGTGCTCCTCCGTAGGCATCGAGACGTGCTGCGATGGAACACCGCCCTGCGAGCATACGTGCCACCTTGCCTCGCACCCACCAAGGTGAACGCTTCACCCAAGGGTGACCAAAGAGGTGGCCATGCTTTGGCGGAGGCGACCCCGTTCGAAGATGCGCAAAGAAGGCCTGCTCCGCTCCGAGCACCTGCACCGTGCTTGAGGGCAAACGTGCAAGGCGACCCCTCCCTCCTGCAGTCACGCACAATTTTGCAGCAAGCAACGGGCCCACGAGTCGACTGAGGCTCGGAAGATGATCGTCAACGAGCGTCCGCAACGCGGCTTCAAGACGGTCCAGCCGACCTTGCACTTCACCGATGGACTGTGCGAGGTCGCGGAGGCTCCTCCATTCGGCACGGGCTGGGGCATGCAACGGCGTCGCGAGGCCAAGGCCTCGGGCGAAGGAACCGAGGTCGTCCGCCGCTGCGAGGGTTCGGGCCAAGGCAACGCGGTCGAGATCGAGGTCGAGGTCGACAAGGAAGAGGCCAAGCCACTCGATGAAACGGGAGCCTTGCAGGTTGGCTGCAACGCGAACTTCGTCCATCGCGCGTTGAAGGTGCTCAATGCGCCGGTCGAGGTCGCCGGCCGCGTCGGCCACGCCCTGTTCTGCCAGAAGGAGGGCCGCTTCGTCCAACAAGGCCAGGTGTTCAGCCTCTGGCGGTGGAAGGCCGTCGTCCGGGGTTGGGACGGACATCGTCGCGTCGTCAAAGCGCTCGAGCAAGCGTTTGGCTTCTGGCGTCAGCCGCCCCGCTCCGACCGCGTGCAGACGCTCTGCGGCCGCAGCGACGCCACCGCGACCGTCCCACACAAGGAGGTCCACCTGAACGCCATCGTCGTCCACCACGGCGGACGCATGCCACTCCACCACAAGCCGCACACCACGTCCTGAGGCCGGACCATCATGACCCTTCGGGATGCGGTGCAGATGCTGCGAACAGGAATGTTATAAGAGGCAAGATGTCAGGTTCACGCCATGTTCTGCCCAAAGTGTGGAACCCTGTCCTTCCCTACACCGTCCGGCGACATTGCCTGCACGAACTACAAGTGCGGCTACAACGGCCCGGCGAAGCTCGAAGTCAAGGGGGCCGATGGGAAGGTCGTGGACCTCTCCAAAGCGACCTCCTCCACCCAAGCCGTCGACAGAGAATATGACGTGATCAAGGACTCGGACAAGGCGCGTGGTGTCCTGACCAAGGGCAGTTACCTCTGCCCGAAGTGCGATTCCGACGAGGTCTACTCCTACCTCGAGCAAACGCGCTCCTCGGACGAACCTGAAACCCGGATGCTGACCTGCAAAGCATGCGACCACGGCTGGCGTGAATACTGATCACGCCTCACCGCGTCCAGAACGGTAGGCATCAAGCACCGCCCTGGCAATGGCCTCGGGGTCGTTAACGATGTGCCGGTCGATGACCGTCGAGCCAACGAACGCATCGCCAGCCACGACCGAATCCTGCATCGAGAGGGCCTTGCCGTCTTGGCGGTCCGTCTCCGACGCCAGGTCGAGTTCAAAGCGGTCTTGAGCCGCCTCAAGCAGCACGATTTCCGCACGTCGTTCGATGAGGTCGTGCTCCAGACGGGTCACATGGCGTCGTGTTTCAGCAAGTTCCTCTTCGAGGGCTTCCGCCCTCGCGTTGGCCTCAGCAACCTGCCGTTGAACTGCATCGAGGATGTCCTGAAAGGTCGCCGGAACCTGCCCTCGCGGAGCAGGCAGCACTGGAGGGTCGAGCCCCGGGGTGATGGAACGTTGCCCCGAAGAGGCGACTGTGCTCGGTTGTGGCATGGCTTGTGCGGGTGCCATGAAGGCGGGATACGCCAAGATGTACTGCACCATCGGCCCGGGCTGCCAACGCTGACCACGCCGAAGCCTGCGATGCCGGCTACCCAAGGCCATCGACTGAAGGAAGCGGGCCAGCAGGTGGAATTCGATCACCACCATCAGCACCACAAGCATCAGCACACGTGGAGCATTCACCATTCGGCCTTGGTCGATGGACAAGAGCGCCAAGAGCGCAACGCCTCCGATGCCGACGAGCAAACCGACCCCCAGGCTTTGTGCAAAAAGTGCCCCTCGGCCAACCCTGAGGAAGTCCTGATCCGACATTCGCTGGTGCCTTCGAACACGCGTGTAGTACGGCATCAGGACCAGCAACACCCCGAGAAGGATGGCGAGCGGGAGGGTCAGCCAGTCAGGAACGAGGATGTCGGCGACCTGCGGATTCAACGATGGTGCATCCCAATCGTCGTCCAACCCGTGCACCACGTAGAAAGTGACCCGGGTTGGTCAAGAAGGTATCGCGCCTCAGTAGCCTTCTTGTTCAACGCGCGGAGCGAGGAAATACTTCACGGAGCCGCTGCCGTCGCTGAAGGTGAAATCCATCGCCAAGGGGAAGTTCTCGCCGAACGCGATGGTCACGCTGTCGATGCCGCCGAAGATCTTCCCCAGGGGCACCAGGTAGGTCAGGCTGTACTGCGACTTGGCAGGAGCAGCGCAGGTGATGGCCTGCAACTCGTCCTGGCCGAAGGCCACCGTGACCGCATCGTTGGGACCCGAGACGTGAATCGTGAACTGCTCAGGGTCGATGGAGAGGGTCACAAGGTCCCCCACCTGGCGCGCGGCGCGGAAGGCCTGCGAGAGTTCGGCCCCGCCAAGGGTGACGGTGCAGGGCAGGTCCAGGTTGGGAAGGTTTGGAGGATTGAGGGTGTTGTTGTCGAGCGGGCGGCTGCTTCGGTCAATTTTCCCGAGGTTCATCAGCACGTCTCCTTTGCCGTCGTAGGTCATCGAAATGATCTCGTCTGCAGAACCGAGGCTGATGAGTTCCTTCAGTTTCTTCATCTCAAGCCCAACGTTGGCTTGTTCGACTTCCCACGTTTCGAACGCAACGGCATCCACATCGAGTTTGACCATGGCCACGTGGGACGGGTCAACAACACGGACGCTGAGTCCGTCTTCACTGAAATCAAACCTGGCCTCTTCCACCACGATGCTGATGGTGTCCACGATGCGCGAGAGGAGCTCCTGCCGGGCTTTGACGTTCAACATGGTATGACCTATGCCGCGACCTTGCTCGACGGCTTATGAACAATGCCGGGAGCATCCCCGGAGTCACACGAACGCGGACCGGGCTTGATAGGGGAGAACCGGTCCCAACCATCATGGGCGGGACGGCCGAGCCAGTGTTGGGCCCGAACGGCCTCCCCTACCGCGTCGCCGTCCTTATTCCGACCATCAACAACGCCGACGAACTTGACGGCGTGTTGGAGCGGCTTGGACGCCAAACCTACCCCGACTTTGAGATCGTCATCTCAGATTCGAAATCCCGCGACCACACACGGGAGGTCTGCGAGAAGCATGGCGTCACGTGGTTTGACGACGGTTCAACGAACCGTGCCGACGCCTGCACCAAAGCCCTCGAAACGATGGACCACGACCTCGTGCTCTTCACGGACGACGACACCGAACCGCCGGAACACTGGGTGGAGCACCTTGTCCGCTGGTTCGCCGATCCTGAAGTTGGGGGCGTTGGCGGTCCGAATTTCGCACCGGATTCCGACCCCTTCGGAGCGAAGTGCGCTGATGTTGCCTTCTGCACCCGCTTCATGACGGCCGGAACCCGATACGGAGCACAGCCAAAGGGAGAACTGGTGCCCATCACCCACAATCCTGGCGTCAACTGCGCCCATCGGATGGCGAACCTCCGGGAAGTTGGCTTCTTCGAACCCGGCTGCATTGGTGCTGAGGACGTGGTGCTTGACGCAAAGATCCAGCGGGCCGGCCACCGCTTGTTCATTGATCCGTCCAACGTGATGCCGCACCGACGGCGACGCCCCTTCAAACCCTACATGAAGCAAATGCGCAACTACGGATACACCCGCATGGTGGCCAACAAGCGATGGCCAGAAATCGCCACGTGGTCGCACACGGCGGTGGGCTTCTTCCCGTGGATGGTCGCCTTCGCCACCCTCAGCGTCCTCGCCGGAGCCGTGCAGGGTGGGGCAGCAGCGGCAACCTGGTTCACGCTCGACGGACCGTGGGACCTCGCCCGCATTGCGTTCCATGTCCCGCTCGGGCTCGGGGCCGTGTACATCGCCGTCGCATGGCTTGGCGCTGCCCTCGGCACCAGTCCGCATCGCAGCCTCCTGACGGTTCTCCTTGCGCCACTTTTCGTCTTCCTTGCCCATTGGGCCTACGGTCAAGGGGTCAACAAGGCGTGGAAGGAGATCCGCAAAACGGGCGGCGCGGCCGGTGTTGGACGTCAGATCGACGACCGGACCCGGACCCTTTGACGCAAGGCTGTTTTCCCCCGACCCTTTCGGCTGCACATGGTGGAGGCCCCTGCTTCGGACGAAGCAGAAATCTGGTCCTCCATCCGAACCGGCATCGGCGGCCTTGCCGTGCTCGACCTGATCGCGATGGTCCTCATCTCCGAGGCCTTGGAGGACCTCGAATGGCGTGGTCTGAGCCTGAGCGTGTGGGCGATCGTCATCGGGATTCCCGTCTTCCTGCTGCTTAGCGCCCTCACCCTGTTCGGCGACCGCATGCTTGGCATGCGTGTGGACTGATCAGCGGCCAAGGTCGCCGGTTTGGATGGTCCATTGGCTCGCGTACACACCCTCCACCTCCAGCAGTTCCTCATGCCGCCCGCGTTCAACGACGGCCCCGTCGACCATGGCCAAAATCTCGTCTGCGTTGCGGATCGTCGAAAGGCGATGGGCCACGGCAATGGTGGCGCGATCGCTCCCACTCGCCAGCAGGTTTTCCTGAATCCGACGCTCGGTTTCCGCGTCAAGCGCGCTGCTTGCTTCATCGAGGATCAGGAGGCTCGGCTGTTTCAAAACGGCGCGCGCAAGGCTGATTCGGGCGCGCTGCCCACCGGAAAGCTTCGATCCTCGGTCACCGACCATCGTCTGCAGGCCCTCCTCCAGGTCCTGCACGAAATCCCATGCACCGGCCGTTTTCAGGGCGGATTCCACCGAGGCATCGTCCGCCTTCAGGTTGTACCTGACGTTCTCGTCAACGGTGCCATGGAAAAGGAAGGGTTCCTGCGACACGAAGCCAATGGCCTCACGAACCGACTCGAGCGTGTAGGCCTGAAGCGGCTTTCCGTTGAGGAGGACTTCACCTTCGTCCGGAGTGTAGTAGCGCATGATGAGTTTCAGGATGGTGGTTTTCCCAGCGCCTGTGTGACCCATCACGCCGAGGAACCGACCCGCCTCCAACACAAAGGAGATGCGCGACAAAACGGGCACGCTCGTGCCGGGGTAGGTGAAACTGACGTCCTTGAATTCAATCCGCTCAATACCGCCGACCAGCGCTTCTGCGTCGGGCGCATCGGTGATGGTCGGCTCCAGGTCAACCGCCGCGAACACGCGGCGTGCTGCGGCTTCACCGCGCTGCAGTTGGTTGACGAGCATGCCGAAGATGAACAACGGCATCGTCAACCGCGTGGAGATGAGCAGGAAGGTGACCAATTCACCCGTGCTGATTTCCCCTTGCTGCGCCAGCCATCCACCGGCGGTCACGAGCATGCCGAAGGCGATGCCGGCAATCGAGTAGATGCCGGGAATGAAGCGATTCCTGTCGCCGCTCGCCCCGATCGCTTGGTCCCGGTAGTCGCCTGATTCGCGCTCTACGCGACGTGCTTCCCACGACTGCGCGTTGTAGGCCTGCACCACCGCAATGCCGGAAATCAGGTTCTCAAGCACGGACGTGATGCCTCCCGTGGACTCGCGCTGCTTTCGGTAGCGGCGCGCGACGCGCGTCGAGAACCAATACACGAGGGGAACGATCAGCGTGAGCGGACCAAACACAACGACAGCGAGTTTCCACGACATGGTCAGGAGGATGACCAGAGCGAATCCGAAGGTCACGACGATCCGAATGATCGACGTGGACGAATCCGACACGACGTCCTCCAGTTGGTTGACGTCCGAGGAGAGCACCGACATGATCTGCCCTGTTTGCCGAAGGTCGTAGTAGGAGGCCTCCATGGCAATCAGGGATTTCGTAGCGTCCATGCGTAGGTCGTGCTGAATATTGTACCCCAAGGTCTGCCACGAGTACTCGGATATGCCCTGGAAGATGGCGAGCAGGGTAAAGGAGAGGAAGATCAGCACGCCGTAGCCGACCGCTGGGCGCTCAAGGCCCTCGAGGACCCCGCTGAAGGGTGCCATGCCAACGATGTCCCCGGTCGTGAAGTAATCCACCGACCAGCCGATGACGATGAACGGCAAGAGGTCGGCCGCCCGAGCCGCCCCGTTCGCCACGAAGCCGGTCAGCAGGCGTCCGCGGTAGGCCGTCGCGTAGGGCAAGACCCGCCAAAGTTGGCGACCGAGGACCGACGCCTTGTCGTTGATGTCGTTCGGCGCCATCATGTCCTGACCCGAACCATGCCCTCTCATGGCTCGTCCCCGACGCCGCCGACACTTAAGGCCTGCAGAACCAATCGCCGGCATGGCCCAATGCTTTCATGAGGGTTCAGCCAAAGCAAGAAGCATGACGACGACCCGTTACCGTGCCTTCCTGCTCGGAGGCCTGATGGTGCTGCAGGTTGTGGTTCCCGCGTCCATGGCGATGGAACCTCCAGCGTTGGACCTCGACCTCTCGGTGGACATGGACCCCACACTCCTCTCCTCCTATGGCATCGCACCCTCTGGGCGAGCGGCGGAGGGATGGTTCGAAGCAGAGCAGGGGCCACACGTGGCGCTTGCCCACCGCACGGCGGGCATGCTCGCCCCATCGGACTGGGCCACCTCCACGGGCGAAAGGGGCGCCTTGAGCGGATGGCACGTCTTGTCCACCACCTGGCCGGTCGACACGGAATGGTTGCCTTCGCTGAAGGACGCGGGCATCGAGTGCTTCTCCTTCCTCCCACCGTCCTCCTTCCACTGCGAATTGAGGGACGTTGCTCTCGACGACCTTGAGGACCTCGAGGTCACCGGCATCATGCGCTTCGCCCCGTCCGATCGCGTCAGTGAGGGGCTTCTGGAAAGCCTCCGTGGCACCGACACGCCCGTGTTTGCAAACGCGATGTTGGCGGGCGTTGACCTGCCCGAGCGGCTCCCAGAAGGCGTCACCCCTGTGGTCCACAACGACCGGTTCGCGACCTTCCTCCTGACCGAAGACGGCCTTGCGGACCTCCTCACCTTGGACGAGGTTGAGTGGGTCGAAGAGCGACCCCTGTTCAAACTCATGAACAGCGAAGGGCGGGACATCATGAACGTCAGTGGCGTGTCCACCACCGGAGGCATGACCCCGGTGAATTCCAGCTGGATTGGCTTGGACGGGAGCGGTGTGATCGTCACCGTCGCCGACACAGGTCTTGACAACGGCGTGAACAACTCCAACATGCACCCCGACTTTGCGGACCACATCCTCGACGTCGTGTCCTTCGGCGTCGAAACCGCGACGTGCTCGTTCTATTCCCTCCCCTCCTGCAACGACGGCGCGGCCGACGAATGGAGCGGGCACGGGACGCACGTCGCTGGTTCCGTCCTTGGGGACGGGACCTTCAGCAGCGGCAGCATCGTCGGTGCAGCCCCTGAGGCACAACTGTACTTCCAAGCCATCGAGACCGAGGGCACCATCGGCGGCGTGACCGACGGGTACCTTCTCGGCATTCCCTCCGACCTCTACGACCTCTTCGAACCGGCGTACGACAACGGGTCCAGGGTCCACACCAATTCGTGGGGGGCCGACGTCAACGGGGCGTACACGACCAACTCCGCCCGGGCCGATGCCAGCGCGGTCGCGTTTTGGGACATGGCCATCCTCTTCGCGGCCGCGAACGCAGGCACCGATGGCGACAGCGACGGTGAAGTGGACCTCGACAGCCTTGGTGCACCAGCGACCGCAAAGAACGTCATCACCGTCGGTGCGAGCGAAAACGACCGCCCAACCATCAACGCTGCATGGGGGTCGTGGTGGCCAAGCGACTACCCGAGCAACCCGATCAGCAGCGACAAGATCGCTGACGACCCCGAGGGCATGGCGGCCTTCTCGAGCCGCGGACCGACGAACGATGGACGCCTCAAGCCCGACGTCAGCGCTCCGGGGACCTTCATCCTCTCAACGAAGTCACGTCAGACCACCAGCAACGGATGGATGGCGGGTCCGAACAGTTCCTACACCTACATGGGAGGAACGAGCATGGCCACACCGCTGACCGCCGGTGCTACGGCGCTCCTGCTGCAGCATTTGATGGACAACGTCGGGCACATGCAACCCAGTTCAGCGCTCGTGAAATCCATCCTCGCCGCCTCGTCCATCGACATGGCCGGGCAGTACTCCTCCTCAACCAACGGTGCGGGAGAGCCAGCGCCCAACAACCACGAAGGTTGGGGACGCGTGAACATGTGGACGGCCATCAACGCCTCCTTCGTTGACAACGAAAGCGTCGCGACAGGCGACGAGCGAGCCTGGAGTTTCAACGTCCCTGCAGGAGCACCGGAGTTCCGCGTGATGCTCGGATGGACGGACCCCGCATCGACGCCCAGCGCCTTTACCCACCTCGTGAACGACCTCGACCTTGCGGTGAAGGACCCCAGCGGGACCTGGACGAACCTAAGCAACGACGAAGACAACCTGCGAGGCCTCACCTTCTCCACACCGGCCCAAGGCACGTGGGAGGTGCACGTGATCGGGACGAACGTACCGAGCGGCCCGCAAATGTTCGCCATGACCCTGAGCGAGAACTGGACCCTCACGAACACCACCATCGATTCCGACCTGGACGGCGTGGAGGACGACAACGACGATTGCCCCAACCTCGCCGGCACCTCGACGATGGACCGCGAGGGGTGCCCGGACACCGACGGCGATGGGTACTCCAACCCCGACGTCAACTGGAGCATGGCCGACGGTGCCGACGCCTTCCCTTCGGACGCGTCCCAATGGTCCGACGCCGACTTCGACGGCTACGGCGACAACGCTGGCGGCACCACGCCGGACGCCTGCATGGCGACTGCGGGGAACTCCACCGGGGACCGATACGGCTGCATCGACAGCGACGGTGACACGTGGTCCGACCCCGATGCGGGCTGGACCGTGGAGGACGGCGCAGACGCGTGCGACGCGATCGCAGGACCTTCCTGGCGCGACCGCACCGGTTGCGCCGACGAGGACGGGGACGGCGCTTCCGATCCTGACGCGACGGGGGCCGACGCCTCAAACGGCAGTTCTTGGAGCGCCAGCGATGGTGCGGACGCCTACCTCGGTGACAGCACGCAATGGGCCGACAGCGACGGCGACGGATACGGCGACAACCCACCACCCGCCACGGAGGGCGACGGTTGCCCCGCCGTGGCTGGCTCCTCGCTCGAGGACCGCTTTGGCTGCCCAGACACGGACGGCGATGGATGGTCCGATCCTGACGCGGGATGGTCCGTCAACGACGGGGCGGACGCCTTCCCAAGCGAAGCCAGCCAATGGGTCGATCAGGACGGGGACGGCTATGGCGACAACGCCTCTGGAACGGACCCGGACGCCTGCCCAACCGTGGCTGGAACATCAACCGAAAACAACCGACTCGGCTGCCTCGACGGCGACGCGGACGGCTGGGCTGACGTCGACGATGCCTTCCCGACCGAAATCAGCCAATGGGCGGACAGCGATGGGGACGGGTACGGCGACAACCCGACCGGCGTGAACCCGGATGCATGCCCAGCCACGAACGGAGCCTCCGATGAGGACCGTCTTGGCTGCACCGACAGCGACGGCGATGGATGGTCCGATGGGGATGCCAATTGGACCGCGGCCGACGGAGCCGACCTTTGGCCGATGGACCTCACGCAATGGGCCGACAGCGACGGCGATGGCTACGGCGACAACCCCGCAGGCACGGCCGGCGATGCCTGCCCGTCCACGAGTGGAAATTCGTCCGTGGACCGGCGTGGTTGCCCCGACACCGACGGTGACGGTCGTAGCGACCCGGATTCGGGGTGGACCACGCTCGACGGGGCCGATGCCTTCCCAAGCGATGGCGCGCGCTGGGCCGATACCGATGGCGATGGCTGGGACGACACCATCGACGATGCGTGCCCGCTTGCCGCTGGAGACTCAAGCCAGGACCGCATGGGGTGCCCCGACAGGGACGGCGACGGCTACTCCGACCCAGATGGGTTGTGGACGGTCGCGGACGGAGCGGACGCGTTCACCATGGACGGCACACAGTGGGCCGATCAGGACGGCGATGGCTACGGCGACAATGCCTCCGGAATCCTGCCCGACGCCTGCCCAACGCAGGCTGGAACGTCATGGCAGAACGGAACGCTTGGTTGCCCGGATGGGGACGGTGACGGTTGGTCCGATACGGAAGACCTCGCACCCAACGACGCAACCCAATGGGCCGACGCGGACGGCGATGGATGGTTCGACAACTCGGGTGGCACGATGCCCGATGCGTGTCCATTCACCCCCGGCAATTCAACTGCGGCCAACCGTTACGGCTGCCCAGACAGGGACGGGGACGGCTGGGACGACAGCATCGACGTCCTCCCAGACACGCCTTCGCAATGGTCCGACCAGGACGGGGACGGGTACGGGGACAACGCCACAGGGCCGAACCCGGACGCCTGCCCGGGAACGTCAGGAACCTCGACCATCGATCGGTTTGGGTGCCCTGACGCCGACGGAGACGGGGTCTCCGACCTCGGCGACGCGTTCCCGAACGACCCGACACGGGACGCCGACACCGACGGGGACGGCATCGACGATGCACTCGACGGTTGCCCATCGTTGCCGGGCACCTCGACGTCACCTGTCGTGGGCTGCCCCGACGACGACGGAGACGGAGTCGCCGAAGCACAAGCAGGTCAGGACGGCATCGGCGTGGTACGAGCGGAAGACGGCGCGGACGCGTTCCCAGCAGATGCCAGCCAATGGGAGGACAGCGACGGCGACGGATTCGGCGACAACGCCAGCGGTTCGGAACCTGACGCCTGCCCACTGATCGCTGGAACCTCGACCGTCGACAGGTATGGTTGTCCAGATTCGGACGGCGACGGCGCCTCGGACGAAGGCGATGAATTCCCGGAGGACCCGACCCAAATGGGGGACAGCGACGGCGATGGATACGGCGACCTTGCCTCCGGCGAAGCGCCCGACGCCTGCCCTGGACAGGCCGGAACGTCCACACGCGACCGGTTCGGCTGCCCGGACAGCGACGGCGACGGTCAGAGCGATGAGAACGACCCTTGGCCGACGGACGGGCTCTTGTGGTCCGACAGCGACGGGGACGGATGGGCGGACCAAAGCGGAAGCACCCAGTCCGACGATTGTCCAGAGATCGCTGGAGCCTCTTCGGACGCCACCGCTCGCGGCTGCCTCGACAGCGATGGCGATGGCTGGGCCGACAGCGAAGACGCCTTCCCGGACCTGGGTTCCCAACAGGTGGACAGCGACGGCGATGGATACGGCGACAACACCAGCCTTGGGGCTGAATCGCCAGACCACTGGCCCGACGACGCAGAACGCAACGTCGCAGAGGCCTCGCTGACCTGCAGCGTCGTGGACGCCACCATCGACCTGGCCTACGGTGACCGTTTCTCGTTCACGTGTACTGTGCAGCACGGCATGACCATCCCGGTGACGGCGCGGCTCAGTTGGGACGGCGGTGACGCCGTGTTCGGAGGAACCAGAACCCAGACCATCGTGATTCAACCCGACGAAAACGGCTCCACCCTCTGGTTCCAGGCCGAGGTCGCCCGGGCCGGAACAAGCAGCATCACCGTGACCGTGCGCGAGCCCGGTTCCATGGCTGCGATGGACGAATTCGTGCTCGACGTTCTCGTCGAGGACTCACGTGGTGGAGGAGCGGAAAGCGCCCAGAGGGTCGAGTGGACGGCCGTCTCGTGGTGGCTCGACGATCAACGCGGACAAGTGGCGCTCGGGCAAGTGTTGCTCATCGTCGTCCTTCTCGGCACCCTCGCCCGTAGCCGCATGCGGAAGCGGGCCTGGGACGAAGAGCGAGAGGCCCTCGCCATGGCGGTCATCGAACGTCGACGAACCCCGCCGCCTTCGCTCGACACACCGCCCGCGCCTCAAGGCATCACGGCGTTTCAGCAAGGCGGAACCCCGCCGCCTCCCGGTCAGGGATGAGTGTGGAGTGCGGGTAGCGGGAGTCGAACCCGCGCAGCGAGCTTGGAAGGCTCGAGTGCTACCACTACACCATACCCGCAGGTGTGGTGACCCGGCCTGTGGCATCCCCGTCTTGAGACCATCGATGGCGTGGTGGACGAAGCGAAGCCCTTAGGACAACGGTCACGACCGCGTGGCTGCATGACGTCGAAGGTCCACACTGCGGTGCTGCTCGTCGGCCTGATGGTGCTAGGACCGTTGGCAGGATGCATGAGCGAGGAGGCACCGGAGGCCATCGAGGCCGACGCTGTCTTGACGATCGACGGACGCCCCGCGTCGGAGGCCACCATCGAGGCCGGGGCATGGCATGACCTGATATTGATTGGAGACGGCCTGCGCATCTCTGCCCCTGCGGACGATGTGCTGCTCTTCGTGAACGGCTCCCTCGACATCGACAGTTCCGTGCCTGTGGACGGCGACCGAGTGTCCCTCCGCCTGTTGACCACACCATACGCCGAGGAGGTGCTGCTTGTGATGTACGACGCACAGGGCCGCAGCAGCACCTTGGACATCCCGGTGGTCAACGGCACCCCCATCGTCTCCGGGGCGGAGTGGTTCGAGAAGATGGAATACATCCTCTGTGATGTACCGTCCGACGATTGCGGAGCGTACAAGATGCGTTGGATGGGGGCAGGAAACGGTCAGTTTGAACGCGCGGCCATCTATTTCCAAGGACACTTCGATGGCCTTGGGTACGACACCCACATCATGCGGGTCAACGACCACCTCAACCCAACCCAACCGGAGTCGCTGAACGTGATTGCGTGGAAACAGGGCCGATCCTCCGACTGCGTTCAAGGCATGGGCGCACACATGGACATCGCGCCACCCGGTGGCCCGCCTGGCGGCGGAACCACGGAAGGAGCGTACGACAACACGGCCGGGACGGTGACGATGATGCTCTTCGCTCGAGTCCTTGCCGACCTCGAAGTGGAGTGCGACACCTTCCTCGCGCTGTGGTCGTCGGAGGAAGAAGGGCTGCGCGGCTCAAACGCCTTTGCAAACAACGAGTGCGATGCTTGCTTGCCACACGACAAGGAACTGAGGTTCTACATCAACATGGACATGATGGGCATTTCGTGGCCAGCCATGAAGTCCAATGGGGACCCATTCCCCTACCATGCCTGGTCAGGCCCCGACATGGACCCCGCGGAACAGGACGTCGAAATCACGAGCATCCTCGACCACGTGCACCGGAACGTGCTCAAGGCCCCGATGGACCTCCGAATTGACGGGGAGTTCGGCGCCGGCTGCGATCAGCATTGGGACGACCACAACAACCTCGTGATGGACGTTCATGAGGACACCTTCGGCCGTTCCGATCACGTCACCTTCCGCGACCTCGGAGCCCAGACCATCTTCCACCTCGGCGCATACGACGCCGATTATTCGGCCTATCACTCCCCGTCCGACACGCTGGAGAACATGGTGAGCGTTGTGGGAGGCCGCGAGAACCTCGAAGGCAGCATCCAATTCGTGATGTGGGCGGCGATGCTGGAATTCCTGTTCGCGGACCAAACGCCCGAAATTCGGAACGTTGGTTGATCAGCAGCCACGGCGTTGCGTGCTGCATCCGATGGTCCAGTCGTCGACCTCAGCCATCGCGGCCTTGGTGGCCTCCAAGATGACGTCTTCTGGGTCCGTGGGTCGAACATCGAGTTCCACAAGGGCGAAGCCCATCAGCAGGTGACCGTGCCGCAAATGCTGAACGTCAAGTCGAGCACCATCGACCGAGCATTGCCCCTCCGCGTCGACGAGGACGGTGCGCGGATTCAGGTGCATCCCTCGCCCGAGCGCCTTCTGAACCGCTTCCTTGCTCACCCACGCACGAAGGGCATCCTGGGGGCCAGCAAAGGACGCACGCTCCTCTTCGTTGGCAAAGAAATCCCATGCGTTTGCAGCGATGGCGCGGTCCGCAGGTTCGATGTCCACACCGAGGCGCCACCCGGGTGAAGCAAGCGCAACCGCGGCCATGCCGTTGCTGTGAGCGATCGAAACCGTGGGCAAGGGTTCACGCCGCCACGTTCCCGGCAGCCAATGCAAATGTGGTGCACGCTGCTCGTCCCGTCGCACCTCAACCGCATCAACGTGCAGCAGCGAACCTCGTTGACCCCACCACATCGAGAGGGCTTCTGCGAGGAGCAAGCGACCACCAAGGTGCTCCAATCGACGCTTCTCGGTGGCAAAACCATCCCATTCGTTCCTGCTCACGAGCGCTGGAAGCGGCTCCTCCTCGGTGGGAACGCGGTCAGGGAGCGGCGCAACGCAGACAAGCGTCCGAGGGACAGGGGATGCCCAGGAAAGGGACAGCACCTCCATGGAGAGCCCTCAGCGCTCCAGGTGCACCGCGAGGTCCTCAGGGACGGGAGCCATGCCCTTCAGGCGGAGGCCGGACAGCGCCATGACCGGGTCGTCTTCATCACCAACCACGACGACGTCGTGCACCGTGACGCCTCCTTCTTCCGTCGCTGTTCGGACGGAGCGCATCCGGAGGGTCTCGTCACGCTCCGGCACCCGCAGAACCGTGCTCCATTCAATGCCGACCGGGAGGCTGCTCAGGCCTTCGCTTTCCATCGCCACCAACCCGGCGTTTTGGAACCCGGCCTCGATGAGCATGGGCAACGCTTCGAGAAGGACGGATTCACCGTCCTGTTCAACGAGGAACTGATCCGAGGCGGGGAGTTGGTGGCGCATCAGGGCGATACCGTCCGCCCCGGGCAGATCAGCATCGCCCACACCGGCCAACACACCACCGTGGCTTTGGAAGCGAGGACCGTGGAAGTACCTGAGGTAAATGAAGGACGGATGGTGACGGAGTTCCCCAACGGTGGGTACGCCGATGGAAGGCACCTGGTCGACCTCGTCGGCAAGGAAAGCGGTCAAATCGTCCGAGCAATCCACGAGGCGAACGACGGCGACGTGATGTTCTCGCTCTCCAAAGACCTCGCCCGCGGAGT
This sequence comes from Candidatus Poseidoniaceae archaeon, assembly GCA_038125145.1. Taxonomy (GTDB): domain Archaea; phylum Thermoplasmatota; class Poseidoniia; order Poseidoniales; family Poseidoniaceae; genus MGIIa-L3. The sequence continues at coordinate 16,829 of JAYPDK010000034.1, forward strand.
TGGCGAGGTCGGAGACGAGGCGGCACTGCACGCGGTGCCTGCCGCCGCCCGACTCGAGCAGGTTCGCTTCGACACGGACAAGCATCGTGTCCCGCATCACCTTCACCGGTAGGCCAAACCGCACATCGCTGAAGCCAGCCAAGCACGTTCCGGGCATCAGCAGCAGGGCGTTTTGCGCGAACATCTCCAAGGCCATCACGCCGGGATGGTACGGCACCCCGTCGATGGCATGGTCCACAAGGAAGGGATGCTGGCTTGTCGACAACATGCACT
>JAYPDK010000035.1:0-16983 GCA_038125145.1 Candidatus Poseidoniaceae archaeon
ACCCGCGACCGACGGATTAAGAGTCCGTCGCTCTACCTGACTAAGCTACAGGCCCGTGCCGGGCTCCCGACTCCCGTATATCAAGGACTCGGGCTCAGTCGCCGAGGCGTCCTTTTGCGTTGAGCAGACGTTCGACGCCGTTCGCGCCAGCGAGGTAGACGACATCGCACATGCCCACAAACAAGCCGACCTGCACAACGCCTGCCAACTGGAGCAGTGAGCGCTCGGTGTCCTGCGGGTCCGTGAGCCGTGGTCCCGTGAACGCATCGGCGATGAGGTTTCCATTGTCCGTGACGACGAGGCCGTCGCTCTGCTCTCGAAGGCGCACCTCGCACTGAAGCACCTCGGCGATCGCTCGGACGGTGGTGTGTGCCGCGAACGGGGTCACTTCGATGGGGAGGGGGAAGGCCCCGAGCACGTCGACCTTCTTGCGGTCGTCGGCCACCACAACCATGGCACCCGATGCTTGGGCCACGATCTTCTCACGGAGCAAGGCGGCGCCGCCACCCTTGATGAGGTGGAAGGACGGGTCGAATTCATCGGCGCCGTCGATGACGAGGTGAAGCGATGGGACCTCATCGAGGTCCACCAAGGGGATGCCCAGCTCACGCGCGAGGCTCGCCGTGGCCTCACTTGTGGGGACGCCGACGATCTGGAGCCCTTCTTCGTCTTGACGTCGTGCGAGTTCGACAATCGTGTGGTGCACCGTGCTTCCCGTTCCCAGGCCGACGCGCATGCCGCTTCTCACATGGTCGCAGGCGGCGATGCCCGCGCGTCGCTTGGCTTCGTCCACGTTCATGTTGAATGTTGATGCCTCCCGGTCCAAGAAGATGCGTGGAGGTTCAGGGATGGAGGGCGAAGCATTCAATGGCGTGAACGAGCGTCTCGCAGCATGCACAAGCGGCTGCGAGGCGGCGCGCTGATGCTGCTCCTTCTGTTGCTTGCACCGTGGAGCATGAGCCTCCCTGCGCCGCTCGAGGCTGGGGTTGGTTCACCCAGCAACGCCTTGGGCGATGTCGAAACCGTCGTGATTGGTGGTGTGCAGGGAGGTGTGGACGACCGGCTTTCCATCGACGTCGACGACGGCCGCTCCATCGCGCGAATCGACCTCAGCATGGAACCAGCAGCCCTCGGTCGCAGCACGGCAGGCACGTGGACGGGACCTTCGTCATGGAACGCCTCAGGGGTGGTCTACGACGGCATGGACGTCAACAGCAGCGTCTTGAGGATCCTTCCGAACGGTGCCTTTTGGGACTTTGAATCGCCTGGACACGGCTGGACCCTCGACGGGGGCGGAAACGTGTGGAAGGTCGGCTACGACTCCACGCTTGGTCCGACAGGGGGTGTTGCTTCTGGGAGCAATGCGTTGTACACCTACGACGGTTCGTATCCGAATTCCATGAGCCAGTATTGGGCCTCATCGCCGTCGATGGATTGCAGCGGTTGCTCGGGTTCATGGACGTTGAGTTACATGCGGCGGCTCGGTGTGGAATCGAGTTCATGGGACCATGCTTACGTGCAGGTGAAGAACCCGCAAGGGGCATGGATCAACGTTTGGAGCAACGCAGGGACGATGAACGAAGGGAGTTTCACCGCCGTTTCACACGACATCTCCACCTACATTGCGGGAAATTCGGACTTCGCCGTCCGCTTTGGTCTTGGAACGTCCGACGGCTCGGTGACGTACACCGGCTGGAACCTCGATGACATCCTGATCGAGCCCACCGGTGGGGTCACAGGAACAGGCGTGGGCGACTGGACCTCCGCCCCCTTTGGCCCTGAGGTCGATGGGGCTCCTCATGCGCGACTTCACCTCGATGCAGAGGTGCCCGACGGGGCGGTGTTGGAGGTCACGATCCTCGACGCCATGACCGGGACCCCCGTGCCGGGTTTCACGGCCTTGTCCACCACCAGCATCGACCTCGGAGCCATCGACGCCCAGCAGCGCCCCCTTCTGCGGGTGCACCTCGCGCTTGAGGAGGGTTCGGAGGGGGGCCCTCGCATCGGCGCCATAGGCATCGGGGGGCGTGTACTCCACGAGATGGAGACCTCCCCCTTCCACGGCTGGCTCAACGACAACGGGGGATCTGTTGACGAGGTCGCCACGTTGAGCCTGACCAGCCAAGAGGTGACCGTCACGGGGGCTATCGTCGGCCCGGTGCGCACCACGCGAGCAGGCATTGGCGCCTTGGTCAGTCAGCACGAAGCAAGCGGAGCGTCCGTTGAGATCAGCCTTGACGAAGGGCCTTGGATGGAACTCGAAGGCGAAGGAGGCTTGGTTCCGCTTTCGGACATCTCGCATCGGTATCAGCTTCGTATCGTCCCAGACACGCCCGGTTCGTCGTGGACCCTTGGGCGGCTGATGGTGGATCTGCTTCCATCCCCGGCCCCGCTCCATCCGATGCTGGACGTGGGTGCGGACGGTGCAGGTGAATGGGGGTTGATGGAGCGCTCCCACGGCCGTCTTGGCCTGCAGGATCGCTTCATCGACGGTGCAGGGTGGAAGGAAGCCAGCATGGTCGCTGGGGCCGACCTCTCGTTCAGCACGTACCTTCCGGCTTCTGGTGTGGAGGCCTTCGGTCTGGTGCTCGACGCTCCCGCGGGGGGCATGGACCGCCTCTCGATGAGCATGCACGTGGGCAACCAGCAGGTCAGCAGCGTCCTCAACGTCACGCACGCCCTCGCCGAGGGCGAGACGATGCTTCCCTCGGTGGACCTCGCGTTGCTCAACCAAGCGTTGACCGGTGGTCGGGATGCAGGACCGGTTGGATTGAACCTGGTGCAGGTCGACATCGTGCTCTCCGGCACGGCCAGCACCACAGGCGTGCTCGTGGTTGGGGGCATCTTTGCCCCCTACCACCACAGCCTCGATGCGACCCTGACGGCAGGTCATCCGCTGGTTGTGGCCCTCAACGGGGCGCTTGGCGAAGTTTCGCCCGTGGATGGTACGCGCACGCTCCACCTTCCGGTGTCGCTCGCAGCGGCCGGTGCCGTGCGCGTCTCGGTCGACGACCTCCGCACGACCGTTTCCGTCGACGTTGTGGACGTTGATTTCACTCCCGATGTCATGACCTTGGTGCCCGGTGATGCTTGGTACGAGATGAACGCCACGTTCGACGCAACGGCCCTTGGGAGCTCGAATTTTCTTGCGGACATGGTGACCCAAGGGTGGTCCACGCGTTTGGTCCTGCACGCTCCCGGGGCTTCAGCAACGGTGGACTGCCCTGTCTCCGCCCTTCCTCTGAGCGGCGAGACGATGGACCATTGCACACACACGGGAATGGCGCTGGAATGGACCGCATCGGACAGCGATGGGGGGGCCGACGCAGGTGGTTTCGGGACGACGGCATGGGTCTCCATGACCTTCCGTCTGCCTGTGGCGTGGGGCGACGAACCCAGCGCTGTGCTGTCGCTCTCGCTCGTGGCGCCAACAGGCCCGATGTTGCCGGCCTCCCGTTCCTTCGGACTCGGTTCCTTCAGCGGCATCGCCCACGACGTGGGGGTCACGTCGTGGTGGGTGTCGACCTCCTCTGGTTTTGCGGCGTTGCCCGGCGAGGGCTGGCTCGCTCCCGGCGATGAAGCCAGTGTTGAGGTGGATGTTGGGTTCAGTCACGTGGCGATGGCCGCAGCACCTCGTCCTGGAGACCTCATGCTGCGCGTGCGGGTCAACGGTGTCGAGGTTGGCTCGACCTCATCGGTGACCGACGGTCACGCACGGTTCCCCTTCACCGTCCCCTCCTTTGTGCCTGAGATCGACGTTCGGATCGACCTCGAACCGCTCAAGGGGCAAGATCGGGTGGACGAAACCGACGCGTCTGCCACCTTCGCCTTGGACACCGTTGCGCCCGTGCTCCTTGGAACCAGCACGCCCAACCGCACCCACCTCCCACAGGCACGGGACCATGAGCACCATCTCCTCGTGGGGGACCGGCCCGTGCTCCCGTCACGTGGTCAGGCCGTAGTGTGGCGTTCGTGGGTGGACGACCTCGACGGCGACAGGGGCATCGACGGGTCGGAATTCATTGCGATGCCGCTTGGCGTACCGGAGGATCTGACCTTCCTGCAGGGCACCTACGCATTCACGCTGGATGCATCCGCTGCCCGGGACGGTGACTGGTATGCCTTTTACTACCGAATCGCTGACGCGGCAGGGCACCCTCTGCTCGGGGTGGGCAACGCCACACAGCCAATGTCCATCGTTCAGGTGTCGGCCGACACCGCGCCAACGTCCGGCGACCTCTCAAGTGCCTCGTGGTCGGTGGAGGCTCCGGTGTGGTTGCATCCCGATGAACGGGTTTCACTCCACGTTCCGTTGGGGGACGACAACGGCGTCAGCGATGTCGCCTCTGTGGTCGTTGATCTTGACTTGGACGTGGACGATGCATTGAGCCTCCGCTGGACGCCGACCACGGGGTGCGAGGAGGAGCACGCGTTCCTTCGAATCCACAGTTGCACCTTGCACGCGACAGGGCAAGGCCCCAGCCCCTTCCCCGCTCAAGGGGTGCTTGAGATCGACCTGTCCATCGAATGGGGTTTTGACCCGGACACCTCAGCGCGCAGGGTGCCTTCCGTGACCGTGGAAGACCGGGGTGGGCAATTCACCTCGAGCCGCTTCGAAAACCTCGCGTGGCGCGCCTCGTCTGAAGTCGAGGTGAATCCACAAACCGTCGTCGTTCACGCGGACGGGAACCTCCTCGAGGACGGTCAGGCTCAGGTTCGACCGTCGTCCTCGCTCACCGTCGATGCTGGATTCCGGTGGGTGCACTCCGGGCGCGACGTCATGCATCCGCTCGAGATCGCCGCCCTCTTGGACGATTCACGAAGCAACGGGACCATCGAGGATGGGCAGGTGCACCTCTCCCTCATCGCACCGACGTCATCCGGGACGCATGGACTGCTGCTTCATGTGGTGGACGCCCCCGATGGTTTGGTGCATCGAGGAGCCGACGCCTTCGTGCGTCGGTTGACCGTTGACGTCGCGGCCCCGTACACCACGGCCCTCACCGCGCCTCGGATGGGGACGGTCTTGCTCGAGGACGCGTGGTCTTCGGTGGTCGTGGACGTGCGGGTGAACGAGGACGTCGGCCTCGGGGACGTGTCGTTGGGATGGCGCGTGATGGTCAGCGGTTTCGGGTTGGCGGGGGAAACCATCGCGAACGGAACCGAACCGATGCTGCTTCGAGGTGCCAGAAACGCGGGCGAGGGACTGCCGCTTCGAGCGATCCTCGACCTTGACGCGGCCGTTCCCGACCAACTTCGGACACAGCGGCTCGAACTTCGCGTTTGGGTCGTTGGCAGCGACCTCGCCGGCCAGCCCTTTGACGAGGAAGGCAACGCTCCCACCGACCCCCTTGGTGTGTGGTTGTTGGAACAGCGCGTTCCCGTGTTCGGTTTCGATACGACGCCGTTTGAACGGGTCGACGCTGGGTACGTTGGGGGCTCCATCCACTACGGGTACACCGTGTTGAATTCCGGGAAGGGTGCCGGCGACGTTCAGGTCATTGTTGAGGTGGTCGCCGGCGACGGTACCCGGACGAGGATCGACGCCAGGTCCTTGTCGATCCCACCAGGCGTGGTCGACGGGTACGAGGGAACCTGGGTTCCGACCTTTTCGGGACCGGTCCGATTCGAATACATCCTCGTGGACGGGACCACCAGCGTTGGGGACACGCACCTCATTGACGACGCCCAACGATCGGGTGTGTTCGGCTTGGCGGGTGGCGGCCTCGGAGGTGCCTTGGTTATGCTCTTGGGGGCCACGCTCATCGGGGGGGCTGCGTTCAGGTTCGCACGCACCGAGAACCGCCCATGAGGGATGCGTTGAAAACATCGGCCGCGCCCTTCCGCTTGGAGGGAGTGGGAGGACCGCTGACAGAGCCAGACTCTGAGGAAAGTCCCCTCTCCACAGTGCAGATGGGCCGCACAAGCGGCAGGTCGGAGACGATCAGGTCAATGCAGCAGAAACGAACGTTGCGTGGGGTGAACGATGATGTCGAAGGACGGAGGTTCCCACGTTGGCGATGAGACGAGCAGCCCCATCGGAGCAAGCCCAGACAGCCCTGACGACGCGGCACGCCGAGGGGCGGGTAGGGTGCACAGTTGAATGCGGTCACCGGCAACGGGAACAGAAAGGGGCTTACTCCCCGCTCCCTCCACCTCATTCGAGGACGGCGTCGAGCGCTTGCATGCGTTCGCTGCTCGTCACGCCGCCGCTGAAATCGACGGCGCGTGCGCGGTGTTTGATCATGGACCGAAGGTCCAGTTCACCAGCGATCAATGCCGGCAGGAGGAAGCAACTGGTCAGGAAGGCTGCAGCGATGAGCAGGGCCATGATGGTAAAGAAATTCACAAGTCCTGGGAAGGCGACCAAGAAGCCTGCCGCGATACCAGAAATCGTCGTCGCGGACGTCTCGAAGATGGTTTGCCCCGTGCTTTCCACGGCGTGCGCAAGCCCAGTTGGGGTTTCTCCTTCTTCGCGAATTCGGTGCATCATGTGGATGGCATCGTCGACACCGATGCCGAACACGATGGTGCCGATCATGGCCGTGAAGATGTTCACGTTGACGTCCCCGCTCCGCATCATCAGGGGTTGCCAGAGGATGACCACGGCCACCGGGACCATGGTGTAGAGGCCAATCCGTGGGGACCGGAAAATGGCCACGAGGAAGAGGGTGAGCACGGCCATCGTGATGATCGTGGTGCGCGTTTGCGTTTCGTGGATGCCTTCGTTGATGTCGAGGGACACCGGCAGGCCACCGGTCAAGTGCGAAGACCGCGTGCTTTGCAACAAGGGTTCGTCGTCGAGGATGTCATCGATGTCGTTTCGCAACCCGGCGGCCACGTTGAGGTTCATGTAGGGCTGTTCGACGTAAACGATGGCTTTCGTTCCCGCCTCGTTCAGGAGCATGGACCGGACTTCTTCGGACAGGGTGTCGAACACCACGTTCACCATGTCCCGACGAAGGCCTTCTCGACCCCCTTCTCCGCTGGCTTCGAGAAGGAGCCATGGTCCGCACTCGATCGGATCGTTTGATTCCCAGCACTCATCGTGAAGCAGGTCCCACAGGCTTCCCTCGTACAGGGTGACGCCACCTGCGAGTTCGATGGTGACGGGGATTGACCTGAGGAAGAGCACGATGCTCGTCGTGTTGGTCGACTCGACCTGCGTCACGAGACGCTCGATTCGGTCAATTTCATCAAGCACGGGCAGGTCTCGTATGTTGTCGGTGCCGTTCTGATTCGCACGCTGCGAGGCATCGAAGACAAACAACGACGTTTGACCTGAGTCGAACTGTTGCGAGTAGGTGGCGAGTTTCTCAAGCGAATCGATCCCGTCCGGTGCTTCGGACGACCCAGTGATGGGTTCGGACAAGGCATCGAGGTTCGCAACACCCACGGCGGTGACCATCACCACGACGCCAACGACGGCGTACCAATGTTGCACAGGTGCCTTGCTGACCGGACTCCATGCTGCGGCCGTCGCTCGTCGGTTGTAGCGCAGCAGCCACGCCAAGGTTGGAACCAAGAGCCAACTGAACACGAGCGTTGAGGCGATGCCAAGCACCAAGGTGACGCCCACGGACCGAATGGGGGTCACCGGGACGATGGCAGGTGCCATCAACACCGAGAAACCGATCACCGTGGTGACGGCGGACAACAGCACGGCCGCTCCGGTGGTTCGGGTCATCTCCATGATGCACCTTCGGTACAGGTCGAGGTCCCAGAGGTCCGGCACCGGTTGCTCGGCCTCACCAAGCCTGCGGCGGCGACGGTTGGCATCGTTGATCTGGTCGATGTGGTGCCGGCGTCGTTCCTCGATGCGGTTCACCATGTGAAGGGCGTAGTCCACGCCAAGTCCGATGAGGATGGGGAAGGTCGCCACGATCATCGGCGTCAACGTGAGGTTGAGCAGCACCGTCCCACCGAAGGTCACCGCGAGGGCGAGCACGATCGGTGTCCCGGTGATGACCACCACCTTGGCGGACCGATGCAACAGGGTGATGATGCCAACCGTAAACGCCAGGGACCACGGCAACATTGTGAGCAGGTCTTGGTAGATGGCGTCGCTGATGTCGGCCAGGACCTTCGTCAGCCCAGTCACGGTCATTTCCGTGGCACGCAGGCCATCTGGGCGTTCATCGATGACGTCTTGCACGTGGGCAAGCAAGGCCTCAAAATCCCTGAACTCGGTTCGCTCGAGGTCGTGGTTGAGCCCAACGACAATGGCGGCCGTGTCCCACACGCCATCGCCATCTGCATCGTTGGTCGGGTCCCCGTCCCCGTCGCTGTCGACCGTTGGGTCGTTGTCGTTGGTGTCGCGGACCATCGACGTGAAGGCCCCTCCGAGGTTTTCGATGAGCGCATCGATGCGGTCCTGGTCGGGAATGACGTAGTCTCCACCCCCGGGGATAACGTCGCAATCCAAGGTGAGCGGGAGCCTTGTGTTGATCCCATGGTTGCACGCAGATCGGTTGAAGCGTCCGTCGGCTGAGTTGGCCTCCTTGATGACCTGCGCCGGGGACAGGATCCAGAGGATGCCATCGTCGCGGCCATGGTCGGTCTTGCTCCAATCGATGCCGCGGCTTCGAGCACCGCCATCCGCATTGTCGGCGTCCCCTTCGACCCATGACATCTCTCGAAGGATGGCCTCGTCGGAGATGTTCTCGCCCCTTCCGCCGCCCAGCGCAGCGTTCGAGGTCTGAACGTAGATGATCGCGAGGTCGGTCGACCATTCCTCACGGACCTCGAGCAGCAGGTCGGTCGATTCTGCATCGTCGGGGAGGAAGATCTCCACGTCGTCATCGATTTGTTCCTGAAAGGAGAGGCCGACGTTTCCAAGCACAGCAGCAACGATGATGCACACCGCCAGAAGCATCCTCGGGGAGGTGAGGGCGGCGTTGTACATGCCCTCCACGCCGTGTTCGGCCTTGCTGATCGCTCGACGAGCCCATGCTTCCGTGGCCGCACGGGTCACCTGCAAGGCGTTCCCGGACCGGGTGGTGGGTTCGGATGGGCCGGGCGCGCGCGTGTCGCTCCCGGCCATGGGTGAGGCAGGCTCCTCCTGCCTTAGGACATGCCCCTCAGCGGTGCCTCAATCGATGCCGAAATGGTCGACGATGAGGTGGCGGAGCAGGCTCCGAACGCCTTGAAGCACGACACCCGCGGCCATCAAACTCAGGCCGAGGACGCCAACCCAGACAGCGGTAAGGCCGGGGCCAAGCACAGAGTCGAGGGTGGTGGTGACGTTTTGTGCCAGGTTCATCCCCATGGCTGCCCCCGTGGCGAAGAGGCCCATCCCGGGAACGCCAAGGACCAGCAAGGGCTTCTTCTGGGACAACGAGATCAACGCCCACGACAACACCGTGAACCCGTGGGATACTGCGGTGTAGTTGGACCCCTTCGGGACATCGTACCGGATAACGGTGGGCACCTCGCGCACGGAAAGGTGCTTCTCGTGAGCATCCTCGAGCATTTCAAGCGAGAGTTCCATGCCTTCTGCGTCAAAGCGGAGCAGCTGGAGGGCCTTTGCTGAAAACGCTCGGAACCCGGACTGGGTGTCTCGAACGCCGAGGTCGTTCGAGAGGTTGCTGGTCGCGGTGATGACCTTGATGCCAAGCCTTCGGTAGGCCGGCATGTCGGACCCGCCCCCCCCGTTCACGAAGCGGGAGCCGATGGTGAAGTCGGCTTCACCTGCTTCGATTGGGGCGAGCAAGGCAGGAATGTCGGCGGGGTTGTGCTGCCCATCGCTGTCAAGGATCACAAGAGCGTCGACGTCCAAGCCGCGAGCGTGCCGAAACAGCGTCTTCAGCGCGCCACCATAGCCTCGGTTCACGCGATGCCGAATCACCGTCGCACCGCAGGCTTCGGCGATGCGTGCGCTTGCGTCGGAGGAGCCATCGTCGATGCAGATGACTTCGTCCACGTGCTGAAGGGCGAGCATCACCACGGTGCCGATGGTCTCCTCTTCGTTGAACACGGGCATGCCGGCAATCACCCGGCGAGGCCTCGACGTGGTCCCATCCACGAAGGTTTGGCTCCGTCATGTCCTATTTAGTCCATATGGGGCTCACGAGGAGAAATGAGTGTGGACCGCTCCGGTGCCGCAGCACCGGGCGGTCGGCCGCGCCGGTTGGCGTAGGTCGTATCGCTTGCGTGACCGCTCAGTCGACCAGTTGGCTGATCGTCGTCACCGCGCGCTCACCGTCGAGCACGCGCTGCAGCGCACGGAGCGAGATGACGAGCGGGACGTAGGCACGCCCATCGCTGGTCGTGTACGTCGAGCAGGCCTGGATGGCCTCGGTGTCGATGGACACCTTCAGCGCACCCCCGGCACCGCTTCGTCGGACGTACCCGACGAGCGTGCTGGTGGCCGCCCCTGCTTCTTCTTCGTTCATCTCCTGTTCCTTGTTCTTCGTGGGCATCCCGTTCCCTCTTGCCTCGTGGGCAACCTCGGGGCTCTTCCTCAACCCCCTTGAAGCCGATGCTGAGGAAAAGCCTCAATGCAGGTGCGTCCAAAGCCTCCACCATGCAATGGCTTGTCACCGGTGGCGCTGGTTTCATCGGTTCACACCTTGTCGACCGCATTGTCGAGGCCGGAGCGTCGGTCAAAGTCCTCGACGACTTGTCCAGCGGCCGTCTCGAATTCCTCGCACACCACGAAGGAAACGAGCGGGTGACCTTCGTCAACGTGGACCTGCGCGACCTGGAGGCTGCCGCACCCCACTTCGAAGGCGTGGACCGTGTCGTGCACCTCGCCGCCAACCCCGACATTCGTCTTGGCACCCGCGTCACGGACACCGACCTCCAACACGGTACCGTGGCCACCTACAACGTGCTCGAGTCGATGCGTCGGCATGGCGTGACTGAAATTGCCTTTGCTTCCTCCTCGGTGGTGTACGGCGAGGATGCCCCGCTGCCAACGCCGGAGGACCATGGCCCGTGCATTCCCATCTCGCTGTACGGCGCAAGCAAGGCTGCGGGTGAAGGGCTCATTGGTGCCTACGTCGGGACCTTTGGGTTCCGCGCGTGGGTGTTCCGCTTCGCGAACATCATCGGGGCCCGCGGGACCCATGGCGTCATTTTCGATTTCATCCACAAACTCCGCGCGACCCCCGACAACCTCGAGGTGCTGGGCGATGGACGGCAAGAAAAGTCCTACATGCTGGTCGAAGATTGTGTGGACGCCATGATGCACATCATTGGGCAGCACGATGCCCCGTTCACCCTGATGAACCTCGGCACCGAGGACACGTGCTCCGTTCGTCGCATTGCCGAGATCGTGATCGACGTCGTCGGGGTCGACGCGGAGATCTCCTACACGGGTGGTTCGCGGGGATGGGCAGGTGACATTCCTCGCGCACGCCTCGCCATTGACCGGCTCGTGGCCAGCGGATTCCAGCCACGTGCAGCGAGCGAGGCCGCCGTTCGCCAGACGGCGGAACTGCTCTTGCGTGAGATTGTTGCCGAGCAGGACTGAGAGCGTGTCCTCAGCCTTCATAGCCTAGCGGCGGTAGGGCGTCCCATGCGCCTGCGTGACGACGAGGAAGCCGGCATCACGGACAGCCCGTTGCTGATGGTCTCCGTGTTGCTTGCCGTGGTGCTTCTCGTCGTGGCCATGACGGCCGACCCCATCGCGCTTGGCACCGACGTCGGCGAACGTGCTCCCGCGATTGAGGGCGTGGCCTACGACGGAGACGGCTGGGTCGAGTTTAGCCTGGAGGACTACTTCGACGCCTCGTGGAAGGAGGGCGAACCAGGGCAGTGGATCATCCTTGAATTCATGGACACGGATTGCCCATACTGCGTCCAAAGCGCGGCTGAGGTCGGTGACTGGGACGCGTACTTTGACGCGTCCAACAGCGATTGGAACAACGAAGACGTTCAGGTGATCGCCGTGGCCACGGAACTCAACATCAACGGACACGATTCTTCTCGGGCCGAAATTCAGGCCTTCAGGGACATGACCACTGGTGAGACCTGCAACAAGGCCGATTGCGCCAACCGTGGCGGTTCCCCCCACGCTTTCCCGTACGTGGACGACATCGACGGTGACGTCTTCACGGCCTGGGGCATGCGCGGTACGCCGAGTTACTTCGTGATCCAACCCGACGGCATTGTTGCGTGGTCCAGCGCCAACACGCAGGTCTACCAGTCCGCAGCCGAAGCCGTGGCCTCGCTTGCGGCGGTGTGAACGTGGCCGTGAATGCCAACCTGATCCTCGCCGTTGAAGCCATCCCCATGATGGTTGGCTTCCTTCTCACGTTACCGTTTGGGGCCCGCCTGGCGCCGCTGATGTCCAAGACGTGGCCGTCGTTGGGCTCGGTGAGGGGACGTCAGATCGCCGGCCTGCTCTTGGTGATGCTCAGCGGCCTCATCGTTTCCGCTCACACGTGGTGGATTCACGAACGCCTGAGTCAACTGGGCGGGGATTTCTGCGCCAGCGATGGCCTGTTTTCGTGCGACGACGTCATTGGGCACGATACCTATGGTTATGCTCCACTCATTGGGCTCCCCTGGGGCCTTGTCGGGGTTGGCGTGTTCACGGTCCTCCTGTACGCGGGTCTTGTGCTTCAGAAGGAACCCGATGCCCCCAACGGTCGACGGGCCGTCCAAGCCATGCTGTTGCTCACTGGGGGTGGAATGGGCGTGATCCTCCTGCTCGTTTCGTACGAAATTCGAATCGAAAAACTGTGCCAGTACTGTTCGACGGCCCACCTTGCCAACGTGCTGGTCCTCTTCACCTCGTGGCGGATGTGGCGCATGATGGAGAACGGGACCTGGAGTGACGCAGCCCGACCAGATCCGAAGTGATCAGGGGACGTGCCACCCGGCATGTTCCGGCTCGTCGACGGCTTCGATGGTTTCGAGCCGAAGCACCGTCACCTCAAGGTGCGTCGATTCCGGGTAGATGGCGCGAATCTCATCCACAAGCGCTGCTTTCACCTCCTCCGGGCCTTCACCCAAAAGGACCGACAGGTGCCGCGTTGTGCTGCCGCCTTCCACCACCGTGTATTCCACAAACCATTCTCGTTCCGTGCTTTCTTCCCACGCAACGTCCCAACCTTGTGTGTCCATGATACAGAATCGGCATGGCCCCGTATAGAGGTTTCCTGCTCGTGCACGACAAATGGTTGAAAATCGGCGCAATCCTGACTGCGGCGGCGCAAATCATTCGTCTTCCGCGCTGTTCGTGATGATTTCCGGAATCTTCCGCGGGATGAGCATCATGCAGATCCCGCCAGCCGCGAAGGCGGCGATGAGCAGCCAGCGCTGACCGTTGGGCGCCTCGACGGCGCTGGGACGGACGGCGATTTCAACCACCGCGTCGCTCAACGTGTCCGCCCCCGGTGCCAGTGCCTCGTCGGCGATTTCGTTCACCAGCACCAGGCTGAACCGCTCAATGGCCAGGTCCGCGCTGAAGGTCGACGAGGACGTAGGTTGCAACATGCAGCCTCCATCACAGGTTGATGTCCACGCGCCCGTTCTGTTGCGCACATGGAGCTCGATCAAAACGCGTTCATACACGCTGCCCTCGGCCACCTCCACGCTTCCATCACGTGCGGTGCGGTCGTGCTGCAGCAGCATGAGTGTGGTTTGTCGCCCTTCTGCCTGCACGCCACCGTCCACGTTGAGCGACCCTTCTGCTCGGTTGAGGGTCATCCCGACGTCCGTGGCCGTGTCCCTGCTCCCTTCGATGGCCAGCAGCCGTCGCGTGACATCGGTCCACGCGTCCCGTCCCACCAAGGGGGCCTCGCCTTCAACGAGGAACGAGGGTGTGCTGCCGAGGTCTGGATGCAAGGTGCGCCATCGCTCGACACGGGCGGCAGAAGCAGCGCTCGAGACGCCGTCTCGGCCGTCGTCATCGTGCAGCCCAACCAGCACCAGCCGGGTGCCGTGCCGGTCCGCCACTTCGGCGAGGTACGGGTCCACCTCGGCGCAGACCTCGCACCAGGTGGCGGTCAGTTCTTCCACCAACACGCCACGTTTGGCGGTTGCAACGACCTCCGTCGCAAAGGAGTCTTCCGGGTCCACACGGACCGCACCGGCGTTGGTGATGGGGAGAAGGAGGAGGGCCAGCAGCGCCGCGGCGACCACGCGTTGGTGGGCGCTCATGCCGCACGGGAGCCACACTGCCCCAAGAAGCCTCTCCGTCGCCCACGGGGGTCGGAGGCTTCTTGACGGGCCGGTCGAGCCATCACATGAGCGTCATGGCAGACCACTGGGTGGAAAACCATCGGCGCGACGGCTGGAGGAGGCAGGCGAAAGCCGGCGGCTACCGCGCACGCTCCGCCTTCAAACTCAAGCAAATTCAGTCCCGTTTCGAGTTGATGCGGGAAGGCGACGTGGTGCTTGACGTCGGCTGCCACCCCGGTGGCTGGACCCAAGTGGCCGTTGAAACCGTCGGCGAGCAAGGTGTTGTTGTTGGCATCGACCTTCAGGCGACGCAACCGCTGGAGGGTGCGACCTTGCTCACCGGAGACGTGACAGACCCGTTCACTCAGCAGCGTTTGCTCGATGTGCTTGCTGGCAGGGAGGTCAACGCCATCGTGTCCGATATCTCTCCCGACATCACGGGGAACTGGGACATCGACCAGAGCGTTGCGCTCGATCTCGTCGCGATGGTGTTTGACTTTGGACTCCCCCGTCTCGCTCCAGGTGGCGCCTTGGTGACCAAACTCTTCCAAGGCCTCGGTGTTGAGGAATTGATCGGGTGCGTGCGCCCCCATTTTTCGAAGGTGCGACGCTTCTCACCCGACGCGAGCCGAAATTCCTCTTCTGAAGTGTACCTCGTGTGCAGAAACCACACCCCGTGGTCTGCGCCCTCCGCAACCGTTGGCGCCCGCTTTGAGGCGTTGATGACGCAGCGGCTCGATGTGACCGACGACGAGGTGGATGCGACGCCGAGCGGGTTTCGTGTTGTTCGGCGTGGCTCAGGTCAGGATTGAAGTGGGTAAAGGTCGGACATGGCCGGACATGGCCTCCCCTCGAATGCGCGTTGTTGACCTCACGGCAGACCGCCCTGTGAGCCGGTTGGACCTCATCGTCCTTCGGCGGTATCCACGCCGATTGGTTGTTGGAGACAAATTCACTGGTCCCATGGCTGCAGCGTGTGCACGAGACGACACTGGTATCGTCGGTCTTGTCTTGTGGGGTGACGACGTCGATCGTGTTGCTCCAGGGACGTCCATTCGCCTGCTCCGAGGCTGGTGTCGGGAACGTGACGGGTCGCTCGTCGTCAGCACGGGGCGGCATGGCCGCCTCGTGGTCCTCGATGGACCCCTTCCGTCTAAGCAAGCATAAAGAGGGGGGAGCCGTGGCCGGGGCATCCGAGGTGGAATGATGACCGAGAGGGCCACGACCTGCACGACGTCCGGCGTCCCGCTCACCGACAGCGGCTCCACCAGTTTCCCCTGCCCCGGCTGTGGCAGCGCCATTGGCCGCAGCCCCCGCAGCCGGAACCAAGGGGTGCTCTACAAGTGCCCTTCCTGCTCCTTCCAAGGACCCTGAGGTGAGATGATGGGCGAAGTTGTGATGACGTACAAGGTCAACCCGCACACCGAAGTTGAAGACGTCGACCCAGAGGCCATTGCGTCCACGGTGCTCGGCCTTGCAGACGACGTGTACGATGTC
The DNA here is from genome assembly GCA_038125145.1 of Candidatus Poseidoniaceae archaeon. Taxonomy (GTDB): domain Archaea; phylum Thermoplasmatota; class Poseidoniia; order Poseidoniales; family Poseidoniaceae; genus MGIIa-L3. The sequence goes on from JAYPDK010000035.1 coordinate 15,631, forward strand.
CAAGCAGTGGAAATCAAGCCCCTCGCGTTCGGCCTCAAATTTGTTCAGGTTCACGTGAAGATGAACGATGGACCTGGTCTGCCGGACGCCTTTGAGGCGAAGATGTCCGAGATCCACGGCGTGGGTGAAATCGAAGTCCTTTCGATGGGCCTGATCTGATCAAGCACCAACCCCGTTGGCCAACGTTGGTCCTTCAGAACCGCAACCGCGGATTGGCTGTTCGGTGGGTCAGCCGGTTCAACCAAGATGGTCCAAGGGGGCCATCATGAATTCCCTGAGCAAGGTGGTGGCGTAGGCGCCACTGGAGAGCGTGAATCGAAATTTGAGGCAGGCGCCATCAGGGTGCCATCGGTCCCCTTCGCGTGGCCCCTTGCTCCATCGCCCGTCGAGGGTGACATCGCTGGCTTTCGGGACGGCCTCGCAGGTGAATTCCTCGAATCCTGTGACCAGGGCGCGACGGGCACCTTTTGTCGACAAGCGCGGGATGGCTTCGACCCTCCATTCCACACCGTTGAGGCCCATGGCGTCGATGACGCCCTGCTCGATGGACCCCGGGGTTCCTCCGGCGACGCCGATGTCTTGACCAGGCAGGGGGCCGGTCACGGTCAGGCGACCAAGCCTGCAGTTCCTGGCAATGCGGCTGGCCGTCCGCGCCTCGACCTCGACGATGCCCTTGGATTCGAGTTGACCTCGCTCGTCCACGATTCCAACAAGGTCGCCTTCGACGGGTTCCGAAAGGGGCAGGCCTGCTTCGATGCGAGCGTGCAGTGCCCGGTTGAAGACGACGGACTGAAGGGCATGAACGGTCATGAGTTGCAGGTTGTTGGGCAACCTTCGGAACGCGCCGACATGGTCCTCGGGCCGCTCAAGGAGGTGGCTCGCCATGCGGCGCTCAAAGTCCATCCAATCGGGGCATGCCGCAATGACCTCCTCGGTCACTCCTTCCTCGCGAATGCGTTGTCGAAACGTTGCAGCATCCTCTGCTTCGTCCTCTCCCGGCATGGAGAGGTACGCCATCACGGCGGCTTCGAAATCACCGGCGATGATGTGTCGGCCAACGACCGGCGTCACGGGCCGACCGGAGCCGAAACGTTGTGGCCCGATCCAGTTTGGAAACCGTTCAGGGCCAAGCGATGCTTCGAGGGACGTCCGAATGGCTTCGACCTCCGCAAGCGCCTCCATCTCCGTCATTGGGGTGCCGTCTTGGTGTGCACACCCTCGGACGGTGATGGTGAATCGGTTGCCTCGATGGTTGCCAAAGCCGATTTTCTGATGGGTTCGGCCAAGGACATCCACGTCCACGTCGGCGAGGTCAAGGCCAGCGACCTTGTTGGCAGGCGCGTCGATGATGAA